>JAPKZA010000435.1:0-6389 GCA_026394015.1 Acidobacteriota bacterium
ATCGACTCCACACGCGAATTTATTGAAAGGCATCAAAAATTTATGGAAATGGGTGAATGAGCCGACAACAGGTTATTTTATTGTCTGGCTTGTCGGGTGCAGGAAAAAGCGTTGCGCTTAAGTCTTTAGAAGATCTGGGCTGGTGCGGTGACCGAGAATCAGAAGATTCTATGGGCGCATATGGCGGTGGGAACCGTAGCTGCCATGTGGGGGCTGTATGTGTATCGGCGTCCCCTAGCCCCGTGGGCTTTAGCTCCGGCCGTGGCTTTGCTCGTGGCTCCGTTCGTGCCGGAAACCGCGACGCGGATTCGGAATCCGAAAGTCGTGCCGGTGTCGATGCAGGCCGAAGGCGGCGGGCCGAAGAGCCCGTTTTGGCCAAGCTCCGCCAAGACCAACGTCGGCGGGACCATTCCCTCGGACTTCTTCATGGATTCGAAGTTATGCGGGGAGTGCCATAAAGACGCCTACAAACAGTGGGATAGTTCGGTGCACCATTTCGCCAGCTTCAATAACCAGTACTATCGAAAGTCGATTGAGCACATGCAGGAGCTGAGCGGAACGCAGGGGAGTAAGTGGTGCGCCAGTTGCCACGACCATGCCGTGTTCTTCAACGGCCGATTCGACAAGCCGATGAAAGATCAGATCGATACGCCGGAGGCGCAAAACGGTTTGGGCTGTGTTTCGTGCCATTCGATTACGCATGTCGAAGGCTCGATGGGCAATGGCGGCTTTACGATCGAATATCCTCCGCTCCACGATTTGGCTTCGAGCAAGAATCGCTACATTCGCGCGTTCGATAATTTCCTTACGTACCTCGACCCGGAACCGCATCGGCGGACCTTCATGAAGCCCTTCATGAAGCAGGATTCGGCCGAGTATTGTTCGTCGTGCCACAAGGTGCATTTGGATGTGCCGGTGAATAACTATCGCTGGATTCGGGGTTTCAACGACTACGACAACTGGCAGGCATCGGGAGTATCGGGGCAGGGGGCGAGGAGTTTTTATTACCCGCCGAAGACGTCGACCTGCACGGACTGCCATATGCCGCTCGTCGATTCGAAAGACCCCGGCAATCGGGACGGCAAGATTCACAATCACCGGTTCCCGGGGGCGAACATGGCCGTGGCGCACGTGAACAAGGATCAGGAACAGCTCGCGATTACGGAGAAGTTTTTGAAGTCCGGGTTCATCAGCGTCGACATTTTCGCCGCGTCGCCGATCAAAGCCGATGCCGCGCTGCAGATGCAGCGGAAGACGGGCGAGGCGCCGGCGCTGAACTCGCTGAACGGAGTGGGCGAAGAGGCCGAAAGCGGCGGGGCGATGATGCTGCGCGAAGTCGGCGAGTTGGCGGCGCCCATCGACCAGGCGGGCGTGAGCTTTCAGCCGGGGCAGACAGTGCGGCTCGACGTCGTCGTGCGGACGCGGAAGATCGGCCATTTCTTTCCGGGCGGCACGATTGACTCGTTCGATATCTGGCTGGACCTGCAAGGTACGGACGCGGCGGGGAACATAGTCTACTGGTCCGGCGCGCTGGAAGAAGACGGGGCGGTCGAGCCCGGGGCGCATGTCTATCGGTCGCTGTTGCTCGACGGGGAAGGGAACCCGATCAACAAGCGCAACGCGTGGCAGGCGCGGAGCGCGTTCTATGTCCGCTCCATTCCGCCCGGTGCCGCCGATGTGGTGCATTATCGGGTGAAGCTGCCGGCGACGGTGAAAGGGCCGGTGACGTTTACGGCGAAGCTGAACTACCGCAAGTTTTCCCAGTATTACAACAAATACGCGTTTGCCGGCAAGGCCGGGGCGGGGGAGGCGACCGTCCACCATGACAGTCGCGAGTACAGTTTCGATAAAACAAACGTCCCCAAGAATGTTTCAGGCCAAATCAAGGGTGAAATTCCGGTGTTGCCGATTGTTACGCTGGCGGCGTCGCGGGCGGTACTGAACGTGGGTTCGACGCCGACGCAGTGGAAGCCGGTGGCGGAGAAAGCGAATCGGGAACGATGGAACGATTGGGGCATCGGGCTGCTGTTGCAAGGCGACTTGAAGGGTGCCGAGTATGCGTTCAAGAAGGTGACCGAAGCCGAGCCGGGATACGCCGATGGGTGGTTGAATGTGGCCCGGGCGCTGATTCAGGAAGGCGAGACGGAGGGGGCGAAACCGTATCTCGCCAAGGCGATGCAGATCGACCCGTCGCTGGCTCGGATCCACTTCTTTAAGGGCCTCGTGCAGAAGGCCGACGGCGATTACGACGGCGCTCTGGCGAGCTTGGCGACCGTGGTCGGGAAGTATCCGCGGGACCGGATGGCGCAGAATCAGATCGGCCGTTTGCTGTTTCTGCAGCGGCGCTACGCCGAATCGATCGCCGCTTTGCAGAAGGTTTTGGCGATAGACCCGGAGGACGTGCAAGGCCACTATACGCTGATGCTGGCGTATCGCGGGATGGGCGATGCGGCCCAGGCAGAACGCGAAGAAGTATTGTTCCGGCGGTTCAAGGCGGACGAATCCGCGCAGTCCATTACGCAAAAACATCGTCAGCGCAGCGCCGAAGATAACAACGAGCGCCAGATGATCCACGAACACGAATCGATATCTTTACCCCATGCTCCATCGTCTTCTCCTCGTCACGTGCATCGCCCTGATGCTGACAGCACAGCCGGTCTCCGTCCGATTTCTGGACGTGACCAAAGCAGCCGGGCTCAACTTCCTACACAACAGCGGCCGGGCCGGCAAACGCTGGCTCCCTGAAACGATGGGGTCGGGCGCGGCCTGGTTCGACGCCGATGGCGACGGCTGGCCGGACCTGCTGCTGATCAACTCGAAAGATTGGACGCCGAAAGGACGTCGCAGTTTGAGCGCGTTGTATCGGAACAACAAGAACGGCACCTTCACCGACGTGACGAAGGCGAGCGGCCTCGACGTCGAGATGTTCGGGATGGGCGTGGCCGTGGCGGACTACGATAACGACGGGCGCGAGGACGTCTACATCACGGCGCTGGAAGGCGATCGGCTGTTCCACAATGAAGGCGGCTGGCGGTTTAAGGACGTCACGAAGGCGGCCGGGATTGCCAACGCGGACTTCGGCACTTCGGCGGCGTTTCTCGATTTTGACCGAGATGGGAACGCCGATTTGCTCGTCGCGAACTATGTGCAGTGGACCGCAAAGGGCGATCTGTTCTGCTCGATGGATGGGAATTCGAAGTCCTACTGCACGCCCGAATCGTATAAGGGCGTGCCGCCGAAATTGTATCGGAACCGGGGGAACGGGACGTTCGAGGACGTTTC
The DNA here is from genome assembly GCA_026394015.1 of Acidobacteriota bacterium. GTDB lineage: Bacteria > Acidobacteriota > Terriglobia > Bryobacterales > Bryobacteraceae. The sequence continues at coordinate 3,283 of JAPKZA010000435.1, forward strand.
GAAGAAAGCCGGAATCGCCGAGGCAAACAGTAAAGCGCTGGGGATCGGGGTGTTCGACGTCAATGGCGATGGCTGGCCGGACGTGTTTCTGGCGAACGATACCCAGCCCAACCGCCTCTATCGGAACAACAAGAACGGGACCTTCACCGACATCGCCGTTTCCGCTGGAGTGGCCTTTAGTGAAGACGGGGTGGCCCGTGGCGCGATGGGCGCGGCGGCGGCGGACTATGATGAGTCCGGCCGGGCGCACTTAGCAGTCGGCAACTTTTCGAACCATATGCTGGGGCTGTATCACAACGAAGGCAATGGCCTGTTTGTGGACGAAGCGCCGCGCTCCACGGTGGGGCGATCGAGCTTGCTGAGCCTGACGTTTGGGTTGTTTTTCTTTGACTACGATCTGGACGGACGGCCCGACTTGTTTGCCGCCAACGGCCACATCGATGAGGAGATTGGCCGGGTGCAGCCGAAGATCCAGTTCAAACAATTGCCGCTGCTGTTTCACAACGACGGGAAGGGGAAGTTTTCCGACGTGACGAAGGGGGCTGGTTTGACGAACGCGTATGTGGCGCGGGGGACGGCCTATGCGGACTACGATCGCGACGGCGACCTTGACGTGGTGGTGACGAGCAACCATGGGCCGGTGGTGTTGTTGAAGAATGAGGGCGGGAACGCGAACAACTATCTTTCGCTGCGTCTGCAGGGGAAGAAGAGTAATCGGAGCGCGCTCGGAACCGTCGTCCGCATTGGAAAGCAGTGGCAGACCGTCACCAGCGGTACCGGCTATTGCAGCCAATCGGACTTGGCGCTGACGTTCGGTTTGGGGAAAGAGGCGACGGTAGCGAAGGTCGAGATTGAGTGGCCGAGCGGGGCGCGGCAGACATTGACCAACGTCAAGACGCGGCAGCACTTGGTGATCGCCGAACCGTAATGAGCAGGCCCGTGGCGGCGAGGATCGTGAAAAGCCCGACGAAGCCGGCGCTGTCCTTCGAATAGCCCGCGAGCAACATGCCGATGCCGCCGGAGATGCCCCCCGCCATGTTCAGCAGGCCCGCCGCCCAGCCGTGACGACCGGGGCCGACGAGGGCGAAGGCGGCGGCGAAAAGGTTGGCCATGACGAGGCCAGCGCCGAGGCCGAAGCCGATGGCGGCGGCGATGGAGCCTTCGAGCGTGGGAGCGGCGAAGACAGCGTAGCCGAAGACGGGGCTGAGCAACATGCCGAGGGCGGCGAAGAACAGGCGGCGTCCGGTCCGGTCGCCCCAATACCCGCCGATGAGAATTCCCACAAACGAACTACCCTGCAGGAAGACGGTGCCGCGCCAACCGGCTTCGGCCATGGAGAAGCCGAAGCGGTCGCCGAGGTGGCTGGGAAGCCAGGCGTAGAGCATCCAAAGGACGCCGCAGTAGCCGAAGAAAGCCGCCACGAGCCAGCAGAAAGCGGGGGACCAGATGGTGCCCGCGCTGGAGGCATCACGGTGGGTTCGTTCCGTGCGGGGCAGGACGAACCAAAGGACGAAGGCGTAGGCGATGCCGGCGACGGCGAGAGTTGTGAAGCCGGTGCGCCAGCCGGGCCCGTCCGCACTCCAGCCGCCGTACCAGCCTCCGAGTGCCCCGCCAAAGATCTGGGCGCTTTGGTGGAGGCCGAGCGCGCGACTACGCGTTCCCGCGCTGTGGATGCTGGCGATGAAGCCCGCGGCGGCGGGGAAGTAGAGGGCCTCGGTGATGCCCATTATGCCGCGCCAGAACAAAAACGAACCCACTCCGGAGGCAGCGGAAGAGCCCCAGATCGCGAGGCTCCAGAGGAGCATACTGGCGGCGATCAAACGGCGCTTATCGGTTCGATCCGCCAGGCGACCGGCGAAGGGCAGCGCGAGCGAATAGCTCCAAAGGAAGACCGTTCCGACCCAACCAAGCTCGGTGGCGGTGAAACCCATCTCGCGGCGCAGGGCAGGGAAGATGGAGAAGGCGACTTGCCGGTCGATGTAGTTGAGGCAAAACGCGACCCAGAGGAGACCGACGAGCGCCCAGGCTTTGGTCATGCGATTTGCGGGATGGGCGTGCCGTATACGTCGGTCAGGCGCATCTCGCGGCCATTAAAGCGATAGGTCAATTTTGTATGCTCAAGCCCCAGCAAATGCAGAATCGTCGCGTGGAAATCGTGGACGCTGATAGGCTGTTCCTCGGCTTTATAGCCGAACTCGTCAGTCGATCCGATGACTTGGCCGCCGCGAATCTTGGCGCCGGCCATCCAGATGGACATCGCGCCGGGGTTGTGGTCGCGGCCGAGGCCGCGCTGCGAGATCGGCATGCGGCCGAACTCGCCATGCCAAATGACGAGGGTATCGTCGAGCATGCCGCGAGCCTTCAGGTCCGTCAGCAGACCGGCGATGGGGGTGTCGGTGGCGGCGGCGTGGCGGGTGTGATTCGAGCGGACATCTTCGTGAGCGTCCCACGTATCAAGATTTTGGTTGCCGAGCCCGCCGTGATAAAGCTGGACGAAGCGGACGCCGCGTTCGACCAGGCGACGGGCCATGAGGCACTGGCGGCCGAAGGGTTCGGTATGGCTTTGGTCGAGGCCGTAGAGGGCTTTTGTCGCGGCGGATTCGCTGGCCAGATCGACGGCTTCGGGCGCGGCGCTTTGCATGCGGTAGGCGAGTTCGTAGCTTTCGAGACGGGCCGCGAGTTCGGTATTGGCGGGGGTCTGGGCGGCGTCGATTGCGTTGAGTTTGGCGAGGGCGGCGAGGCGCTTGCGTTGCTCGTCGTTCGAAAGGCCGGGAGGCGGCTTAAGATCGAGAATGGGGTCGCCCGAGGCGCGGAAAACGGTGCCTTGGTAGGCGGCGGGCATAAAGCCGGCGGTCCAATTGGCGGGTCCGCCGAAGGGGCCGCCGCGTTGGTCGTAGAGGACGACGTAGCCGGGGAGGTCTTTGTTCACGGAGCCGAGGCCGTAGGTGACCCAGGAACCAAGCGAGGGGAAACCCATACGGATTTGGCCGCTGGAGAGGGCGTAGTGGGCCTGAACGTGATCGTTCGACTTCGAGAAGACGCTGCGAATGAGAGCGTATTCGTCGGCCAGGGCGCCAAGCTTGGGAAAGAGTTCGCTGACTTCGAGG
>JAPKZA010000435.1:6495-9186 GCA_026394015.1 Acidobacteriota bacterium
ATCGAAGGTATCGAGGTGGCTGACGCCGCCGCTCATGAAGAGCGAGATGACGCGCTTGGCACGGGGGGCGTGGTGGGTGGCGGCTTCGAGCGAGGTGAGGGCGAGAGCGCCGAGACCGCCGCCGGCTTCGAGTAGGAATTTGCGCCGGGATGGCATGGTTATCTCAGGTATAGAAATTCGTTGAGGTTAAGGACGACCTGGGCGAGGGCGTCCAGATCGAGGTTGGCAACGGCTGCGCGCTCCGCGGGCTTGGGGGCGCGGGCCAGGGCGAGTCGGAAGGCGGTGGCCACGGGGTCTCCGCCGGCCTCGCGGACGCGTTCAGCGAACAGATGGGCCTGGCGGAGGAGGAACGGATCGTTCATCAGATAGAGGGCCTGCGTGGGGGCCGTCGAGACGTTGCGAGCCCCGCAGGCGATGTTCTGATCCGGCAGGTCGAAGGTTTCGAACATGGGGAACGGCAGACCGCGTTTGCGATAAACATAGACGCTGCGGCGCCACGTTTCCGGGCCGTCGGGCTGCTGGTTCCAAATGCCTTTGGCGCTGGAGGCGAGGAGTTCGGCGGGGAGGGGCGGGAAGATGGCGGGGCCGAACTGGGTTGCGTTCAGGGTGCCGCTGACGGCAAGCACTTGGTCGCGGACGATCTCGGCTTCCAGGCGTCGAATGGGGTAGCGCCAGAGGAGTTTGTTCGTGGGGTCCGCGGCGAGGGCGGCGGGGTCTTCATAGGCCGACGTCTGTTGATAAGTCTCGCTGGTCATGATGAGCCGGTGCATGGCTTTCAGACTCCATTTGCGGTTGACGAGTTCGGTCGCCAGGAGATCGAGGAGTTCGGGGTTGGAGGGCTTGTCGCCCATACGGCCGAAGTTATCGAGCGAGGGCACGATGCCGCGGCCGAAGTGGTGATGCCAAAGGCGGTTGGCCATGACGCGAGCGGTGAGCGGGTTTTCGGGGGCGGTAAGCCAGCGGGCCAGAGCGAGGCGGCGGCCGGAGGTTTGGCCGGTGGCCGTCGGGACTTCGACAGGCATGCCGCCCCAATCGGCGACGCGGAGAAAGCCGGGGCGCATGGGTTCGGACTTGGCATTTCGATCACCGCGGACGAGCAGAAACGACGGCGGTGCACTATAGCGATTGGGCCCTTCGTGCAGGAAGGAGCCGGCGATGGCTTCGGCCTTGATGCCTTTGCCGGGGGCGGGTTCATCGCCGGGGCCATCGGGGGTGAAGCGGTAATCGCCGTCGGTGACGCCCATCGCCATGGGCACCGCGGCGGGGCGTTTTTTGTCCAGGGCCGCGATGTCGGCGTTGAGTTGGCGGCGGGCGGCGAGGTCGGCCGGGGAGCAAATGCGGTCGATCTCGGTGGCCGAGGCGCGCGTTGTGCGGATGACTTGGTTGGCGAGGAGGGTTTGGCCCGGAGTGCGTTGGGCCTCGGGGGTGGCGATCGCTTCCTGCACATTAGCGGGGAAGCGCTTGTATTTGTTGGGCAGGATCTGTGCGGCGTAGGGGGCTTCGAGGACGCGGATGCGGTCGCGGAGTTCGGCGATGGCAGCATCGACGCGAGCGTTGGCCTCGCGCCAAGCTTTGGCTTCGGCCGGGGGGACCAGCGGTTGGTCGACTTCGACGTAGCCAAACAGCGTCGCCTGCATGCGGTAGTAATCTTTCTGCGAGATGGGATCGAATTTATGATCGTGGCAGCGGGCGCATTGAACGGTTAAGCCCATCACGCCGCGGCCAATCGTGGCGATCATATCGTCGAGGTATTCGTAGCGAAATTCCGGGTTATCTTTTTCGCGAAAGCCGACTTTGGCGTAGCTGCGGAGGAAGCCTGTGGCGGTGAGAGAGTCGTACGTCGGATGGTCGACTTCGTCCCCGGCGAGTTGTTCGGTTAAAAAGACATCGTAAGGTTTATCGGCGTTGAAGGCGCGGATGACGTAGTCGCGATAGCGCCAGGCGTTGGGGCGATCGAAGTCGTGTTCGTAGCCGTTGGAATCGGCATAGCGGGCGACGTCCAGCCAGTGGCGGCCCCAGCGTTCGCCGTAGTGGGGCGAGGCGAGAAGGTGGTCGATCAGGCGGGGCCAGGCGTCGGGTGCTTTGCTGTTGACGAAGGCATCGACTTCGGCGGGCGTAGGGGGAAGGCCGACGAGATCGAGATAGGCGCGGCGGACGAGGGTGGCGCGGTCGGCGCGGGGGGCTGGTTGGAGGCCCTTCTTCGAGAGGCCGGCGTGGAGGAGAGAGTCGATGGTGGTGGCGGGCCGGGCGATGGGTTGGAAGGCCCACCATTTCTTGTCTGCGTCGCGGAGGGGCGGTTCGGTGGCGACCACCGACTGCTTGGCGAGGAGGGGGCGGTCCGGGTATTGGGCGCCGGCATTGATCCATTCGGTGAGCCGCTTTATTTCGGCTTCCGTCAGTGAGCCGCCGAGCGGCATGCGCGGCGTATCGAGGCCGCTGACCATGCGAATGAGCTTGCTGGTCGCGGCGGCGCCGGGGACTACGGTCGCCCCGTGTTCGCCGCCGCGGAGGACGGCGGCGCGGGTGCGGAGATCGAGTTTGCCGAGTTCCAGGGCTCCACCGTGGCAGTGGAGGCACTTTTGTTCGAGCAGGGTGGCAACATCTTCCTGCGCGAGCGCTTCCTTGTTGAACAAGGCTAGTGCGAAGCCGAAGCCGAAGCCGAAGTAGAGCCGAGTCATAAACGATATTCTA
>JAPKZA010000172.1 GCA_026394015.1 Acidobacteriota bacterium
TCGTCCCCATCGCCCGCAACTGCGTGCTGCTCACGTACGTCGTCGAAAGCTCCCGCCCCCCCAAAAACACCCGCGCCGTCGGCGCAAACAGCGAACCCGTCACCGTAAACGTCGCCCCGCCCGGCCCCGCTTGCGGAACCAACAAGCTCGAGTTGAACGGCAAAACCCCCACCAGGTGCGCCCCCACTGTCACCGTATCCGGCGTCACCCCGCTCAACACCGGCACCCCATTCTGAATCGTCGCCGTTACGATCCCTTCCGCCCGCCCGTCAAAGGCACTCACCGCTTTGATCTCCACCCGGCCCCCCGCCGGAGGCGCCGCTGGCGCCGTGTACTGCCCCGCCCCGTCAATCAACCCCACCTGCGGATTCCCTCCCGGCATACCGTTCACGAACCAACTCACCGTCGTCACACTCGTATTCGCCACCGCCGCCGTAAACCGCAAACTCGCGCCCCCCGCTATCGTCGCCCCCGTCGGGTTCACCGTCACCCGCACCGCCGCCAACACCGTCACCCCCACCATCGCGCTGCTCGATGCCCCCGGGTCCGGATTCGAAACAATCACGTCAATCGCATTCCCCGGCAAATTCGTCGCCACCTCCGAAACCTGCAAATCGGTCGGCCCTATATAAGTCACCGCCGCCGCCACGCCCTCCAAAGTAACCGTGCTCGTCGGCAGAAAGTTAGTCCCTTTGATCAGCAACGTATAGGGCATTCCCGTATTTACCGAGGTAGGGTTCAACGCCGTGATTGTAGGCCGGGCGTTCTGCAGGGTTACATCCGCCGTCGCAACTTTCGTCGGATCCGCTACCGAAGTCGCTCGCACCGTCGCCAACCCACCCAACGGCAGCGTCGCCGGAGCCGTAAACACCCCCGCTGACGTGATCGTACCCGCCGTCGTCGTCCAGTTCACGGCCGTGTTGGCCGTGTTCCGCACCGTCGCCGTGAACGTTCGCGTCTCACCCACCCGGTTCGTCGCCGTCGTCGGCGACACCGCTACCGTGACCGTCTGCGCAGCCCCAACGCCGCCCAGCCCAAGTGTGAAGATAAGGATTCTGGCTAACATCGCTGAGAAGAGAATACCAGTATTCCTGATTGCAATCGATTGTCAGTTAGCCTTAGGCACGCACTAGTATCTTTCTACTGCTCTAGCCCGGAGAGGGAATACCTCCTCGCCTCCTATGGCCTCGCCACCCCCTTCGGAAAGTGCCCCTCATGCCACCGCATCGAACGCTCCGTCCAATCCACCACATGCCGACTCTCTCGTATCCCGTGCCCCTCCCGCGGATACCGCACGAAAATCGCCTCCACCCCCACATCCTTCAGCCCAATATAAAACTGCTCCGCCTCCGACAAGGGTACGTCATTGTCATTCTCCCCGTGCACCAGCATCGTCGGCGTCGCCACCTTCCCCACATGCTTCAGCGACGACCGCTCCCACAACACGTCCATCAGGTTCCCCTGATGCGGAAACACCCCAAACGTCATCTGCTCATACTGGTTGTAGTAGGTCGTGTAATTATAACTCACTAAGTTAATAATCGCCGCCGTCGGAATCGAGCTCTTGAAAATCCTCGACTGCGTAATCAACCAAGAACTCAACTGCCCCCCGTAACTCACCCCCTCCACCCCCAACCGCTCCCGATCAATCCATAAGTGCCGCCGCATCGCCGCGCTCAACCCATACAGCACATCCTGCCCCTCGTTCCCGTTCTGATCCCCAAACACCCCGTCCGCAAACGCCTGCCCATACCCCGTCGACCCCCGATAGTTCACCATCAACGTCGCCCAACCCTTCGCCGCATACACCTGATTCTTGAAGTTGAACGCCGGCCCCTGCAACGCTTCCACCTCCCACTTATTGTCGTTACTCACGAAAGTAAACGCCTCTACCGGCGCAACCTCCACTCCCCGAAGTAACTCCGCATTCAAATCCGTCAACTTCTCTCCCTTCACATACAATTGCGCCGCGTCCCCCTCCGTCGCCATCGCATACGCCACCACCCCGCCCTTCGCCACCGAAAACGCCTGCACCGCCCCCCGGCCGCCCACCACCAGCTCAACCTTTCCCCCGCCCACGGCCTGCCGGTACAAATGCACACTGCCCCGCTCCTGCACCGTGAAGTACACAAAATCCCCCTCCGGCGCCCACACCGGCGTACCCTGCCGATTGTCGATCTTCCCAAACTCCTTCCGCCCGCTCCCGTCCGCCTTCATCATCCAAACGTGCGTATCCTCCATCGTCGTCTCCAAGTCCGTCAACCCCCGCTTGCACCCCTGATACGCAATCGTCTTCCCGTCCGGCGACCACACCGGCCGATACTCAATATTCTCCGTCGCCGTCAACCGCCGCACCGACTGGTCCGCCACCTTCAGCGCAAACAAATCGTAGTTAAAAAACTGGTCCTCGTTCGGCTCCCGATTCGACACAAACAGAATCTCATCCCCCTTCGGCGACCAATCCACGGAATGCTCATAATGGTTCCCGCTCGTCAGTTGCGTAATCGCGCCGCTGCCCACCTCCACCAGAAATAAATGGAGCCGCTTGTTGTCATTCAGCCGCGAATTCCCTTCGCTATCGTCCGGCTTGTACAGGTACCGGGTAATCACCACCGGGTCGCCGTCTACGTCCTTGGTCTCCGGCCCCGGCCGCGCGTCCACAAACACAATCCGCGTCCCATCCGGCGACCATGCAAACGTCTTCCCCGTCGAAGGCAAAGGCGAGTTCGTCCCCTCCAACTTACTCAAGAACCGTTTCCCCGTCCCATCCGCG
>JAPKZA010000047.1:0-884 GCA_026394015.1 Acidobacteriota bacterium
CATCGTTACACGCGGATGGCGACCTTTCTGCAGGGATTTGCAGAGAGTTTAGCATTGGCGGATGCGGTGGTCCTGCTTCCCGTTTATGCGGCGGGGGAAAAGCCATTGGAGGGTGCTGGGTTACCCGAATTAGCAGCCCGATGTATGGCTTTAGGAAAGACGGTGGAAGTGGCGGGATCGATGGCGGATGCGAGGACGATTTTGGGGGGGATGTGGCAAGAGGGAGATCTTTTTCTGATGATGGGGGCGGGGGACGTGACGGGATTAGCGCATCGGATGGCAAAGGAAGTGGGACTCTTTTTGAAGATCAAGAAAATGGTAGCGGGTGAGGGTGTGGTGCGTTGGTACGAACCGATGCAAAAACACACGACGATCCGAATTGGGGGACCTGCACAAGTTTGGTTTGAGCCTGAGACGGAGGAGGTCCTCGGAAAGGTGGTGCGCTTTTGCACGGAGCAGAAGGTGCCCCTGACGGTGGTGGGACGTGGAAGTAACATGCTGGTACGAGATGGGGGGATTGCTGGAGTGTGCATTCATTTTGGGCGGCCAGGGATGAGTGGGATTGTGGCGGTGGATGGCAAAATCCGAGCGGGAGCAGGGGCGCGGTTGAAGCAGATTGTCGCGGTGGCGAAGGCAGCCGGGATCGGAGGGTTAGAATTTATGGAAGGAATCCCCGGAGCCTTAGGGGGGGCCATGCGCATGAACGCGGGAGCGATGGAATCGTGGACGTTTGAAGCGGTGGTAAGTGTTCGGGTGATGGATCGGCAGGGGAAAGTGAAAGAAGTTCCTGCCAGTGAATTTGAAGTGAAGTATCGCAAAGTACCGCGGTTAGTTGAGGAATTTGCGGTGGGGGCGATGCTGCAAGGCAAGGCGGTAGATCCATT
>JAPKZA010000047.1:896-2553 GCA_026394015.1 Acidobacteriota bacterium
CATTGGAGATTGCAGAAAAGTTAAAAAAATACAGTCGCAAGCGTTGGGACTCGCAACCTGCGGCGCCGAGTGCTGGATGCATCTTTAAAAATGCGGATTCGATTCCTGCGGGGAAGTTAATTGAGGAGTTGGGTATGAAAGACACCGCGGTGGGTGGAGCGAGAATATCTCCAGTCCATGGTAATTTTATAGTGAATCAGGGTGGGGCGAGGGCGGTCGACGTCTTGGCTTTGATGGAGAAAGTTCGGGCGCGCGCGAGGAGCGATCGTGGAATTGAGTTGGAGCCTGAAGTGATCGTACTGGGGGAAGGCGAATGAAGCCTGAAAAAATGAAAGTAGCTGTGCTCGCGGGTGGAGTTTCGGGCGAGCGGGAGATATCCCAGCGAAGTGGGGCGGCGGTAGCCAAAGCTTTGCGTTCGATGGGAGTCCGCTTGGTGGAGGTGGACGTGAGGGCGCGATCGGTGGAAGTACCCGCAGGAACGGATATCTGTTTTCTCTGTTTACACGGGAGTTATGGCGAAGACGGAACAGTCCAAGCGGAGTTGGATGCGCAAGGGATGGCGTACACAGGGAGTGGGACAGTGGCGAGTGCGTTGGCATTTGATAAATTGCGGGCGAAGGAAGTCATGGGGGAAGCAGGAGTGCCTCTAGCGGAAGGAGCTGCTTGGACGAAGGAGACGGACTGGTTGCCACCTTATGTTTTAAAGCCGGTGGCTGATGGTTCGAGTTTAGGAGTCCATCTCGTGCGGACGGAAGCGGAGGCGAAGAAAGCACGGGAAGGGGCCAGCCAATGGAAAGAGGCGATGATGATTGAGCGGCTGGTGGAAGGAACGGAATTGACGGTGGGGATTGTGGGCGAGCAGGCGTTGCCCGTGGTGGAGGTACGACCCAGCCAAGGGTTTTACGATTATCGCAATAAGTACACGGCAGGGGCGACGCAGTATCTGTGTCCCGCTCCGCTCGGGAAGGAGAAGGTCTTGGAGTTGCAAGAATTAGCCAAGAAAGCGCATCAAGCTTTGGGCTGTGAGGTTCTTTCTCGAGTCGATTTCATGATGGATGGAGATGGAAAAGCGGTGGTTTTAGAAGTGAACACCCTCCCAGGAATGACGGATTTGAGTCTTTTGCCAAGGGCAGGACAAGCGGCGGGAATTGATTTCGGAAATCTATGTTTAAAGATTTTAGCGCTTTCTTGGGCTCGTAATCGGAAAGGGGTAATCGCATGAAATGGCATCTCGAAAATATATTTGGAACGAAAAAACGAAAAACAAGGCATCGGAGGGCTCGGCACGTCCTGGCCGCGAGAATGTCAGGCAAAGGGCAAGCCCAAGCGTTCAGTCGGCGGGTGGGTGGAATCCTTTTGGTCGCGGGTTCGTTGGCGCTGGTCGCAATCGTCACCTCCATTGGGATGGATGTGATCCTCGGGACCCTGTTGTATCAAAATGCGGATTTTAAGTTGAGGCGGTTCCAGATTGAGCCTCAGAATAAAATTGGCAAGGGAGAGCTGGTCACGGCGAGCGGGGTCAAACTGGGTCAAAATCTTTTGCGACTTTCCCTTTCGGACGTGCAGGAGTCTCTGCAAAAGATACCGAATGTGGCCAGTGTGAGGGTGGCGCGACGCTTACCTGATACTTTATTTATTTTCGTGGAGGAGCGGACTC
>JAPKZA010000218.1 GCA_026394015.1 Acidobacteriota bacterium
TGAACCGGACCTCCTCGAAGGGTGTCATGCCGTGCCATCTGAATCTCGATAAGACCGGCTCCCTGCTGGCCGTCGCGAACTGGTCGAGCGGCAGCACCGTATCCATTCCCGTGCATAAGGACGGCTCGTTAGGAGAGGTCGCGACCTTCTATCAACATTCCGCGGATCAGCCGGTCGAAGTGCACTGCCACTCCGTCCACTTCACGCCAGACAATCGCTTCCTCATCGCCACCGACACCGGCCTGAACAAAGTCTTCATCCACCGCATCGATGCCGCCAAGGGGACTTTCGCTGCCCACAATCCCGCCTCTCTCGGACTGAAGCACCAAGCCAACCCCAGGCAGTTCCGCTTTCATCCAGGGCATACATCGCTAATGAGAGCGGTCCCGGCTGCACCCTGTTGCGCTACGACGCGCAGCGCGGCACCTTTGAGGAAGGCGTCACCGCGCGGACGGTGCCGGACAGTTACCGCGAACGGATGACCTGCGCCGAGGTCGAGGTGCATCCCTCCGGCAACTTTGTCTACGTATCCAATCGCGGCCATAATTCAATCGCCGTCATGAGGATCGACCAGGCTACGGGCGTGCCTTCTCTGATGGAAACATTCCCCTTGGGCGGCAGTAACCCGCGGAGTTTCAATATCGAACCCGATGGCGGATATCTTTTCGCGATGTTACAACGGGCGAATGCGATCGTTCCGCTGCGGATCGATCCGCGCACCGGCAAACTATCAAGGTCCGGCGATAACATTCCCTTGTCCGCTCCGGTCTGCGCCAAGTTTGTGGCCATCAAGTAAAGCGGACGACGGCGGACGAGTAACTCCCCTATCGCTTTGTCGGTATTGCCGAATTCCTGCCGGACCCCTTTCCCCCTCGCCCCCGAATGGGAACGCCGCCGGGCCCGATTTCAATGCCGTCGGTGGCGGCCAGTTCGCCGCTGCCGGACGGCACCTCCTGGGGCACCAGGGTGTCCACCGCTTTGATCGTAGCCGCCGCCGTGACGTCAAAGGCCTGCCTGCGTCGCGCCTCGCTCTCCCTGGAAGGAATACCCATCGGCCGGTCGGGCTCCACAACAAAAACCGGTACGAGCTTCATGCGATAGGCGCTCGAGATGCCGTCGTAACGGCCTGTCTTGGCGTTGAACATGCCATCGGCGTTGCGCCGAAGCGCGTAGTACAGCGCGACGTGATCTTCGTGCTCCCGCACCCCCTGCACCCCGCCGGATTGCGCGAAAGCATTCTGTGTGTATAAAGCACGGAAGTCTCGATAGCCGCCGACTAAACCAGCCGCCGTCCCGTCGGCATTCGGCACCACCCGGATCTTACCTTGGCGGAAAAACGCATCCCGGGTCTGGTTTTCGAACCACGCGATTTGCGGCATGTGAATGTCGGCCTGCTCGGTCTCGGCCACGCCGTCTTTGATTCGGGCCTTCAGCTTGGTGTACTGCTCGGAGTGAAGCAGACGATAGGAGTAGTCCATCCCCACATTGCCCCGCGCGTCCTTCACGATCTGGTCGGGTGAATAGCCGATCTCCAGGGTCGCGTCATCGTCGTTCAGGGGGTCCTTGTTTCCCGAAATCCGGATCACGATGGTATACAGGCCCTCCACCATCTTGTCGTTAGAGCGCAGCACGAGCGTACCGTTGCCGTTGGCGCCGCGCCAGGGCGCATCGCAGCCCCAAGCCCGGTACAGTTGGTTGTCGACGCCTTTCTCCCCCTCCGGACTGACGAAGTCTCCCGGCTTCACCTTTCCATCCAGGTTGAATCCCTCGCCGATACGGCTCGTCACCTGCGGCTGGCCCGGGTCTTCGGCCGCGAACGGGTTAATGTAGGTCTCAATCGCCTTGTTGTAGCCGCGATAGGCCGAAGCCGCCCGCCACGTATGGAAATACACGCCCGCGGGGTCTCGGTTCAGTCCCGTCGCGGGGGGATTGGCCAACTCCTCAACTTCCTTCGGCGAACGCCAACGCACGAGCGAAAGGGATTGCGCGACTTGGGCCGGAACGGCAAAATGAACGGTACTTCCGTGCGGACAGTCCACCCCTGGCTCGATCTCCGTGCCTCGCGAATAGTCGGCCCGGCCACCGAAACGGAAGGCAGGGTCGTAAAAGGCCACCACATAGCCCTTCTCCCAACGCGCTGCCGCCGCGGTCTCGGCTCCCGCTACGGCCATCAGCGCGACCCAACAAAACTTCAGTGTGCTCTTCGACATAACTGCTTCCCTCTTCTGATTTCCTTATTTTGGCGGCGAAACCTGGTTGACGAGCAGGTCCGACAGCGCCCAAGCCTCGAACGCCAGCGGATCGGCGTCATCCATCGGACCCTTGCGCACCACGATCTCGGCGCTGACATCGAAATCGCTGATCGTCTTGGGATCGGCCGAAAGAAATGGCGCACCGGTAAAGGGGCTCCACCGCGTCCACTCCGGCGAACCGTTCGACTTGAAACGCCAGACGGGCCGGAAATTCTTCATCCGGAAGCTGTAGCGGGGCCCTTCCGAGTCACGCTTCGGCGCCACTCCCTCGCCGGCTCCACGCTCTTCCTTCAACGTGAACCACTGCCCGCCCTTCTCAATCGCAAGCCGGGCCGCACGATAGGCCAGGTACTTCTCGATATCGCCACGGCTGGTGAACACGTGCCCCTTTACGATCAGCTTAAAAGCGTCGGGTCCCGTCGGTTTCACCGTAAATACGCCAGGGTCCGCGGGTGGCACCATGGGCGGATGCTCTTGTGCCATCAACAAAACGAAACACCCTACGAGGCCGAATAAGAGGCAAAGTTTCATATGGGGATGCCGCTATGCGAGCAACTCCGTGTAGGGTGTTCTGACTTGCAACGATTCCTTGCCCCAGCTGTCCACCGACACGCCCAACGCCTTTTGTAACGTCAAGCCGACGCGCGAAACCGGGCTGTTGTCGCCGGCCATATGATAACCAGTCTTCATGCGGCCGCTCGCACCGCCGGCCGTCAGAATTGGCAAGCCGTCAACCGAATGAATCCGCGCGTAACTCTGATCGGTGAACGCCATAAACAAGCTCTGATCCAGCAGCGTGCCGTCGCCTTCCCGAATCGCATCCAGTTCCTTCAAAAGCGCCGCGAAAAGCTGCATCGATTCCAGGTTGTATTGCGCCACCCGGGGCTGGTATCCCAACTTGGGATCCACGCTCTCTTCGTGCGTCGATTGGTGAAAACCGAGCGGGTCGCCCGGCTTAAACATCTGGTTCTGCGGAGACGACACGCTGAGATTAAAGACCCGGGTCTGGTCGGTGGCCAGCGCCATGGCACCCAAACGCGCCATCAGGGGCGTTACCACCTCCAGGTTGGGCCACGCGTTGTTGGCCACCAGATCCTTCGATGGCGGCTCCGGAATCGTCACCTTCGCTTCGATCGTCGGGCGTTGTAGCTCCGCCTCCATCTGCAACTCGGTCTGGCGCACGGAGGTGAAGTACTGATCCATCCGGGCGCGGTCGCTGCTGCCTAGGTTTTGCATGACCCGGTGACGGTCTTCCGACACCGCCGACAGGACGCTCTTCTGCATCAGAATCCGCGGATCCGGCTTCCACTCGCCCTTGGTCGGGTCCTGAAATCCCGGCCCGAAAAGACGCGAATACAACGACAGCGGGGTAGCTTCCGCGGGCAGCGTATTCGCCCCCCCAAGGCTGGAATAGCTTTGCTTGGGGTCGCCGCTCGCCGACGCCGACACCGAGCGGAAACGAACACCCTTGCCGATCACCTCGCCCACTTGCTGGTCAATCGTCTTAGATTCGAACTCGCCGGTCTTGGCCGGCGCTATCCCGGTGGCGGCTGCCGCCAGTCCGGACCAATGCTGGCCGTTGGGCTTCGAGTCGAGCGGAACACGCAGACCGCTGAACAGGTTCAACTTCTTGCGGAAGGGTTCCAGCGGCTTCATCTGTACCGTCATTTCCCAACCGGTTCCCGCCGTCTTGGGAATCCACAGCGAGTGGGTCAGGCCGCAGCCCCAGAAAAATGTACCAAAGCGCGTGGGCAACGGCCTACCGTTGGTCTGAGCCAGCCCTTTACTGTTCAGGAAACAGTCCAGGAACGGCAATCCCATCACGGCCATGGCACCATGGCACGAGCCGCGGAGAAGAGTTCGGCGATCAATTTTCATCAGGTCGTCCTTTTAATGCACCGCTGCTGCCTTTGCCGTATCCGTGGAGGGACTTTCGGGCGGAGGAACAGCATAGAAAGAGTCACTCAAGGCCATGCTCTGGAGCAGCGCCCGCAAGCGAAATCCGGAACTCTGGAACGCCTTGTAAGTGTCTGGGAAATCGTCCATCGTCCACCGTTGGGCGCTGCGGCCATAGGTATGGAGTCTGCGCGCCACACACGCCGGGTACCTCGGATTGTCATGGAGATATTGGCCCAGTCCCTGAGCACCCGAAAAGCTTTGGCCCTGGATCGTCGCCGAAGCATCGATCTTCTCGCCGTTGTCGGTCGTGCGAAAGCCGCCGATGGTGTCGAATGCTTCCAGCGAAAGCCCCAGCGGATCACTTCGGTCGTGGCATGCGGCGCACACCTTGTTGCCCGCATGCGACAACAACCGTTGGCGTAGCGTTTTGAGCGGATTGTTGGCGTCGTTGACCTCCGCAAAATCCACGTCGTTCGGCGGCTCGGGAGTGGGCAAGCAAAGGAAGATGTCCGCCAAAGCCACGCCACGCTTGGTCGGCGACGAACGGCCGGGGTGCGAAAACATAGACAGCGTACTGATCTGCGTCAAAAGGCCGCTGCGGCCGGAATCCGCCGGAAACTCAACCTTCGCCCAGTCTCCTGTGAACGGAAATGGCACGCGGTACAGGACCGCCAGCTTGCGATCGATATAGGTCTGTCGCGTGGTCATCAGGTCCCGGATGTCGCCGTTGTCATGCAGCGCTAAGCCAGTGACGGTGCGCAGCGTCTCCTCCCGGGCTGAGTCCGCCATCCCTGAACCCCATTTCGGATACAACAGACTATCTTTGGACACGGTGTCGAGGGTGTCCAACTGCAGCAGGTCGTCAAAGAAGGCTCTCATGCCTGCGTCCAGCTTGGGCGAGGCCATCAACCGGTTGACTTGCTTCGCCAACCCCGCGGGCGTATTGAGCTCGCCGCTTTGCGCCGCTTGGAGCATCTCCGCATCCGGTGTCGTGTTCCACAACAAGTAGCTGAGCACGGTCGCGCGGCTATAGGAATCCAGCGTGCGAAGCTTCCCCTTGCCCGATGGAATCGCTACCTCCGAGCGGAAGATAAAGTCCGGCAACTGCAGCAGCATCGACAGGCTGGAACGTACGCCAGCATAGAAATCGTTCGTCTGTCCGGTTATGCGGCGCGACAAGCCGACGCGGTTATCCAGTTCTGCCCCGGTGAGCGGGCGACGGAAAAGCAGCAGGCCATAATGGCTCATGATCTTGCTGGAACAGGCGTCGTCAAAGGTCTTCGGATCCTGCGGAGTGCACGGCAACTTGGCGCGGTAATTCTCCGCCGTGACTTGAGCGGCGATATCATTCGCCATCTTGCTGAAAGATTCGAAGCCAACCGGCGTCACCGAGAGAAACGCCGTGGAGACCGCCGCTAAACCGTTCGACCGTTTTGTAGGTTCAAACGACCCGCGGACCTCTATTTCCTTGCCGAAAATATCGGCGATGGAGTTGCGGTATTCCTTTTCGGTGAGTCGGCGCAGACTCACCACTTGGGAATCAGCGGGAGGTGCCGCGATCGCAGCCTCTCCACTCATAAGGACCAAAACCAAGCCCACGGCCGATCGGGCCGCTCTCTGCACCGAAGCGTTTTCAGTCCACATAAGCAAGCCGCTTAATAATACATAATTATTCGACTGCCAGCAATCGGTGTCCTCTCCACCTTTTTTCCCCTCCGCTGAAAGGATCTTCTCCCCCGCGCAATCCCCTCTACGCAAGGAGAAATCAATCATGAAAACAGCCATCCCCCTCTTCGCCGTCGCCCTGGCGGCCCTCTCTCTCTTCCGCCCCACCCCGGCCGAAGCCACCCCGGAGGACCCCGCCCCCGGTGCCCTCCTCCGCATCACCCCGGACGGAGCCAACCCCGAACCCTGCGTCGGCCGCGTCCGCGTCAAACAAATCTTCCGCAACCCCCTCTCCTCCCCCCTCGAAGCCCTCTACACCTTCCCCCTCTCCGCCCACGGCGCCGTCGACGAAATGACCATCCGCATCAACGACCGCGTCATCAAAGGCCTCATCAAGCGCCGCGCCGAAGCCCGCCAAATCTACGAACAAGCCAGATCCCGCGGCCAACTCGCCGCCCTCCTTGATCAACAACGTCCCAACGTCTTCACTCAGCGCCTCGCCAACATTCCCCCCGGCGCCCGCGTCGAAGTCGAAATCTCCTACGTCGAAACCTTGAAATACGAAGCCGGCTCCTATGAGTTCGTCTTCCCCATGACCGTCGGCCCCCGCTATAACTCCACCCATAACCCCGCCTACACCGCGAAAGGAGTCCGCGCCGGGCACGATCTCTCCCTTACCGTCAACCTCAACGGAGCCACGCAGTTCGACTCCACAACCCACGAAGTCGTCCCCACCGCCACCGGCCTCGCCCTCCGCAACCAGAAGGAGATCCCCAACAAGGACTTCATCCTCCGCTACAAAGTCGCCGGGCCTGCCATCAAGGACACCCTCCTCGCCCACCGGACTGACGCCCTCGGCCACTTCACCCTCTTCCTCGCGCCCCCCGAACAAACCAAGGCCGCCGACATCACCCCGAAGGAACTCGTCTTCGTCATCGATACCTCCGGCTCCATGCACGGCTTCCCCCTCGATAAAGCTAAAGAAGCCATGTCCGCCGCGATGAACACCCTTCACCCCCGCGACACCTTCAACCTCATCACCTTCTCCGGCGATACGCACCTGCTCTTCCCGTCCCCCGTCCCCGCCACGAAGGAAAACCTCCGCCTCGCCCAGCAGTTCCTCAAGTTCAGCCAGTCCGGCGGAGGAACCGAGATGATGAAAGCCATCCGCGCCGCCCTCGCTCCCACCACCTCGCAGGAACACCTCCGCGTCGTCTGCTTCATGACCGATGGCTACGTCGGCAACGAACCCGAAATCCTCGCCGAAATCGAGCGCTATTCGAACGCCCGCGTCTTCTCCTTCGGCATTGGCAGCTCCGTCAACCGCCATCTCCTAGACGAAATGGCCGCTCGCGGCCGCGGCGAAGTCGAGTACGTCGGCCTGCAAGACGATGGTTCCGCCGCCGCCAAACGCTTCTATAAACGCGTCCACTCCCCGCTCCTCACGGACGTCCGCATCGACTGGGGAAACCTCCCCGTCCAGCAGGTTTATCCCCAACGCATCCCGGATCTTTTCGATGCCAAACCGCTCGTGCTGACGGGCCAGTTCACCGGCCCCGCCCGTGGCGAAATCCGCATCCTCGGCAACGCCGGCGGCCACCCCTTTGAACGCCGTGTCATGGTTGATCTCCCCGCGAGCCAAGCCACGAACTCCGCCGTCCCCACCCTCTGGGCCCGCACGAAAGTGGCGACTCTGACGGATGCCGAAGCCATCACCGTCCTCGGCCTCCAATACAAACTCCTCACGGAGCATACGTCGTTCGTCGCCGTCGACGAACAAACCCAAAGCGAACCCGGCCCCACCAAGTTCATCGAGGTGCCCGCCGAAATGCCCGAAGGCGTCTCCCGCGACAAAATCATGTACGCCCCCTCATCCATGGCACAAAGCGTTGGCGGAGCCATCGGCCGGGTCTACCGCGCCGCCCCCAAGACGAGCGAACCCATCCGCGAAGAGCGTAAAGAACTCTCCGCCCCCTCGAAACTAGACGCCTTGCTAACAAGCCGTCTCCAACAAGCCAGCCCCACCGAGAAGATCGGCGTCCGCGTCTTCCTCTCGACGGTTAACGAAACGGTCCTCGCCGCCCTCCGCCAAGCCGGCTTGACCATCGTCTCCCGCCCCGGCCAAGCCCGCCTCCTCATCGGAGAAATCGAAGCCGGCAAGCTGATCGCCCTCACCCGTTTAGCTGAGGTCCAACACATCACTCTCCGCTAGCCAGATCTACTGTTGCCCGGCCTATATCCAGGGCCGGGCAGGCTCCTTTCCAAGCCGCTCTAAATAGGTGGGAAAGAGCAACCCAAGGTTTCGCCCAAATTCGGCCTGCCATGACCGACCCCTTTTCCTAATGCCCCGCCTCGTAGCGATGAGCATCGGAACGGCCCTTAGCCACTTGCCCAAAGGCCCATCCAACCAACGGTGGACCGCCTTGGGGCAAGGTCCCGATTTACTTCGCCAAAAAAGCAATCAAAGAATCAGTATGTTCCCATTTGTATTCCCGACCGATAGTTTCGCTATGACAAAACATTTAAAGAAACCTATATCTGGTAATCCAGCACTCCTTGCGATCGTTGGACTCGAGTGGGTTGAGCAAGCGATGAAAGAGTTTGGCGAAGGAAAGCGCGAGATCTATTTTGGGACGAGTGCTACAGGTATGGGCCCTGCTCTAAGGGTACCCGTTCAACGAGTCTATTTCAAAACGGAAGGGTCCAAGGCGATTACCTTCCAAGCGGATCTCGTAGAAGTTACGAGGCAAAACGTTCCAAACAAGCGTCTCAACAGCATGGAAAACGAAAGCGACTGGAAATATTATTATGGGTTCGGAAAAATCGCTCCCATGGTACCGGCGGTCGCACTCTCGGCCCTTAGATATTTTTCCACCGGCAATCAAATTCAAAACGCCGTACCCGGATCGTGCCTCATTCACGACCCCATAAGCTGACGGCACATCGCCCTCCGCCAGGCCGGTTTAACGATCGTCTCCCGCCCCGGCCAAGCCCGTCTCCTCATCGGAGAAATCGAAGCCGGCAAGCTGATCGCCCTCACCCGTTTAGCTGAGGTCCAACACATCACCCTCCGCTAGCAACCCAGCTCAGGGCGGTTCCCAAGCCGCCCTGAGCTCTTTTCAGCGCACTTCGGATTGACGGGGAAGATATGATAATGGATAATCATAATCATACCGATGCGCGCCTTCCTTCTTCTCTTCCTCCTCCTCCCGGCTCTCCACGCCCAAACCACCCCCGCCTGCCAAGGCAAAATCACCACCCTAACAGGAGCCCCAATCCCCGCCGTCTCCCCCGAACTCTCCCCTTCCGGCCTCACCGCCACCTCCAACGCCTCCGGCCAATTCACCCTCCCCACCGCCCCCGCCGGATCCTACACCATCACCGCCACCGGCCGCGGCTTTCTCCCTCTCGTCCTACCCCTCCAACTCCCCGCCGACTGCGCCAACCTCGCCCTCAAACTCGACTCCATCCAAACCACCATCGAAGTCAACGAGCGCCCCGACAACTTCCTCGCCACCGTCTCCGTCTCCGTCACCAAGTCCCCCACCAAGCTCCTCGACCTCCCCTACTCCGTACAAGTCCTCCCCAAAGCCCTCCTCGAAGATCGCAATGTCCAGGACATCAAAGACGTCTACCGCAACATCAGCGGCGTTACTGATTCGCCCTATTCCGCCATGACCTTTCGCGGCTTCACCCAACGCGAAGTGCTCTTCAATGGCGTCCGCGGCAACCCCTACGGCAGTCTGGATAACGACATCAACGACGCCGGCTTCTCCACCTCCCAGGGCCGCCTCTCCAACATCGAGTTCGTCGAAGTGCTCAAAGGGCCCGCCGCCGTCCTGTTCGGCGGTGGCGAAGCCGGCGGCATCGTCAATTTCGTCACCCGCAAACCCCGCAACACCCCCGCCGCCGAAGCCAGCTTCCGCACCGGATCCTTCGCCCAGCGCGGCGGCCACGGCGAAATCACCGGCCCCCTCTTCCGCACGAAAAACGTCTTCTACCGCGCCGCCCTCTACGCCGAAGATCGAAAGCTCTTCCGCTACAACGCCGGCTCGGAAAACATCCACCTCGCCTCCGGCCTCTCCTGGCGCCTCGGCGAAGCCACCTCCCTCGGCTTCGAATACGAATACATCGACCAGAACCTCCTCGCCCACCGCCTCCGCGGCGTCCCCGTCAACGCCGCCGGCGCTTGGCTCACGAATCGCGAATGGACCGCCTCGGAACCCACCGACACCTCCCAACTCCAAGCCCGCGTCTTCCAAACGCGCCTCGACCACGCCTTCACCTCCACCCTCCGCACCGACCTCAGCTTTCGCTATCTCAACTACGACCGCCCCGAACGCTACCACGAACCCCGCGGTATCAATCCCGACGGCCGCACCATGCGCCGCGAATACCGAGACCAGTTCCGTGGCAACCAGGATCTCTCCCTCACCGCCAACGGCTATCAACGCATCGCGCGCCACAATCTAACCTTCGGCTTCGAAGCCGTCCGTCAAGATTGGGTCGGCCGCTACGGCACCGCCCGCGAAGCCGAACGCGGCGGCCCCGTCCCCGGTCTCGACCTCTTCGCGCCCCTCTATGGCCGCAGCACCTTCTACACCATCAACCCCGCCGCCTACACCCGGCAGAACGTTCTCACCAACCGTCAAGGCTACTTCCTCCAGGACCAAATCGAACTCCTCCCTCGCCTCCAGCTTCTCCTCGGTGCCCGCCTCGAACGATTCAACGACTCCGGCCGCGCCGGTGCTCTCCCCCTCCAAGCCTCGCTTACCGCCCTCACCGGTCGGGCCGCCCTCGTCTACCGTCTCCGCTCCAACCTCTCCGCCTTTTCGAGCTTCAGCAACGCGTTCAATCGCGCCCCCTCCCTCGCCCAAACCCCTCTCGCCAACGGGCCCCATGACGCCGAACGCGGCCGCCAGTTCGAAGTCGGCTTCAAAGCCGAATTCAGTCAAAGCCGGGTCCTGCTCAACGCCTCCTACTTCCGCATCGCCAAGTCCAACGTCCTCCGCCTCGATCCCAACTTCGGACCCAACGGCGACAACTTCGCCGCCGTCTTCCCCATCGGCAAAGTCCGCAACCAAGGCCTCGAATTCGACCTCACCGGCAAACTCCGTTCCAATCTCAGCCTCATCGTCAACTACGCCTTCCTCGATTCCGTCATCCTCGCCGACCGCTTCACTCCCTCGGCCACCGGCAAAGCTCTCCCCAACGCCGCCCGCCACTCCGGCGGCCTCTTCCTGCGGTACGACGTGCAGAAGACCGGCACCAGCCTGCACCTGGGCTCCGAACTCCGCGGCCGCCGCTTCGAGCCCTACGCCGGCTTCGCCGCCGCCGGCTACGCCATCTGGGATATCGGCATCTTCCAAAACCTCGGCCCCAAACTCCAACTCCGGGCCCAACTCGATAACGCCTTCGACAAGCTCTATCCCACCGCCTCCCTCTTCGCCGCCCGTGCCGGCAACGTCCCCGGAACCCCCCGCACCTTCACGCTCGGGCTCCACTTCAAAACGGCGAAGACGCGCTAGTGGCCAAGCAACGCCACCCCTCCATCGACCTGCTCCGCGGCCTCGTCATCGTGCTGATGATCATTGACCACGCACAGGAATACCAAGCCGGACCCGGCCGCGGTCTCGTCACCGACCCCATGAATCTGGCCATCACCCCCGGCCCGGTCTACTTCTGGCGCATCCTGGCCCATTTCTGCGCCCCGGTCTTCACACTTCTCATGGGCATCAGCGCCAGTCTCAGCGGAGCCACGCCCCGCCGTCTGGCCCAGCGCGGCGTCATTCTGATCCTCCTCGAACTCACCGTCATGAACTGGGCCTGGACCTTCAATCCCTTCTGGCACCGCTACTTCTTCCAGATCATCGCCGCCCTCGGCGTCGCCATGCTCGCGCTCGCCGTTGCCAGCCGATTCAGCCGCGCCGCCATCGGCCTCACCGGTCTCGCCATCGTCTGCGGCCACAACCTCTTCGACGCCGTCCACTTCTCGACCGGCACCTGGCAGCATTACGTCTGGTCTTTCCTTCACGAAAAAAACGTTCTCCCGCTTTGGGGCGCGTTCGAAGTACGGACCACCTATCCGGTGCTGCCCGTCGTCGGCCTCGCCCTCTGCGGCTACGCCTGCGCCCCGTGGCTTGAACGGCCAGACCATCGTCTCCGCAACGTCGGCCTCGCCATCATCGGTCTCTTCTTCCTCCTCCGCCTCACTAACTTCTATGGCGACCCCCATCCCACTGACTACTCGCTCCTCTCCATCCTCAACGTCACGAAGTATCCGCTCTCCCTCCAATTCATCGCCATGACCATCGGTCCCGCGCTCGTCTTTCTCTCCTGGGCCGGAACCCGTCGTCAGCCCCAGCTGGAACAGTTGGGCCGCACCGCCATGTTCGTCTACGTCGCCCATCTCGTCCTGCTCCACGCCCTGGCCCTCGGCGCCGGCCTCCTCCTCGGCTTGCCGATCGATCTCCAAACCCGCTTCGGCGGCATACCGGACGGCATCGGCTTCCCGGTTTGGGCCACCGCCCCCCTCGCCCTCGTCGTCACCGCCCTGCTCTATCCCCTTTGCCGATGGTACGAGCCCCGCCGCCTACGGTTTCTCTAGTCGCTCCAGCATCACCCGCGCGTTCGTCTTCACCTCGTCCATCGCCCCTTCCATCCCCCCGATCTCCCGCAGCGCCCCCGCGTCATACCCCGGCACCGTCTGCCGCACCTTCCACCAAGCCTCTCCCCAATCGTGGAATCGCCCCCGCACCGCATTGGCCGTGCTGTAGAAGCCCTCTTCGCTTTCGGCCATCTTCCGCAACCGCCCCACCTCGGCCACCACCAAGCGGCCCTCCTGCAAGATCGCCGCCCGCACCGCCGCCGACGGCTGATCCAAATACCGCACGGCTCCCAGCCCGCGCTCCCGCTCCCACCGGTCGGTCGCCCCAATCATCCTCGCCAGCTCGTCCTGCCGCTTCTCCACCACCGCCGCCGCCGCTTTCACTCGCTCCCTTGGCCCCTCCGGCCGCAGAAACTCAATCCACAGTTGCAGCGGCCCTGCCGGATCCAGCGCCGCAAACTCCATCGCCTTCTCCTCCTCGTAGCTCGGGCCCGCCGCCACCTGCAACGGCGTCACCTCGGCCCGATATCGAAGCCGATACCGAAACTCGAAATTCGCCGCGCCCGTGCCCGTCAACCACTCGCTCCATTCCAGGTTGGCCTCGGACCGTTGCCCCGCCAGAAAGAAGCGAACCGTCGTGCCCTTCGCCAGGCGGAAATCCACGAAGTGATCTCCCTTCGATGTTTCGAGCGGACGCTCCGCATGAAGTACCAACCGGCCATCCACGACGCTCGTCTTCGTCAGGTCCAAGGGATGAAACTGAAACGGCCCGCGCTTCCGCGCTAGGCTGGTCTCCGGGCTATGCCCCGCCTCCCTTGCCGGTGGCCAACCAAGGCCCTGCGGCATCCGCAAGTCGTACTCGATCTCCACCCGCTTTCCGTTGATCCGCTGCGCCGAGTCCCCCTCGCTGCTTTTTAGGTCGAAGTTCAGCGCGCAGAATCCGGCGAAAAGCGCTACCGCCCCACCCAACCATTTCGCGTACGTCGCAAACGCCAGCAACGGCGAGCACACCGCGCCCAGCACCAAGCCGACGACCGCTGCAACAAGAGCGCCCACCACCACCCCGCCGAACATCACCGCAATTCCGGCACCGAACACCTTTTCATCGCCCTGCTCCTGAATCAGCAAGAGCAGAGCCAGAATGCCGCCCAGCACCGCAAACACCGCGGCGGTAAACAAGCCAGTCAAAATCGCGTGTACGAAAGCCATCGGATCGAACTCCTCAGTCCGTAGGGCGCAGCGCGGCCCCCCGTTCGATCAGTGTGGGGAAGTCGCGGGATACTTCGCCGCCGCCTCGCTCCATCGGTGCGGCAGCGTATCCGGGGAGATACTCACCTCAGTCGTGAGTTTGAAGTTTCCCGGGAAGGTAAGTTCGATAAACCAGGCGGTGTAGCCGGTCGCCGGTTTCGAAACCTTGGCGCTGTAAGTGCCGCCCTTCTCGGGCTGCAACGTTGTCGCGGTATAAGCATTGCCAATCACGTCCACCCGAAAATCCCGGTCTTTCGGGTTGGTGGCCTGCCAGAGCTTAACTTCGATGGGCCTGCTCTTCGGGGTAACGGTAACCCTCCCATCCGTACCCTTCTTCGTCGCGAATTCCGGGCGTTTGGTGTTGTTCAGGATCGATTGATAAAAGGCGATGATCGTCGTCGTCGAGTCCGACCCGGCCAAGTTGTGCTTCGCATTCGGGACGTAACGCAACAGCTTCTCTTCCGGCAGTTTCGAGTAATAAAACTGCGAGTTATCCGGCAGGAAAAACTGGTCGCCGGATGCATTGATCAGCAGCTTTGGCATCCGCAGCGCCGGGCGGTCTCTGTAATGGAACGGATCTTCAATCGCCAGCACGGCCTGGTATTCGGGCGTGCCAATCTTATGGGGAAATAGCCCGTGGCGGACGTAGTCCTCCAGCGCCGAGGAGAAAAAGCCGAGCACCTCGAAGTGATGTTTCGTGATCGCTTCACTGTTCAGGGCATCGATCACCACGGGGATAATGGCGGTCACCCGAGGATCCACGGCACCGACTAGCCATGTGGTCCACCCGCGTTTGGATCCGCCGGAGACCACGAACTCTTGGATCTCGATCTGTTCAGTCCGCAGGAACTGCTGTATGGCGTCCATCGCGCGGACGCCGCTCTTGACCATCGCGAGGCGCACGAGCCAAGTGTCGTCTTTGGTCGTGAAATGCTTCACGCGGGAATACGCGATCAGGTCATCCTCCGACCGCGGCACCTCCGGCGAATCGGTGAAGCGCAGCGGTTGGTTGGGCACCATGCCGAGATCGGCCACGATGGAGTTCGTTTCCGTCGCGATCTGCACGGAGCGGGCGCTCGACCGCGTCGGGGCGGGATCGGAGTTGGCCCCGGCGCCGATGAACAGTAGCGCTTTCATGTGCCGCACGGTTTCGGGTTTGGTGATGGTGAGCCAATGCTTCCAGACGGGCTTATCCACCTCGGTCGCCGTCCGCCAGGTTTGCGAGGTAAGCTCCAGAACGTACGTCGAGTGCGTGTCTGTTTTGGTTTTGCTAATCAGCTTCCAGGCGAACACGTCGTCTTTCTCCGCCACATAGCGGTCCAGGGCGGTCTGCTGGGCGTGACACAGCAGGGCAGGGAAGAGAAGTAGGATTGTTTTCACAGGACGTTAAACTGTCATATCACACAACGAATCGCGGCACCGGTCGCGAAAATCAGCGGGTAAAGCTCCTCGTAATACCAAAGGCTGGCGAAGTACAGCCCGATGGGAGAGGGCGGCGTCTTGCGGCCTTCGTCCGTCGCTGCCACCAGCCAGTCCAGGCCGCGGCCGATCGCCGGATCGTTGGTCGAAGCCAGGGCCTGCAGCGCCAGCGATGTCTCCTCAATCGTCGAAGGCGTTCCCGGCCCGCCGCCCCAACCGCCGTCTCTGTTCTGATTTTGCCGGAGCCACTCGAAAGCGGCCGGGGCATCGAGGCCGTTCGCCTGGAGCACGCGGGCGGTGCCGTAGGTGGGGTTCTCCTGGCGCTCGGCGTGTTCATTGCCGAACCACAGCGGCGTCCAGGAGCCGTTGGAGCGTTGATTGCGGGTCAGGAAGCGTTTCGCAACAACGAGTGCGTTCTCCGTGCGGACTCGCGTTTTCTGGTCGAGGTCAGGTAGCCATTCCTGCCACGCGGCGATGGCGTGGGCCGTCAGGTCGGTGCCGCTGCGGTCAAACGGCAGCTTCCCCCAACCGCGGCAAAACGTGGGCATGCCGCCGTCCCGGTTCTGCAAATCCAGCAACCAGCGGACGCCGTTGGTCGCCGCTTGTTTGGTTCGCTCGTCGACCGGCCCCAGATGGCGCAGAGCGAGCAGCGCGCCGGGCGTGTCATCCGCGTCGGGTACCCCTCCAGGCAGCGGCGTCCAGGCCCATCCGCCGGGGGCGGCGTGGGTATACGGGTGCTCCTCCTGGTATTGCTGGGCGAGCAGCCATTCGCGGATCGTGCTTTTGCCCTTGCCATCCAACGGGTGCTCCTCAGCGGTCAACGGCGCAAGCGCGTTCACCGCGAGCGTCGTAACCCACGTGGCAAGGTTCGTGTCGATCGGCCAGCTGCCGTCCGAACGCATGGATTCCTTGAGAAAACCGACGGCCGCGGGGTTCTGCCGCCCCGCGGAGGCCAGGCTCATCAGCACGAAACTCGTGAGCGGAGTCGCTTCCAGATATCCGCCGCTCGATGGCTGAATGTGGCCCCAATGGCCGAGCGTCCTGGGCGTCAACCGGTTCCGCAGAAGCCGCGTCACCGGGTTGCGCGATGGCTCGTGGTGGTGCCGAACCTGGCCGATGGCAATCAGCGCGGGTAGCGCGTAACTGACGACCGGCAGACCCAGGGCCCCGAAGACCTGGTGCGGGCAAGCCGCGAGTTCAAACGGCAGTTGCGGCACGTTCCGCCAATTCACCTTCCCCGCGATCGCCATCACCGTCAGGATCGGCAGAGAGAAGGTGCGGTCCGTCCCATAGCGGAGCAGAATCGCGGCGGTTAAGCGAGACTCGTCAATTCCGCCGGCCGCCCGGGTCAGCCACTGCTCGGCCTTCGCCAGCGTAGGCCGGTAGCGATCCTCGGCGCGCGCTATCGAATACGCGCACCAGCAGAGAATCGTGGTGCTGATGTTGCTCAGGCTAAGCACCGTATCGCCCCAGCCGCCGTCCTCGTTTTGCGTCTTGGCGAGCCAGTCGAGGCCAGGGTTGACGTCAAAATCGGAAGCGAGCGTTAACGCCCCGATGGCCGTCGACAGCGCGCCGCTCGCCAAATGGCCCTCCCACCAGCCCTCGGCCGTCCGCGCCGCGTCCAGCCGCTCGATGTGGTCCGCAAAAAACCCGTCCGAGCCCGCAGGGGCAGGCCGGTAACGTTTCGTAACGTGCGATCCCGGGCAATCCATGTCGAGTTCCTTGAGCTTCCCGGCTGCTGTGCATTGCTTGCGGGCCCTGTCTTTGGTCGCCGTGGGCCTAGTCCAACTGGTCGCCCTCGCCGCACGTCCTCGGGCGGCGAGGGTGGCCGAGGACGTGCGGCGAAAGCAGTTGGCCCTGTTCCAGGAGCGGAAGGTCAGGCCTCGGCGGGCCGACGAGTCCACCCGCTGGATGATGGCGGCCCTGAGTCAATGGTTCGCTTGGCGCAACGCGCTGTTGAACGTCGAAGCCGACACGCTCCTGCGTTGGCACCGCCAGGGATTCCGCCTCTTCTGGCGTTGGAAGTTCAAGACGGCGGGCCGACCGCGCCTGCCCAGGAACCTCCAGACGTTGCTCCGCGAGATGACGGCAGACAACCCCACCTGAGGACAGGAACGCATCGCCAACGAGCTGCAGATAAAACGGGGAAGCCGGGTTTCCTCTCGGACGGTCGCGAAGTATCTTCGCCGTGGCGGCCCGGTACGCCCGCCAGACCCCAAGCAGCGCTGGCTCACTTTCGTCCACAATCATGCCAAAGAGATCGTGGCATGCGACTTCTTTGTCGTGCTGACGGCCACGTTTCGCACCCTCTACGTCTTCCTGCTGATGGGGGTGGGCACTCGCCGCAGTCTCCATCACAATTCGACCGCCCATCCGACGGCGGACTGGAACCTGCAGCAGTTCCGGGAAACTCTGCCCTGCGACCATCCGTACCGATTCGTGCTCCACGACCGGGACAACATCTTTTCCCGCGCACTCGACAAGGCGGTCACGGGGCTCGGCGTGCGTGTTCTCCGCACGCCGGTGCGGGCGCCGAAGGCGAATGCCTACCGCGAACGCCTCGGTGGCAGTCGTCGCCGAGAGTGTCTGGATTTCCTGATTCCGCTCAGCGAAGGCCATCTGCGGAGAATTGTCAAAGAACGGGAACTCCACTGTAACCGAGGTCGGTATCGCGCGCGTCGATTTCCGTACTTTTTCCGGCTATCGGCTGATTTACGCAGCTATCTGGTTCATTATCGGCGCTGTCGTTTTCACATCCGCACCGTGCCCCTGTACCCTTGAACCAAGTTCGCCAATGAGATAAATCATAGGCGAACCAGCCACGCTATCGAGAGTGCCAAATGCCCCCTGCGAGTGAATCGCCTGGGGGGGACGCGCGCCTCGGTAGTGTGGGCCGTGAAGCACATC
>JAPKZA010000324.1 GCA_026394015.1 Acidobacteriota bacterium
GATGTGCTTCACGGCCCACACTACCGAGGCGCGCGTCCCCCCCAGGCGATTCACTCGCAGGGGGCATTTGGCACTCTCGATAGCGTGGCTGGTTCGCCTATGATTTATCTCATTGGCGAACTTGGTTCAAGGGTACAGGGGGCCTAGTCGTGGGGCTATGTTCGGCGCTGCTGTCGGCTCCGCTGATTTGGGGGCTGGCGCGGCGGGGCTATGTGCGCCGAGGGGCGCAGTTAGGGGCGTTTTTGGGAGCGCTCGGCGGATTGCATGGCATCGTTGTGTTGCACTTCATTTGCCCGGATTTGGACGCAAGGCACGCGACTGTTTGGCATGGGCTGGTGGGAGCGTTGCGTCTGGTGGGCGGGCTGCTGCTTGGTGCGCTGGCAGGGCGAAAACGAATACACTAGCGGATTGCCCATGCTTACTCGCCGAACGTTTCTCGCGGCCTTAGCGGCCCCAGCGCGCCCGAACGTCATTGTGATTTTGACCGATGACCAAGGATATGGCGACCTGGGTTCGTATGGGGCGGCGGACGCCAAGACGCCCCATCTGGATCGGTTGGCGAAAGGGGGGATCCGCTTTACGAACTGGCACGCGAATTCGCCTGTCTGTTCGCCGTCGCGGGCGTCGGTGCTGACGGGGAAATATCCGCAGCGGACAGGGATTGCGCAGGTGCTGAACTCGAAGCCGACCTTCGACGTGGTGGGGTTAAAGGCCGGGGAGGTTTCGCTGGCCAAGGAGTTAAAGCAAGCGGGATATCGGACGGCGGCCATCGGCAAATGGCATTTGGGTTCGGCGCCGGCGAGTCGGCCATTGGCGCAAGGATTCGACGAATTCTTTGGGTTTTATTCGGGTTGGGTGGACTACTACTCGCAGCGTTACTACACGCTGGGAGGGAACCCGGGGGCTTCGGGTCCACCGCCCCAAAACATTTTTCATGATTTTTGGGACGGGACAAAAGAGATCTTCCCGGAGCCCGAGTACCAGACCGAATTGCTCGGGCGGCGAGCGGTGGAGTTCGTGCGGCGGCAGGCCGCGGGGCAGCCGTTTTTCCTCTATCTGACGTTCGGCGCGCCGCACTATCCGATGATGGCTCCGCAAACATATGTGGATCGGTTTCCCGCGACGATGGACCGGGATCGGCGGCTGCACCTGGCGATGATCGCGGCGATTGATGATCAGGTGGGGGCGTTGACGGCAGAGTTGCAGCGGAAGGGGATCGGGAACCAGACACTCGTCTATTTTCAGTCCGACAACGGGGCGACCGAGGAGACGCGGGCCGACCACGAGGGGCGGCCGTACCGGGGCGGCAGCAACGGTTCCTTGCGGGGTTGGAAGGGGAGCTTGTTTGAAGGGGGGCACCGGGTGCCGGCGCTGCTGTCGTACCCGGGGCGGTTAAAAGGACGGGTGGAAGACGCTACGGGGTTAGGGATGGATCTACTGCCGACCGTGCTGGGGCTGGCGGGGTTGCCGGTGCCGCCGGGGATCGACGGCATGAACCTGGCGGGGGCGCTGCGGCAGGAGAGCCCGTGGCCGGAGCGGACGGTTTATTGGGAGTACGACAATCAGCGGGCGGTGCGGCGGGGACCTTGGAAGCTGGTGGTGGACCCGCGGCCTTCGTTGCTGTTACCGAATGAAAAGCTGACTTGGCTGTCGAACTTGCAGGAAGACCCGGGAGAGACGCGGAACTACGCGGCGACTCGCCCGGAGGTGCTCGCCGAACTTTCCCAAGCATTAGCGGCTTGGCGCTGGTAGGATTCAGGTTATGTGGATCGCTTTTCTGGCCGCCGCCAGTTGTCTGCCTTGCCACGACGCGATTGTGCGGCCGTACGCGCAGACCGGGATGGGGCGGTCCATTTCGCGGCCGACGGTGGAGAACCCGGTGCGGCAGGAGGGGTCGCACGGATCGGCGCGCTGGGTAGCGCTTTGGAATAACAAGCAGATGATCCATACGATCAACGATGAGGCGCGGCCGATGCAGTGGGCGGTGGGGTCTGGGCATGAAGGCAAGAGCTATCTGCTGCAACTGGGGGACGCGTTGTTTCAATCGCCGTTGTCTTGGTACGCGCGGCGGCGGGCGTGGGACTTATCGCCGGGCTATCGAAGCGACCGGCGGCTCTCGTTTTTGCGACCCGTGACGCCGGAGTGTTTGGGCTGCCATGCGGGGGCTGCGGCACCCATCGCGGGGACGGTAAACCGTTACGCGGTGGACGCGATTCCGGAGCCGGGGATCACCTGTGCCCGATGCCACGGCGACGGCGGCAGCCATGCGGCGCAGCCGACGCGGGCGAACATCGTGAACCCGAAGCGGCTGGGGCCGGCAGCGCGGGATAGCGTTTGCGAACAGTGCCACCTGTCGGGTTCGGCGCGGGTGACGAACCCCGGCAAGCAGTTCGGCGACTTCCGCCCCGGGCTGGCGCTGGAGGACGTCTTTTCAGTGTATGTGCAGGCGGTGCCGACGAGCTCGGATCGGATCAAGGTGGTGTCGCATTCCGAGCAGTTGGCGATATCGCGGTGCTCGATTGCTTCGGGCGGAAAGCTGTGGTGCGCGACGTGCCACGACCCGCATCGAGAACCGGCCGACGCGTTTGCTCATCACCAGGCGAAATGCGTGAGTTGCCACGCGCAGACCCGGCCGCACGGCGACGCTTGCGTGGCCTGCCACATGCCGCGCACCGACGCGGTGGACGGCGGGCATACCGCGTATACAGACCATCGGATTCGCAAGCCGGGAGTGCCGAAGGTGTTGCTCGAAAGAAGCACGGACCTACGGGCTTGGCGGGAACCGGCGGCGGCGTTACGGTCGCGGGGGCTAGGGCTGGCGTACGCAGGTACGGGACAGTTGGAGAAGGCTTACGCGCTGCTTAAGGACGTGCCGGGGGATCCGGCCGGGAACGATGCGATGGGGCTGATCTATCTGCGGGCGGACCGGGCGGCGCTGGCGGTGGCAAGCTTTACGCTGGCGGTGGAGGCCGATCCGCGCAACAGCGCTCGTCGGCTGAACTTGGCGGCGGCATACCTGGCGGCGGGGAATTTGGCGAAGGCTAAAGCGCAGGCGCAAGAGGCGATTGCGCTGGAGCCGCTGCTGCAAGATGCTTATGTTTTGATGGCCGAAATCGAACCAGGCCGCGCCGAGTATTGGCGCGACCTGTTCGCGAAGCGGCTGCGTTAGAAGCGCACAGGCCGCTTCGGC
>JAPKZA010000027.1 GCA_026394015.1 Acidobacteriota bacterium
AAGGAAACCGAGCTCAACGCTACAAGCATGATGGCAATTTCTGGACGGGCTCTAGGTAGCGCGAGTATTCGGCGACCATGGCGCGATATTCGGCGATGTCTTCGCCGGAGAGCAAGGCGAGTCCGGGGGCCCCGGTGTGGTCGACGATGACGGTTCGGCTGCCGTTTCTGAGGCTGTTGATGCGGGAGTTCATTCGGCCCGCTTCGGTTTTTGGGCCGGTGCTTTTTTGCGCATTTTGCCGGTTGATTTCGGCGCGGCGAGCTTTTCGCTCTTCGTCGGTTAGTTCCTGCGACATGTTGAAAACTCCTTTTGGAAATAGAAACGCCCTGCCTGGAAGCCCGGGCAGGGCGTGGTTCGCTTTAACTGATTTTATTCTACATGATGGGTTCCAAATTTCGGGGGGTGATGGGAGGGTGAAAACCGGGCTTATCTAATTGAAAATAAGGGAGTAAAAATAAATATGAATTGCTTGTGAACGGGTTGGCTGGACGAGCTAAAAATGGGGAAATTCGGCTTGAATTGGGCGGAGAATGGGCCGGTTGCGTCGTGGTGGGCACGGATCAGGGAGAGTTTGAGGAATGTTCTTCGGAAGGGGTGTTTTTGCGTCTCCGATAGCGCTCATAAGGACGGAACTTGGGGAGATCGGGCTTTTCGCTCGCTTCCCTTCGATGCTTTGGGAGTTCCAAGAGAATCCGAAACACCCATTACGCACTGGGACGGTGGAACGAGCATCCTGGAACGATTTAGCGATGACCGAAAATCAGCCAACATCCGAGATCACTCTCTACCTGACCGAGGACGGCACTACCCGCGTGGAGGTCCGGCTCCAGAATGAAAGCGTATGGCTCACGCTGGCGCAGATGGCCGATTTGTTCCAGCGAGATAAATCCAGCATTTTTAAACATGTGCAGAATAGCTTCGCAGAAGATGAACTCTCGTCGCCATCCGCCCTAGTGGAATCAACTCGTTCAGAGCTGTACTGTATCTGCCAGCGATCACCATAAAGTCTCCGCTCCCGAAATCGTCAAGCGAACTCTGAACGCGCACCGACTTCGAACCCACACTCACCCTAAAAAGCCCGGAGCGGCCGGTGGCACCACCCTGCCGCTCTCAATTCTACGAGATACAGACTCAGAACGAATATCGTAGCCCCAACTGAATGATCCGCGGATCGCCTGCGCTCGTAATTCGTCCATACAAAGCATTCGTCAGATTCGTATTCGGATTACCCAAATTCACACGATTCAGCGCATTGAAGAACTCGGCCCGAATCTCGAATTTGTGACGCTCGGAATACGGCATGACGAAAGCCTTGAAGATCGACAGATCCGTATTCGCCAATGCCGGACCGATGCCGGTGTTGCGTCCCAAATTGCCAAACGTACCAGAGGGGCTAACTGCGTAGGCGCCAGTATTATACCACTTCAAGATGCGTTCGCCACGCGGACGCCCGTTGTCGAGGTACGGATCTCCCACCAGGTTCGGCCTGTCTACGCCAATCCCAGTTAGGGAATTATCGAAGCCGTCGGTGACGTTCAGCGGCGCGCCAGTTTGCAATACGATAATCCCGTTCAACTGCCAGCCTCCCAGCAAATGGCGCGCTCTGCTCTGCTTCAGCCCGGGTAGTTGGTAGTTGAACGAACTCGTGAATCGAATCGTACGCTGAAAGTCCGATAACCCATGATCCATCCCGTGGCTGCCGTAAGGATACTGGCCCACATTCCCCTCGAACGCCGTATAAGACGTTAAATCGGTCGTCTTCTGCCAACTCATACCGCCCAGGAACGTCAGGCCTCCGGAGAACCGTTTCTCCACGCTCAAAACCAATGCGTGGTAGTCGGACACGCCGAACGTGCCCGCCAGCGTCAGTTGCGTAAACTCCGGCCGTGGGCGGCGACGGTCTGTATTCGCAATCGTGGCCCCAAGTCCGGGCACGGCGGCGTTCAGCTCAGCCGCGTGGAACAGGTTTTGGCCCTTCGATCCTTGATAGCTGATTCGTGACACCAACCCCTTCGGCAGGCTCTGTTCATACGTGAAGTTCCACTGGTGGATTGTGGGGTAGCCGAAATTTGGGTCAAATCCTACCAGCAGGAACGGCAGTACAAACCTTTGCGAAGCGGCAATCGGACGCGGCACCGGGAACGGATTCGTTCGGCCGGAGTACGGGTTGGCGAAGCTCGGCGGTGCCGTGATGTCCACGCGTACGGAGTTCGGCGGGGAAGTCAGTTGCCGGTTGTACGTCAGCGCCATCGGAGCATCGTGGAATCGTCCATACCCGGCCCGTAGACTCGACTTCCCATTACCGAAAATGTCGAACGCCAGGCCGATGCGGGGATCGAACAAGCGATAGTTCGATGGCACCACGGTGTCCGACACGCCCGGATCGCCGCCCGCCAGAACCCCCGGAGGAAGATTGGGGAAGCGCTGCGACCGCGTGCCCGCCGCATAAGCCGCGGCACTAAACTGCGAGATTTGGTGCGCCGGTTTATCGGTGAATTGGACGAACGGATTCCAGCGCAGCCCCAAATTCAAGGTGAGCCGGCGATTGACCTTGAAGTTGTCCTGGATAAACGCCCCGTACTGGTCGCGCACCAGATTGTTGTACAACGGCGAGATCTGCGCAAACGCGCTTGCCTTTCCGTAAACGAAATCCGCCAGGTTATTGTTGGAGAACCGCCCGGCCCATGTCCACGTACCGTCGGAATTGAAATCCTGATCAAGGATACTCTGATCCCTTGTCGCGTCTAGCCCGAAATCCAGTTGGTGACGGCCATGAGTCCAAGTCCAGGAATGCTGCAAGTTGTACTGGTTGCGCGCCACGCGATAGAGTGCGTTTACCGCATTGCCGAAATAGTTCGTAATCCCAAAGCGAAACGT
Source organism: Acidobacteriota bacterium (assembly GCA_026394015.1). GTDB lineage: Bacteria > Acidobacteriota > Terriglobia > Bryobacterales > Bryobacteraceae. The sequence continues at coordinate 2,878 of JAPKZA010000027.1, forward strand.
ATCCCCCTTCGACAGGATCGGTACGTTTATGCCGAGCGCCTTGTTACCCGGGAAGTCTTGCCCGGTCTGAATGTTGTATGTGCGGCTGTAGCTGAGCGTAGTGTTGGTCAGCAGAGAAGGTGTCAACGTAAGCGTATCGGTCAGGTTGAAGTTCTGGCTGGCCCAGTACCGATTGGCAACGTTCGTCAATCGATTCTTCAAATTGACGATTCCTGGGTTCTGCAAGCCGTCGAAGAAATAGCGGCCTGACAACCTGTGGCTGTCAGTGAACTGATGGTCGATCCGGCCGATGTACTGATTGTCGGTCGTCGACGATGCCACCGTGTAGAAGAGCAAACCACCTGGCTGATTCGGCAGCGGAATGGTCTCCAAAACCTTTTGCGCAACCGGGTCCAACTGCGAAGGGGGAATGATGTTTCCGGGCACTGGCCCTTTAGTGGTGGGATCTACTAACTGCGTTCCCGGGAGCAGACTCGAAAAATTACCGAGCCGCTGCTCAGCGGTAGGTACGATCGTCGTGGACGTTGGCGGGCGCTGCCGCACTTGCGTCCCCTGCCAAGCGAAAAAGAAGAACGTTTTGTTCTTCACCACCGGGCCACCGATGGCCAAGCCGTATTGATTTCGCTTCAACCCATCATCCGTCGCCGCGAAAAAGTTCCGGCCATTAATCGCCGCGTTGCGGAAATACTCATACATCGAGCCATGGAATTCATTAGTACCGGATTTCGTGACCATGTTGACCACGCCGCCGCCGCGTCCGCCGAACTTCGCCGAGTAGTTGTTGGTCTGGAAACTGAACTCTTGAATCGCGTCCGGGTTCGGGGCGACATTGGCAACTTGGGTATAGGGATCTTCGTGCAGCCCGCCATCCAGCACAAACGTGGTGGAGTTCCCGCGCCCGCCGCTCGCCGAAACCTGTAGCGTTTCGGGCCGTGTCGCCGATTGATTGAAACTTCCAGCGCCACCTAATGTCCCTGGCGTCAACTGCATCAACTGCAGCACGTTCCGGCCGTTCAGCGGCAATTCAGCGATCTGCTTCTGATTGATAACCGTATTCAGCGAAGCGGTACGGGTGTCCACGATGACGGCATCGCTGACCACGTTCACACTTTCAGACACGACGCCAACCGTGAGAGTAAGATTGACGGTGGCATTTTGGTCGACGGTCATCACCATTTTCGGCACGTTCAGAGTCTGAAATCCTGCTTTGCCGATGCTCATAGAGTACGATCCCGCCGGCAGCGCGGGAATGACGTACAAGCCGTGTTCGCTCGTTTTGACCGAGCGTTCGACGCCTGTTTCCAAGCTGCGAACGGTTACGCTGGCACCGGGCACTGCCGCACTCGAAGAATCGACTATGGACCCTCCCACGGATGCAGTAGTGCGCTGGGCGAGAGCGCGTACTGTGCCCCATTCGAAAGCGGCGAAGGCTGCCGCAACGAGAAGGAATAGACGGTACGTCCGCCAATTAGCTCGGATTGTTTTCATAAGTCACTGGGCTCCCAAAACATTTGAAGAGTTCCGCGAAGATGGCATACGTCGGTCACCCTTCGGGACGCGAGCATTATATCTCTTGTTTGCAGGGTAAGCATACAGTACATTCAGCTCCTGTCGAAACATTGCAAGAATCACCGAAGGGCTCAACGCGCCGCTACTTCTTCCGATTCAACGCCTTAGACCGGTGCCCCAAGTGGCGGTACGAAATCGCTGGCCTTACCCCGGCGGATCGGACGGATCTTCCCCCCGAAGTAAAGCGCTACGATGCCCTCTAATGTCATGATTAAGTGAGGGTTGTAGTTCGCGGCCGACTTTTTCCACCTGACTACGTTTTACTTGGTCGGCAAGCTGGCTTTGAGTGCATCTAGAATCTTGCGTTGGTGCTCGTCGGGCTTGGGCAGGGGCGTCACCGCCGTCTTTTCGTTTACGTCATAGAGGAGGACAGACCGGCGGCCCAACGCCGCCAGCGCGTCCGGAACAGTTATCGCTTTCGGATCCGGTGCCGTGGTTCCGAAAACAGCCGCCAATCTACGCTCCAGCTCACGTTGCAGTTTCAGAGCACGCAGGCAACAAAAGACATGTCCGCGCGTGCCGCTTTCCTTGCGAACAAACAAGGGCCGGATCTCCAGCAACCCGGTCTTCGTCGTGCGAAAGTCCCGCTCCACTTTCTGGAATGCCCTGTAGCTGGCGTGGACCGCTGCGGTGCTGAGCTGTTGTTTGGGCACATCGGTCGCAATTTGGAGGTCAGGTCGTGAACTGCGCCTCCTGCCGGTCTCGCTCGTTGCGTGTCTCTTTTTCTCGGAGTCGGCAGGAGGACAAAGCGAAACACCGGCTGAGAAGTGGCGTGTGATGTAGTCGGCTCCCGCAATGAAAAGCATCTCACTGTATTCCTTGTCGGTCACTGTCACTGTCTACATCGGCATGACCGTTTCGATGGCCGCACTCGCTCAGCCCCCGCCACGACGCGTCGCACGAAGTGACGGAGGCCGCTTTCGCCAACGCCTTTATCAAAGCGGGCTGAGTGAATTACCTCGGAATGACGGCTGTTACCGGTCCCCGGGAAGCTTGGTTCCTGGAATTTTACCTTTCCCACGCTGGATTGGAGGAGACCATGGCTCTGGGAGATAAGCAACCCGCGAAATCGGAGCTTGCGCAGCTTAACGTGCAGGACGCCGAATCCATTTCGGGCACGCGCATTATGCTCGCGACGTTCCCGCTTGGTAAGGTTCACTTCGTCTCGATGCAGATTGAGCGGGTCCGCATGGGCCGGGGTGCCGAACCTGTCAAGCTCTGCGCGATGTCGAATGGCGGTCGCTCAGCCGGGGGACACAAGGGACGGCAATTGGTCTATCGGGTAACGTCAGGGGCACCTTTCGAAACCTATGTTGTTCTGCGCGCCTTGGAGTCTCTCAAAGACCTGGACCCGGATCCATCTGTGCGCCCCCTCCCTCAGGCGATGGGCGTGGAGCGGTATAACGAGCTCCGGAAGCTCTTCGGAGAAACCATGATGTCGAGCGAGACGGTGATCTTCGCGGTGAGTCCGGCGATGAGCTATCCGGCTAGAGAAATGAAGGATGCAGATCCGTCGTTCTGGACCGTGCCTCAATCAGCGGATGGCTGAGAAGGTGAACGGCGACCAAGTGCTATACAGCATGTGGCCGGGCCAGGGCTGGCAGCGGCGGAAAGGAGGTAATTCTGGACGGGCTCTAGATATCCAGGCAATGGCTCCCTATGTGAACAGGAAGCCACTCTTGCCGGGCGCAACGACTCAAAATTGAAGTTTCAACGCTAATTGGATGTCTCGCGGGGAATTCGCCTGAGCGGTAATCCGGCCGAACGCCGGCGAATTGATGCTCGTATTCGGAACGTTGAACTGGACACGATTAAACGCGTTGAACGCTTCCACGCGAAACTGTAAGCGTATTCTCTCGCTGATATTGGTGTTTTTGAAAAGCGAGAGGTCGAAGTTCGCCGCTCCTGGACCTCGCAGATTCGGCATGATGCGCGGGGCGTTGCCAAAAGTGAAGGGCGCATTGAAGGTGAATACGGAGGGGTCGAAAAACGCCCCGAGCCGTTCCTGAATGGCACCTGTTTTCGTCGCATTCGCGCCGCTCCAGTTGGGCCTTTGAGTCCCGGCGAAGGCGCCATTTCCATTGCCACCATTCACCTGCAGCGGCGGCCCGCTCTGGAACATTCCAATTCCGTTAATTTGCCATCCGCCCACGATCTTTCCCGCCACTCCCTTGGTATTCAGAAACGGTCGGCCTGGCCCAAACGGCAGTTCGTAGACGGAACTAATCACCAGATTGTGAGGCGTGTCAAAGGACGCCAGCGCTCGTTCACTCCGCCGGTCGTAAAAGTTCTGAAGAGGCGCGCCAGAGAAGGACTCGCCCGGAAATCCCGTCCGGCTGGGAATCACATCGTCGATGAGCTTGGAAAACGTGTACGAACCGAGCATACTGAGGCCTTTTGAGAACCGGCGCTCTACCTTAAGGAACATCGCGTGGTACACCGAGGCGCCATAGGTAGAGCCCGTCCAGAATTACCCCATTTTCGACACCGGACCCCCTCTCGCGGGAAAGTACTTTGCGTAAGAGAG
>JAPKZA010000181.1 GCA_026394015.1 Acidobacteriota bacterium
CATGGAAACCGAATTCGTTCCTGCCGTTTTCGTCATTCGAACGATTTCTCCGCCGGCCAGCGGCACCCGATACAAATGCCGCTCCAGCGGACTCTCCTTGGTCGCCGTAAAGTAAATAGACTGAGCATCGACCCCATCCACCGAGTTCACCTCCCAATCGCCAGAGGTCAATTGACGGTCCATCTGACCCTGCGCCGAATAGAGGTAGAGATGCCGAAAGCCCGACCGTTCACTCGCCCAGAGGAATCGGCCATCGGGCAGAAAACGGAGCACGTCGTGCAGGTTCACCCACGCCGGGTCTTTTTCTTCGAGGAGGATTTTCACCCGCCCATTCGCCACCTCAGCCGTTAGCAGTTCCAACCGATCCTGCACCCGGCTCAAGCGCTGCACGGCCAACTGCTGGCTCGATGGCAGCCAAGCCACGCGCGCAAGCAGCGTATCGGTCGTCGGCCCCAAATCCATCCAACGCGACTTACCGCCGCGCGCGGCCACCAAGCCCAGCTTGACGCTCGCATTTGGAGTCCCCGCCTTGGGAAAACGCTGCGGCTCCAGCACCGCTTGAATCGGCTGCGAATCCACATGCGGGTGAATCATCTCCGTCCCCACGTCGAACTGCAAATAGGCGATCGATTTCGAATCCGGCGACCACCACCACGCGCGACCCAAGTCCAATTCCTCTGGATACACCCAGTCGAGCTTGCCGTTCCAAACCGTTTCACTGCCACTGGTCGTCAGCCGATGTTCGCGCCGACTGCTCACATCCATCCCGTAGAGATCGTTCCCGCGCCGAAAGCCCACCATACGCCCGTCGGGCGACAAATGGGCGTCTTCTTCGGTCTCGACCGTCGCCGTCAACTGCGTCCACTCTTTGGAGCTCACGGCCAGCACGAACAGATCGCCGCCGGTCGCGACCAACAGCCGTTGCCCGTCAGTAGACCACTCCGGCCGGCTCCCCGCCACGCGCCGATTCTGCCATCCGAAGGGCTTATTGCTCGGCCGCTCTTTCGCCTTGCCCTCGATGTCCTTCAAGTTGGCTACCTCCGTCCGCTGCCCCGTGGCGCAGTCATACAGCATCAGCGCCTTTTGATCGACGGACAGAAAGCGGTCACCGGAAGGTGCCCAATTGGCGGCCCCGCCCATACTCGGGTTCGACCGCGCTACAGCGTCCAAGGTCACGGCCTTCGGCTGGGCGGAAAGCCCAACGGCGAAAAGGGAGGTGAAGAAGAGGAGGGAAAGAGTCTGCGCTATCACTCTTCCATCATCCATTATTTCAAAACGTTTTCCGCTTGACCACCACGCCGTCGTTTGCGTAGACCGTTTCATAGGCACGGTCCGCCTCGATCTGCGCCTGCACCTGGAGCCGCTCGGCCGGCGTCAGCAGCGAGGAGTAGTCGTATGGGGTAAGCAAGATATAGTCGAGTCCCTCAGCCCGTGCGAAGGCGGGCGCATTCCCGAAGAAGCGGATCAGAGCGGCCCGCGATAGGCGTGTCGAAGGATGCAGACTGAAGCCGTGGCGATGGGTCACGGTGTGCAAGGTGGCATCGTCGCTCGCCAGGAAGCGGGCGCTGGCCGGGGTGTTGGCATCAATCCAAAAGTACACCTGACTGCGCAGCGGTTGAAAGGCTCTGAAACGCTCGAGATCATTGTACGCCGCCCGCAGTGGAAGCCCGCTGCGACCGACGAGCACCACGGCGGCCACCACCGTCGCCGCGATCGCAAAACGCGGCAATGCCGACAGCCCCATCACGAAGCCGGCGAGCAACAACGGCAATATGGGAAGCAACGTGCGAGCCTGCGGCACCTCCTGACTCAACGACATCGCCACCACGTATGCCACGCCAAACGCCGGATACACAGTTACGGACCGAACCCGATACCACCCGTAGGCCGCTATCAAAGTAAGAACCAGCAGTCCCGGCTCCGCCAGCGCTACCAGGTTCCCGGCGACAAACCCAACGCTCGACTTCGACGGCGCGTTCAAATACCAACTCGCCAATCCTTGCGCCGACGGGTCCGTGTGCGCTTCGACAAACGACCGCCACCACCACGCTGTGCCGAGCAATCCTACCGAAAAGATAGCGCCCTGGACGTAGCGACGTCGGATGAAGAGCAGTGGAATCATCGCCGACAACGGGACCAACAGCGAGACCGCAGTCAGGTAGGCCGCCGATGCCGCGATGGCCGCGAGGACGGCCGCCGCCCGGCTATCTTGTTCCAGTGCATAGACCGCCGCCAGCAGCAGGGCCAGGGTCAACAAGTCAGGCAGCAGATTGGCACTCGCCAGCACGAAGGACACGTTCGAGCCCAAGAGCACACACAACAAGGCCGCCTGCCAATGCTGCCATCCCCGTTGCCGGGCCCAGAAGAGGACGAGCGCCAGCGTCGTCGGTGCCAGCACCCAGAGCATCCAACTCAACAAGGTACGGTTGTGCGAAAACGGCGCCAGATAAGCCGGAAACAGCGGGGGCACGCGGGTTTGCGCGGGTTCGCCCGGGACACTGGCCAATCGATAGCCTCGGCCATCGGCCAGCGAAAGCCCGGCGCTGAAATAGAGGCTATCCTCGGTCAAAGAGCCAAGTTGCGGCAATTCTCGAGCGGAAAATGCAAACCAGGCCGAAGGCAGCAAGGCGGTGAGCAGCAATGCCCAGGGAAGCAAACGAAGCATGGGGGAAGGGACTAGAATACCAGTATCCATGCAGATTACTTTTCGCGGCGCTTGCCGCACGGTCACGGGTTCATCCCACGAGATCCAATTCGGCGGCAAGCGAATCCTGCTTGACTGCGGATTCTTCCAAGGTCGACGCGCCGAAGCGAACGAAAAAAATCGCTGGTTCGCCTTCCCGCCTGCCGAAGTCGACGCCGTCGTGCTCTCCCACGCGCACATCGACCACAGCGGCAAGCTGCCCAAACTCGTGCAAAAAGGCTTTCGCGGGCCCATCTACACGACCAGCGCCACGGTCGACCTTTGCAAATCCATGCTCGCCGACTCCGCCTTCATCCAGGAAAAAGACGCCGAGTTCCTGAACCGCCGCACCTCCCGCAAACGCCGCCTCCAGCCCGACTGCCCGGACTGCGAAGTCGAACCCATCTACACCGTCGCCGACGCCAATGCCACCTTCCCGCTGTTCCGCTCGATGCCGCTGCACGAATCGGCCATCGTCACCGGCGACATCAGCTACACTGCCTACGAAGCCGGCCACATGCTCGGCTCGTCGTTCGTGAAGGTCGAGGCCGGGGCCACCCGCCTGCTCTTTTCCGGCGACATCGGCCGCAAGAACCTCCCCATCATTCGCGACCCCGAACCGCCCCCCGCCGCCGACTTCCTCATCATGGAAAGCACGTACGGCGACCGTCTCCATCAACCCATCGAGCACGCCAAGGCCAAGCTCGCCGAAGTCATCAACCGCACCGCCAAGCGTGGCGGTAAAATCATCGCCCCCGCCTTCGCGGTGGGACGCACCCAGCAGATCGTGATGATGATCAACGAACTCGTGCTCGCGCAGCAGATCCCCGATATCCCCGTCTACGTCGATAGCCCGCTAGCGACGAATGTCACCGAAATCTTCCGCGAGCACACGGAATGCTACGACGCCGAAACGGCCCAGTTCCTGGCGGCCCATGACGACCCTTTCGGCTTCCGCCGCCTCCGCTACATCCGCGACGTCGAAGAATCGAAGGCTCTGAATTCACTGCGCATGCCCTGCATCATCATCTCGGCTTCCGGCATGGCCGAGGCCGGACGCGTCGTTCACCACTTGGCAAACAACGTGCACGACCCTCGGAACACCGTCCTCATTACCGGCTTCCAAGCGGCCAATTCGCTCGGCCGCAAACTCCTCGATGGCCAAAAAGAAGTCAATATCTTCGGGGAGCCGTACCGAGTACGCGCCGAAATCGCCAAGATCAACGAGCTTTCCGGCCACGCCGACCAAAGCGAGTTACTCGCCTGGATGGAGCCGATCGCCAAGGGGCTGAAGCACGTCTTCCTCGTCCACGGGGAACCGACCCAGCAGGAAGCCTTGGCGGCGCTCATCCGCAGCCGCTACGGCCTGCCGGTCACCATTAGCCGCTACGGCCTGCCGGTCACCATTCCCGACAGCGGCGACACCTTCGCCTGTTAATGATAGAATATCGTTTATGACTCGGCTCTACTTCGGCTTCGGCTTCGGCTTCGCACTAGCCTTGTTCAACAAGGAAGCGCTCTTGCACTAAGATATTTCCACCCTGCTCGAACAAAACTGCCTCCACTGCCACGGTGGAGCCCTGAAAATCGGCAAATGCGATGCTGGTGGAAGTCGCGTCCGCGATGCCTTGGCCGTACCTGCAGGACGGACAGCGGGTGATGATTCGCCAAGGGGCTGGGGTAGGATTAGTTGGGATTTTGCACTCCGGCGGTGGGCGGGATCGCGTAGTCGTAA
>JAPKZA010000095.1 GCA_026394015.1 Acidobacteriota bacterium
CCTCAATCCGAGCCTTGGCACTGCCCGTCCCAGACCCGGCTGATCACCGAGTAACCCGATAACTCCCCAAATTCGGCTCACCTGCCCTTCTGCCCCTCCCTCCGATCCCCGTGCCGCCCACTACTTCCAAATCCCGTCGATCGCCTTTCCGGCCCGCTCCACAACGACGACAGGCATCATTTACGATGTGCCGCCCGTTCCCGTTCTAACAACTCCCGTCCTCCCCTCCGTGCATCCTCCAGAAACGCTGCCTTTCCTTCGGCATTCATCTCGTATCGACGAAACGCGCCGCTCGCATATTCAGCTTCCGCCAACGCAATCTCATGCCGCAATTCGCTTAACTCTTCCGGAGTCATATCGCCTACCGAAACTTCCGTCTCCCGCAACGCCAACTCCGCCAATGCCGCCGCCACCACCTCTCCGGAGTCCGCATACCCCCCGTCCCGCACGCGCCGCTCCACAAACTCCACCCACTCATCCGGTAACGTCACTTGCTGCGCCATGTCCAACTCCTCCTCTCCGATAACCTACCATTCCGCCCCCACGATTTCATCCACCCGCCGCCCCACCCGCTGCGCTTAACCCTCTCCCACCCTCACTACTCCCTCCGCCCTTCCCGCCCCCAACAATCTCTTATCCAAACTAGCCAACGGACTCTTCCTGCGCACGGCCAATTCCAAATAAGCCGCATCGTACATCGTCAAACCGTGCTTTCGAGCCAACCCCATCACTTCCGCTTCCCCGCCCAATCGGTCAATCAATACCGGCAACCTTCCGAGCAACCGCAAAAACACCCTCGTATCTTCCTCGGTCGATCTCCCGCGCCGCTCGCTCATCAGCAGCGAATTCCGCACTTCAAACCACCAGACCCCCGGCACCACGGCGGACTCCGTTTGTAACAACCCATACGCAACCTCGGCAGTCGCGTCTCTTTCATCTTCAAATGCCCAGCACAGCGTCACCGAAGCATCCAAAACAAACGCCATCCCTACCGTCTACCCTCATCCCGCCAAGACAAAATCTCGTCCACCGTAACTCGCCCCCGCTTCCGCCGAAATTCGGTCAACTCCCGCAACGTCTCCGCCACCTCAGACCTTCGGAACTCCACTGCGGGTGAGATCGTCGCTATCTCTCGCCCGTGGCGCGTCAGCACCAAAGTCTCCCCCCGCTCTACTTCGTCGAATAACCCGGATACCTGAATCTTCGCATCGGCTATTGGAACATCGCTCATGGTTTTTCACCTATCCAATCGGCTAATTGAATCCTATCATACGGCGATTAGGCAGCCGTAGCCCCGTTGCCCCACCCGCGACAGGCTCACCTTATACTCTATCCCCCCAACACCGCCCGTCGCTGCTCCCGTTCGCCCGAAACCACCTTCAACACCACCACTTTGTTGCCCCGTTGTTGATGGTAAATCAAATATTTTCCCGCCTGCACCACCCGCAAACTCAATGCAATCGTCGGCACTGCCCGTCCCAGCCCAAGTTGCTCACGCAACTAATCAATGTGGCTCCCCCAGCAAATCAATCAATCCCAAAATCCGGCTCACCTGTCCATCTGCCACCCCCTCCGATGCCCTCGCCGCCCAGTAGACCCAGATCTCATCGATCGCCCGTTCGGCCCTGGGGGCAACAATTACCTTCATTTAAGATTTGCCGCCCGTTGCCGTCCTAACTCCCGTCCTCGTCTCCGTACACCCTCAAGAAACGCTTCTTTCCCTGCGGGGCTTGAATCAAAGGTATAGTACTCACCGCGAGCAATCTCGGCTTCCGCCAACGCAATGTCCTGCCGCAATTCGTTCAACTCTTCCGGCGTCATATCGTCTACCGAACCTTCCGACTCCCGCACCGCCATTTCCGCCAACGCCGCCGACACCACCTCGCTCGAATCCGCATACCCCCCGCCCCGCACGTGCTGCTCCACAAACTCCACCCACTCATCCGGTAACGTGACCTGCTGTGCCATGATCAACTCCTCCTCTCTTATAACCTACCATTCCGTCGCCACGATTTCATGCTCCCCGTCGCCCCACCCGCTGCCCTCCAACCCGTCACCGAGCACCGACCGCCACGGACGTCTCTCTCCCCCCCCCACAAACACCAAAAGGGGCCGAAGCCCCTCTCTCCCATCCTGAAACTAAGCCCCCGCCGCCATCCTCTTACCCCCTTCCCTCCCCTTACTCTTCTCCATCAAAGTCCCTCGCAGCGTATCCCCAAACTCAACAAAGGCTGGCCCCATCGCCGCCGAGTGCACCGTCGAATCAAACGGCCGGCTCAACCGCACCCAATCCCCATTTCTTAAAGGCAGCTCCGCCGTCCACTCCGCCCCACTAACCTCTTCTCTAACCCGAGCCTCCCACTCCGTCCCCGCCACCTTCCACGCCACTTTATGAAACCCCATCTCCCGAGCCGTCCCCTGCACCACCTGCCAAGCCCCGTGCGCGTCCCCCACCGTCTTCATATTCTCCTGGTAGCTCCGCAGCGCCAACTGCCCCAGCAACATCCTTCGAAATCCACCGCCAATCAACAATCGTCCAGCCATAGTAATCTCCACGGATCCCAGTCCCTGCACGCCCATCCAGGTCACTGCGCAAAACAGCACCCCCCAGAAAATCAAAATGACCAAGCCCGCATAGGAATCCGGCCTTACCGAGCTAACCAGGCTCAAAATCGCCAGCAGCAGCGCCACCCCGTACTCCGATCCGCCCCCCCGGTCCGCCACAAAGATACTCTCCCGCTTCAAAAACCGCCGCACCACCGCCAGCGCGCCATGTCCACCAGCGGAAGGTCCAGCAGCGGAATCGCCAGCGCCAGCAGCGGAGCCGTCACCCCCAGCAGAAACCCAATCAGCAAGCTCCCGCAATCGCCCAGCCCCAAATCGCCCAGTAGCGCTCGTCGCCGGGTTGAAGTTATACCGTAGAAACCCCAGCAAAGCGCCCGCCAGCGGCACGGTCGCCATCGCCAGCGGCACATTGCCCGCCAGCTACGCGGCCGTCAGCATCGTCAAAGCGGCAAAAAGGCCCACGCCAGTTGCCAGCCCGTCCATGCCATCAATCAGATTGATCGCATTCGTCAGCACCACCAGCCAAATCAGCGTCGCCGCCAGCTCCGCCGCCCCGCCGCCTCCACGCACCCCTACCCATCTCCCCCCAACACAGCCCGCCTCTGCTCCCGTTCCCCCGCCACCACATGCGCCACCCACACGACGTCCACCCGAATCTCATAATAAATCTGATATTTCTTAGCCGAAATCACCCGAACCGAGGGCCCAAACTCGTCCACCAATCGCCCCGCATAAGGCTGCCTTGCCAGCAACGCAACGTTCGACCAAATGCGATCCACCTGCCTATCCGCCACCTGGTCCGATACCCTCCCCACCAGTACGCCCAAATGCCATCAATTTCGCTTTGGGCGATCTCGGATACAACCGCCCTCATCACTTCTCGGTCGCCGCTGCCCGCCGTCGCTCCAATATCGCCCGACCACCTTGCCGAGCCGCTTCCAAAAACGCAAGCCGTCCATCTTCACTCAGCTCATACGACGAGCACTCACCCCGCTCAATCTGCGCCCTGCCTAGAAACACCTTCCGGCGCACCTCATCGCTCACCGGCACCGCGGCATCTTCGGCCTCATTCGCCGCCAATTCCGCCAACGCCTGCTCCACCACATCTGCCGCACCCGCGTATCCCCTCTCCCGCACCGCCTTCTCCACAAACACGCCCCACTCTTCCGATAACGTAATCTGCAACCCTGCCATCGCAAGCACTCCTTGATTCAAAGTCTACCCTCCTGCCCCCACGATTTCATCCGCCCCGCCGCCCCACCCGCCACGCTCCAGCCCAAGCACGAGAACGTCCCTAACTACCCCACGCCCTCTCCTGCGCCCGCTCCCCCGAAATCACCCGTACAACCACGACCGTCCCCGCACTCCGCCGGTAATAAATCAAAAACCGTTCCGCCCGCAAAACTCTGATCCCCTTCCCATACTCTGCCGCCGACCGCCCCGCGCCCCCCCTATTGTCAATTTCGTCGAGCCAACACCCTCACTCCCCGTCCCACCTCCGCCGTCACCGCCGCCGCCGCCTTCTCAGATGCCCGCTCTGCCCAATAACTCCAGCACTTGGCGACATCCCGCTGCGCCCGTACCGAAAACCGTACCTCCGTCACTGTCTCCGCGCCCACTCCGCCCGCACTTCCCCCAACAGTTCATCCAAGTTCCCTTCCGGATCAACCACCACAGACGGTGCCCCCGCGCCACCTCTGCGTCCGCCTCGCCGTCCAACTGAATGATGCTTTCCCGAAGCTCCTGCCGCTCCCGCTCCGTCAACCCATCCGTCCACTCCCCGTCTTCGCGCGCCACCAGATCCGCCAACGCCTCCGCCACCACTTCTCCGGAGTCCGCATACCCGCCCTCTTGCACCCGCCGCGCTACAAACTCCACCCACTCATCCGGTATCGTCACCTGCTGCGCCATGTTGAACTCCTCCTCTCCTAAAACCTACCATTCCGCCGCCACGATCTCATCCCCCCGTCCACCCACCCGCTGCGCTCGAACCCTTAGCCCCGATCTCCTTTCCCCTCACCCCCACGCCGACAAAAACTCTATCCGCCCCCGCATCCGCTCTCCCGATAACCGCTGCATCAGCCGCAACAGCCGCCGAATCTCTTCCCCCACCGGATACGTCTGTTGGCTCGCCACCACAATTCCTCCGTGCCCTTCCCCCCGAGCCAACAGTGCCCTCTGGCCAATAGATGATTGCACAACTCGTTATAGTCTCCCGTGTTGTAGCTATACAGCACCCGACCTTCCCCCGTCGCCCAACGCAAATGTTCCGCATCCGGCTGGTGGATCATGCCAGCTTCCAGGGCTGAAACCACATCTACCAGTTTCGTCCGCAATCCAAACAGCAATGCCTTCCGCATTGCATCTTCATCTAGGTAAAGGCGAATCCGGCTCATGCCCCCGGAGCCAACCGACTCTCCCGCTCCCATCGCTCCGCCGACGCCTCATCTGCCGCCAGGTCACCCGTAATCTCTGCCGCGTTTGCATGGAAATAGGCCAGTGCCGCATGAATTTGCGCCAAGCTCAAATGCTCATACTCCATCGCAATCTCCTCCGGGCTCAGCCCCGCCCGATAGAGACTAACCACCCGACTAACCGTAATCCCCGTTCCCGCAATCTTTGGCCGACCACCCCGAATATCCGCCTCCCGATCCAGCAACGTCCCGACCTCGACACATCCAGGCTGCATTCGCTTTCTACCCTCGCTTTATTCTAGCCCCAAACGAAAAAGAAGACACAACCGCCCGGCCAGTTAACTGGAATTAGCCCGCCGTCCCACCCGCTACGTTCCAATCCG
>JAPKZA010000086.1:0-1937 GCA_026394015.1 Acidobacteriota bacterium
GGGCGGCGGAAGTCGCCCTACGAGCTCCCCCCGCCGCCCCAGAACCCATTGTGTCTCTCATCTCTTCTGCCATTGCTTTTAGTCTCCTTGGATCTCGGTCATTAAGCCAATCTTGTGTCCAAGAAAACCGGGTCCCCTATACTGGCGGATGTGGTGCGAGCGCCGATCGATTATTCGGTGCTGCCGAAGGACACTCCGCAGCGGGTGCGGCGGTTACTACGGCGTTGTTTGGACCGGAACTTGAAGAACCGGCTGCGCGATATCGGGGAAGCCCGGGTGGCGTTGGAACAGATGGAGGAGACGGAAGAGCCGACCGTTCCGGCGGTGGGTTGGCGATGGTGGCCGCAGGTGGCGGGAGTTTTGGTGGTTGCGCTGATTGGTGCCGGGGTGGGCTGGTACAAGGCGGCGCGGCCCGGGATGCCGAGGCAGATGCTGCGGCTGAACGCGGAGCTCGCCCCTGGGGCCCAACTCGCCAGAGTCGACGCGGGGGGCAGTGTGGGCGGACACATGTTTGATATCTCCCCCGACGGAACTCGGCTGGCGTTTACGATGCGCAGCGCCGATGGGAGAGCCCGCATCTACACCCGTTTGCTGGGCCAGAGCCGGGCGGAGCCCCTGGCGGGAACCGAGAACGCCCACTCGCCGTTTTCTCTCCGCGGAGCGATTGGATCGGCTTCTTCGCCGAAGGCAAGATGAAGAAGATTGCGGTGGAGGGGGGAGCGGCGGTGACGCTGTGCGATGCGCCGGTGGGCGAGGGCGCAGGTTGGAGTGAGGATGGGAACAGCATCATCGTGGCTTTGAGCAACACGGGCGGGCTGTGGCGGGTTTCGGCGTCGGGTGGGACGCCGGAAGCTTTGACGCAGTTGAACCCTGGCGAGGTAAGCCACCGGTGGCACTTCGCGATTCCCAGAAGCCAGTTGGTTCTGTTTACCTCGGCACCGCAAATTGGGGTTGGATACGACGACGCCACCATTGAAGTGGTCTCGTTGAAGACCGGTGAGCGGAGGACGGTACAGCGAGGGGGCTTCTATCCCCGATATCTGGCGGACGGTAGCGACCCTGGCGGGAGTGGACACATGATCTACTTGCATCAAGCGACGCTGTTCGCGGTGCCGTTTCATCCAGGTGGCTCAACCTTGCCCGGTGCGCCGGTGCCGATCTTGAACGACGTAAGCAGCACGCAAGCGGCGGGCGGGGATTTCGCGTTTGCGCGGAACGGCACTTTCGTGTACTCGGAGGGGAATGGTTCGTTGCCGAAGTGGCCGATTTCCTGGGTGGGTCCCGCTGGCAATTCAGAGACGCTGCACGCCCCGCCCGGCCAATACTACTATCCGCGGTTCTCACCGGATGGGAAGCGGTTGGCGTTTTCGATGAACAACGGCAAGGGGCAAGATATCTGGGTGAAAGATTTGAACCAGGAGGCCCCGTTGCGCTTGAGTTTTTTGCCGGGCGCGAGTAGTCACCCGGTTTGGACTCCCGACGGCAAGCATATCGTGTTCCGCTCGTTCAACGCGTCGGCTCCAGGTTTATACCGGATTCGCTCCGACGGAGCCGGCGAAGCCAAACGATTGACGGACGGAAAGGTGATTCCTGTTCCCACCTCTTTCTCTCCGGATGGGAAGCGGCTGGCCATTTTCCAGCCCGGAAACGGGGGCAACTTCGACATCTTCACGGTGCCGGTGGAGGCTGAACCGGGGTCGGGCGAGGGAGGATTTCGGTTGGGTAAGGACGAGTTGTTTTTGGGAACGCCGTTTCTTGAGGTTTATCCGGAGTTTTCGCCGGACGGACGCTGGTTGGCGTATGCATCGAATGAGTCGGGGACGCAGGAACTCTACGTCAGGCCGTATCCGGGGCCAGGGGGGCGGTGGCAGGTTTCGACGGAGGGAGGACGTTTTCCACAGTGGTCCAAGGACGGTCGGGAGCTGTTTTTTCAGGGT
>JAPKZA010000086.1:1954-7926 GCA_026394015.1 Acidobacteriota bacterium
ATAGTGCGAAGGACGGCGCGTTCGTACCGGGCAAGCCGCGGGTGTGGACGGAGACTCTCCTGTTGAATGCATCGTTTGGGCGCAATTTCGACCTCGCACCCGACGGCAGGCGGCTGGCGGCGTTTGTGGCGGACGATGCGAGCGGGGCGAAGCCGCCTACCCACCTTACGTTTTTGTTGAATTTCTTTGACGAGGTGCGGCGGAGGATGCCGGAAGGGCAGTAGAGAGGCGGGTCAATGGGTAGTCGTAATGCTGGTTGCCGACGGACTTGGGTGGGCGTCGGGAAGAGATTGATCGATTGTTTTATATGTCATGATAGAATTATATAAAGGTATATCGATGCCCATTAGTCTCAAGAATGACCCAACAGAAGCGCTCGCCCGACAGGTGGCGGAATTGACAGGGGAGACGCTTACGGAGGCGATCCGCATGGCGTTGTCGGAGCGTTACGAACGGCTGAAGAGGGGGCGCAGTGGGAGGTCGCTGGAAGACGAACTCAATGAGATCGCCTTACGATGCGCTGCGCGTCCGATTCTGTCGACCTTGAGCGACGATGAGTTGCTTGGCTACGACGAAATGGGAATGCCGACGCGATGACGGTAGACACCTCGGCCGTGTTAGCGGTAATGCAAAACGAGGAGGAACGAGCGGAATTTGTGCGCTTGCTGGGCGAAGCCGATCATCGGCTGATCTCGACGGTGTCGGTGCTGGAAGCGGCGATCGTCCTGGAAGGTCGTCGGGGTGAAGACGCGGGGATGGATCTGGATCTGTTCCTGCGGCGAGCTTCCATCACGACCGTGACCTTCGATGCGGAGCAGCTTGCGATCGCTCGATTCGCTTTCCGTCGATATGGAAAAGGGCGACATCGCGCGGGGCTGAACTTTGGAGACTGCGCGGCTTATGCGCTCGCGCAGTGGTCGGGGGAGGCCTTGCTCTTTAAAGGCAATGATTTTGGGGAGACGGATGTGTCTCGGGTTCGTTGAGAGCCGGCTTTAGAAGCCCATGCGGCGGTGCTCGGCGGAGAGGCGGGAGGCGATGCCTAGCCAGACGACGGTGAGAGCTACGTTCAGCCAGGCGAAGGCGGGGATGCTGAAGGAGAGTTCGGCGCCGAGCTTGACGATGCCGGCCTGGATGACGTCTCCGAAGCGCATAAAAAAGGTGTCGATCGCCGCCTTGGCTTTGTACTTGGCCTCCCTTGACGTCGGCAGATAGAGCGCTTGCTTGACTGTGTTCTGGAGGGAGTAGTCGGTCGCGTTTTCGAGTGTTTTGGCGATGCGGACTACTCCGAGAATGGGGGCAACGGCGAGGACCGAGTAACTGACTAAGGCGATGGACGGGAGGACATAGACGGCCCCGCGGACTCCCAGGAAGGCGAACAGGCGGGAGACGCCGAAGGTTTGGAAGAGAAAGCCGAGGAGGTTGACGATGCCGAAAAAGCGGCCGTAGAATTCGCCGATGAAGCGCTTCTGGGCGGCGAGATCGGCCGGGGCGAAGGCGCGCGCTTGTTCGGCCACCACGGTGCCGAGGAGGAATTCGCCGGTGGAGTTGACGACGTTGAGGAGCACGGTGAGCGCGGCGATCCAGGTGAGATAGCGGCTTTTGAAGATCAGTTCGAAGGCACCGGCCGAGGAGAGTTTGTCGTCGGCGTGAGCGGCCATTTCAGGCGTGGCGCGTTTGGTTTCGATGCCGTTGACGACGATCGTGATCACCGCGCAAGAGACGAGAATCGCAGCGGCGAGCAGTTGCAGTTGATAGGGGGTGAGGGAGAACGAACCGACGAGGCGGCCGGCGGCTTCGGCCCCGAGCCAGGCGCCGAGCGAACTGCCGACGCCGATGATGGGGAAGAGGCGCTTGCCTTGGGCTTCGGTATAGACGTCGTTGGCGAAGGCCCAGATCTGGGAGATGACGAAAACGTTAAAGATGCCGACCCAGATGTAGAACGCCACGCCTTCCTGGTAGCCCTGGGTGCCGAGGACGGAGAAGACTAACAGATGGGAGGCGAAGAAGGTCGTAAGGCCGGTGATGAGCTTGACGCGCTTTACCTTCGAGGCGATGACGCCGTAGACGGGGACGAGGAGCATCAGCAGGGCGGCTTGGCCGGCGGCGGAGTAGGCCTTGATGGAAGCGCCGCCTTCGGCGAGGATGAGCGCTTCGCGGGCGGTCTTCAGGAGGTAGTAAGCGAAGAGGAGGAGGAAGACGTTGGCGGTGAGGAGGAGGACGCCGGGAGCTTCGCCGACGCGGACGTCGGCGAAGAAAGAGAGAGCCTTCTCGAGGGGGCCCTTGGGTTTATCGCCGACTGTCTTGAACTGCGGGAAGCTGGAGTGGGTCCGCATTTCAGGGCGGGATTGGTACTCGGGACGTTCGTTATTCACCATGCGCGATCGATGCCGACGATGACGGGTTTGCCAGCGAGTTGATGGACGTGGACGCTGATCGTCTGTTTCGGGAGGGCGGGGTTGACGAGGTCGGCGACGAAGTAGGCGTCACGGGCACCGGGGACCGTCGCCTGGGTCAGGCCGGAGAGGACGGTTTTTTGGCCGGTTTCATTGTTGAAATTCGACCATTGGAGATTAACGGTTGCCGGAGCGTGCCTGTTATGTTTCTTGCCGAGATCGGTCCAGGTCAGAGAGTTATCGACGATGGCGAACTGATCCAGGGGGAGGACTTTGGCGAAGTAAGTCTGGCCGATCTTATCACGGCGCTTGATGAGACACTCGATGACCCAGTCGGCGGCCTTCGGATCGGAGAATTGGCCGGTGGAGACGATGGTTTTGATGTCGTCGTCCGAGAAGGCCATGATCTGTTTGGCGGCCCAGAACTCGTCGTCGGGGAGGCGGTTTTGGAAGGCGGGGTTGGGGTATTCGGGGACCCAACGGTCTGGCCGGAAGGTTTTCCATTCGAGGCGGCCGACGGAGGGGAAATGCGGGTAGTCGGCGCTGGCCCAGTAGGGGAGATAGAGGCCGAGGCTGAAGAGGAGTTTAGCGGATTCCTTCCAACTGAAATAGTAGACGCCGGAGCGGGGGCTGTTGGCTTTTTGGGTAGCGCTGCCGAGGGTGGAGCCGAAGTCAAGTTGGAAGTGACGGATGTGTTGCACGCCGCCTTCGTTCGAGAGGATGTCGACGTTATTGATCGCGCGGGAGTCGTCGTGACCGAGCCAGGCGTCAATGACGTGGAGGCCGCGGAGGTCGCGGCGATGTTCGTGGGGGACGATGTCGTTGACGTCGTCGGCGCGGGTGCCGAACCAGCGCGGCGGGCCGATGGTTTTGCCGGGGAGACCGGCGGAGGCGGTGGGGCGGTAGTTGCCGGCTTTGTCTTTGGGGACGCTGAGGAGGAGCTGCTGGAGATCGCGGCGGGTCATCTTGCGGGTGATGCCGCTGACTTCGGTGAGGGTGACGTCGTCGCGAATATCGAGTTTAGCAATGGGGAAGGAGATGAGGTAGTTGGCGGGGACATGGTAGCCGAGGGCGTGGAAGAAGCGCGAGCTGATCGAGTCGGCGGCGCTGGCCATTTCGGGGTGCTCGAGGGGATCGAACTTGACGAAGTAGCTGTTTTTGAGAGAGTCGAGGACGACGAAGCCGGGGGTAATGCCTTCGGTTTTGGCGCTGATGATGGTCCATTGGCCGTTGGGGGAGGGGGGCGTGCCATACTCCGGGCCGCGGATGAGTTCTTCGCGGGACATGGTTTTGAAGTAGTGGCGCTTTTGCCACCAGGCGCCTTCCATGGGGTCGCCGAGGGTGTTGACGGCGCGGGCGCGGATGGGTTCGCCTTTGTTGGGCTGGTGTTCGCCGGGGGTGGCGAAGATGTGGACGAAGAGATCGTAGAGGTCGCTGAGTTTGCGGTTCTCGGCTTTGAGAACAGCGCGGGGCTTGGGTTCCTGGACGAGCGGATCGTCGTCGTAGAACTTGCGGGCGGGGAGCAGCGCGGCGGCAAGGAGGAGGAGGGCGAGAAGTTTTGACATGGGAGTTAATAGACGAGCTGACCGGTGGAGGTGCCGAATTTCGTTTGATTGAAGACGTCGTTGAATTTGAACCAGATGCGGAAGCCTTCGTGAGAGAAGGCGGTGTCGAGGCGCATGAAGGTGGCGTTGCGGACGTTGAAGCGGAGGCCGAACCCGACCGAGGCTTCGAGATCTTTAAAGCCGACGGCGAGGCCGCGGCGGGGGGATACTTTACCCGCGTCGACGAAGAGGGCACCATCGAGACCGGCGAAAACTTCCCAGCGGTATTCGGCGTTGTAGATGACCATATTGCGGTCGGAGAAGCGGAAATTGCGGAAGCCGCGGAGATCGTCCGAGCCGCCGAGGAAGGGTTGCAGGTAGAAGGGGACGGTTTCGTTGCGGTCGGATTCGGTGAAGACGCCTTTGGCGCGCAGGGCGATGACGCGGGTTCGGTTGAAGAAGCCAATGTACTGCTGGAGGTCGATATCCATGCGGCGGAAGTTATGGATGTTGAGTTTCTGGTCGTCGTACCAGGAGTAATTAATGACGTAGTTACCGCCGTTTTTGGGCCCGAGGGGGTTGTCGCGATAGTCGTACTGGGCGAAGACGCCGGCTCGGCGGTAGTTGGTCTGGTGGTCGATGCCGGGGACGGAGAACTGCTTTTCGGTGGAAATTCTGTTGGTGCGAGTGCCGGGGCCGACGTTGATCCACAGATAGGCGAGGGAGGGGCCGACGCGGATGTGGCGGGTGGGTTTGTAGGTGAGGATGGTGTCGAGGATGGTATCTTCGAGGCGGTAGTTGGAGCGTCCGGTCTCCTCGGAATCGGGGCCATTGCCGTAGTAATCGATGGCTCCATAATTCCGGTGGGTGGCGAGGATATCGAGGTTGAGGCGATTCGAGAAGAGGCGGGGGAAGATGGCTTCGGCGTCGAACTTCTGATAGAGGCGGGTGGAGAATTGCGCGGAGACGCGTCCGGTGAGTTCGCCTTTAAGGAGGTCCGGGCGGAAGTATTCCGGGCCAATAGCGAAGCCGCTGCCAGTGACGAGGTTGCCGGTTTTGGCTCGTAGGCCATTGCGGGGCGTGGTGAGGCGAGCGAGGTAACCCTTGTCTTTGAAGTTCCGGAGGTAGCCTTCTTCCTTGGTCACCGTTTCCGGCTTGAGGAGGGCTGTTTTCTTGTCGCGCTCCTGCTCGATCTCTTGGGTTCGAGTGGAGGGCTGAGCGTAAATGAATAAAATTGGGAGGGCCGTCAGGGCCAAAAGTTTCAACAATATAAATATCTCCAGCGCGAATGCTACAGTGCTTTCGGCTATACGTGAGTTACGGCTGTTTGGATTTCGTAACGACGACAGGAACGGTAACGGGCAAGCCGTTCGGGTTGGTGAGACGGAGCGGGGTATCACCAATCGGCGTGATTTTCATGTTGTCCTGATTGAGTTCGACGATCAAGAATTGACGTTGGGGAGCCCAGGCGGCGATATGGCGTGCGGCCATCTTCTTGGTTACTTTGCCCGAGCGGAGTTCGCCGCCAGAGCCGGAGACGACAAAGAGCATGTGGCCGGTGGCGGCCGATTGTTCGGAGAATTGGAGGTTATGTTCGTGGCCGGAGAATACGGCGCGGACTTGATTGGCGGCGAAGAGCTTGAACCAATGTGGCGCATCGGACAGGAACGGAGGATGGTCGGGGCCGGCGGTGAACATCGGGTGGTGCTGCATGGCGAAGCGCCAGGGAAGCGCGGGTTTAGCGAGTTCGGCGGTGAGCCATTGGGTTTGTTCGCCGGCCTCGGTATAGACAGGGGCAGGGGAACCAGCGGGCTGGTTGCGGGTGGAATCTAACGCGAAGAATTCGGCGAGTCCGGCGACGGAGAAATGAAACCAGCGTTGGCCGAAGCCGGACGGGGTGAAGGTGTTATCAAGATGGGTGGCGAGGTCTTCCGTTTTCTCGCTTTCGTTGCCGTCGTGGTTGCCGGCCAAAATTTTCGCGCTTGGCGCCTTGAGCCACTCGTCTAAAATGTTGGCGTAGACCCCACGGAAATCC
>JAPKZA010000428.1 GCA_026394015.1 Acidobacteriota bacterium
ACGTGGAACAGTTGAACACAGGCAAAATTTGGTACAACTCGCTCCAAGTCACCGCGACCAAACGGTACTCTCATGGCCTCAGCTTCACCACAACCTATACACTGTCAAAGAACATTGAGGCAATCGACTATTTGAACGCTCAGGACCCTTTGCCCACGCGGTCGCTAGTCGATTGGGATCGTACCCATCGATTAGTCATCGCCCCGAGTTACGAGTTGCCGTTTGGAAAGAGCCGTAAGTTTCTTGCCAACAGTCATCCGGTAATTAAGGGATTAGTGGGTGGTTGGCAAAGTGTCTTCAGCACCGTGCTTCAATCCGGGGATCCGATGACCATTCCCGGCAACGTTTATTTGCTCGGCGATCCTCGGCTAGCGAACCCGACGTGGGACCGTCTCTTCAACACCGGAGTCATTGACGTGAATGGAGCTGTGCGGAATGTGGTTCCTGGAGAGAAGCCAGTCTTCCAGATTCGTCCGCCGAACTCGCTTCGCACGACGCCGATTCGCTATGGCAATATCCGCAACCAGTGGGGCAGTACTTTGGACGCCTCGTTGATCAAAAATACGCGAATCCGGGAAGATTGGAATATGCAATTCCGCATTGATGCGTTCAACGCCTTCAACACCGCGGTTTTCGCTTCCGACCCGAACCTTGATCCGACGTCCCCGAACTTTGGAAAGATTTTCCGCGACAACGGCCAATCGAACTTTCCCCGCAATATTCAGATCGGTTTACGCTTCGTGTTTTGAGGCTTCTAAAGATCTGGACGATGTGGCGATCGGATTGGGAGTCGAGAATTTTGAAGACGTAGGTTCCGGCGGGGAGGACGCCCCAACCGGCGAGGTGAACGCCGGGGATTTCGACGGGTTCGCTGAAGGTGATCTCGGTTTTCCGGTTCCAGGTATCAGCCTGGGCGAGGGGTGCGACGATCGTGCTGAGGGCCGCGAGGCAGAACACGGCGGTGACTATTTGAAATTTTCTCATTATGTTTTCCTTTTTTCGGTCTAAAGACTGTTTGGTTCAGCGCGGTATGCGGAAATTGGTCGTACCGTTCCAGAGGCCCACGGCTTGCAGGATCCAGACGCAAACGACGACGACGACGACCACGTTCAGAATCGATTTGATACTGGACGCCATGGGGATGTAGCGATTGATGAGGTACAGCCCCATGCCGATGATCACCAGCATCACGACAAGATTTAGTAAAGTCATGTTCGGACTCCTTTCCCTTTCTAGTAGTGCAATTGGTGGCCCAATCGCTGGAAAAGGCACGAAACGCCAGCCTGTCTAGGTTTGGCGGTAATCGGCGTTGGATGGATGGCCGAGGGGGCTTGACCCGCGCACGTCATTCGATCAAATACGGTCACCCTTTCTCATTCTTTAGCATTAGGGTAAAATCACCTTTGGTGATAGGGTAAAGGCACTACAGGCTTTCTCTGTCGAAATCAGACTGCGCAGATCGACGTCGGAGAAAGGAGTTACCCTGTTTCCCGCCCTATCAGCTTCGCGAGCTACCGCCTGGTTAACCGAGCATGGCCCTAGAGAGTTGCAGCTGCTCCTGCGGGCAATCGTATTCCATCCTTCGGCCCCAGTGCTGATTACGGACGACCACGGCAAAACCGTGGACGCTTCGATTGGTGCGGCGAGGTTCCTGGGGATTCCCCGGGACCGGCTGGTGGGGGTGAGCCTCGACGAGCTGATTCCGCCGCCGTTTAAGCCAGAGATCGTTGACCTCTATCGGTCTCTGCAGGAACGGGGCGAGCGGGAGGGGTCGATTCAAGTTCTGGCGGCGGACCGATCGCCGCGCGAGGTGGGCTACTCGGCAAAGGCGGAGGTGTTGCCCGTTCGTCACGTGGTGGCCCTGGGGGATGGGACGACGGAGGGCGAGCCGATTCCGAGCTGGGTAAAGGACTACGCGCTCTTTCTGCTCGACCCGGAAGGCCACATTGTGGCGTGGTATGCGGGCGCGACGCGGATTTATGGCTATCCGGCGGATGAGGCGATTGACACCCATGTTTCCGGGCTGCAACCGGCGGATGAGTCGATGACGGGTCGAGCGAATGACGAGTTGAAACGGGTGATTGCGCGGGGCCATTTAGGGACGGAAGGGTGGCATTCGCGGCGTGACGGTTCCCGTTTTTGGGCGAATTCGATTACGTTGGCTTTGCGCGACGAGGCCGGGCAGTTGCAGGGATTTGCGCGGGTGGTGCGCGATTTCACGGAACGGCGGGAGCTGGACGAAAAGCTGCGCCGTAGTCGGGCGCAGGCGCGGGCGGTAAACGCGGAAGCGGGCGTCGCCGGGGTGATTTCGGGCGAGTTCGAGCGGATTCCGGAAGCGAATGATGCGTTTCTGACCATGGTTGGCTACACGCAGCGAGATATGGCGGAAGGGCGGGTCGATTGGATGCACCTGACTCCGGCTGAGTATGCTGGGCTGGACGAACTGGCTCATGAAGAGGCTCTGCAGAGCGGGGCTTGTTCGCCGTATGAAAAAGAGTTGATTCGCCAGGATGGGACGCGAGTACGGGTGTTGGTGGTGACGGCGATTGTGAAAGTGATTCCCTTTCGCTGGATCACGGTGGTGCAAGACCTGCGGGAACCGGAGGCGGCCTTCTGCAAGGCGGATCTTGCGCAGGACGAAGAGGACGAGGAGTGCGGCGTCGATATTGGCGCGCTCGATTTTGACGAGATGGCGGGACAGAGCATGGCGCTGCGCCGGGTGCAACGGCAGATAGCGATGGTGGCGCCGACCGGGGCGAATGTGCTGGTGTTGGGTGAAACGGGCACGGGCAAGGAGTTGATTGCGCGCGCGGTGCATCGGCTGAGCAAGCGCAGCCAGCACCCGTTCGTATCGTTAAATTGTGCCGCCATTCCGACCGGGTTGCTGGAAAGTGAACTGTTTGGTTATGAACGGGGGGCATTTACCGGGGCGCTGACCCAGAAGATGGGCCGGTTTGAGATGGCGCACAAGGGTACGTTGTTTCTGGACGAGGTGGGCGATATTCCGGTGGACTTGCAGCCGAAGCTGTTGCGGGCGTTGCAGGAGAAGTCGTTTGAGCGTTTGGGCGGGACGAAGACAATTCCGATTGATGTTCGGTTGGTGGCGGCGACCAACCGCAATCTGGCCGAGATGATGGGCGAGAAGCTTTTTCGGAGTGATTTGTACTACCGCCTGAACGTGTTTCCGATTACGAGTCCGCCGTTGCGGGACCGGGCGGAAGATATTCCGCTGTTGGCGCGGCATTTTGTGGCCAAGTATGCCGCGAAAATGGAACGGCCGATCAATACGATTCCGCCGGAGACAATACAGGCTTTGATGGCTTGGCATTGGCCGGGCAATATTCGGGAGATGGAGAATTTCATCGAACGGTCGGTGATTCTGTCCCGCGGCACGACGCTGCGGGCTCCTTTGGGGGAGATTCGCGCGGAGCAGGAGGTATTGGTTGGAGGGGATGTTCCGGCGGGAAATGCTTCTTCCCTGGAACAGGTGGAGAGGGTGCACATTCTGCGGGCTCTGCGGGAGTGTGGGGGAGTCATTACGACCGCGGCGGCGCGGTTGGGGCTGCATCGGACGACGCTGAACGCGATGATGAAGAAGTTAGGGATTTCGCGGAAGGACATTTAAACTTCGCGGGTGCGGCGGGGTGGGTACCGCCGCCGTCACCCGCTGGGGGAATGCCCCTATTTCATGGCGGCGTGATAGCGGGTTTCAAAGTCCTTGACTTGAGCGGCCGCGACATCTTTAGCGATGCCGTAGTGTTCCTGGATTTTGCCCACTAGTTGGTCCCGACGACCGGCGAGGACGTCCAACTCGTCGTTTGTGAGCTTGCCCCATTGCTCGAGGACCTTTCCTTTCACTTGCTTCCAATCACCGGCCAGAATATCGTTGTTCATTGCCCTTCTCCTGTGTGCGCTTTTGCGGACACGTTGTCCAGTGCAGGTGAGCGGCCAATCGCTAAATGGCTATGTTTGTTGTGTTTAGGGGCCGGACGGGTTGACCATCCATCGTCGGGTGACGACGGTTGGTCATGGAAAGGAGGCGAGGAACGGAGTGGTTCGCCGGTTAAGTTCTTTAGTCCCAGTGTCTTGGTACATGGGCCCTAGCTTGCACTATGGACTTTACCCGCTTGTCGCCTCGATCCCGTACCGACCAGCGACGAGTGGGCAACCAAACGCAGAAGGAATGAAAACAAGAATGAAATCCAAACGTCTCTCTTCTAGTCTGTCGCGATGACCGCGACGGCTTTTCTGATGAGGGCGGCCAGCGCGAGCGCCATCACAATCACGTATCAGGCCAATGGGGCGGGGACCGGCTTCAACGGCACGAGTGCGCGGTCGCTGCACAGCATCGTTGGGTCTGCAAACGTGTCGACGCTGGCGTTCGTGCCGAACCTCAGCGGATTTTCTGGAGTTCCGTCGAACATCAACCTGGGTGACTTCACCTTGGCCTGCGCCACCTGTACGCCGTCATCTGGTGCGACCCTTGGTGCCTTCCCGTTTAACTTACGGATGACGGATACGACGAACCATGCCAGCGGAGTCTTTGTTGGCTCTTCGCCGGGTGTTAGCAACGCTAATAATTTGGAGTTGAATTGGGCTCCACTTCAGCGAGGGCCGGAAACTAACAACGCGATCTTGGGCCGTTTTGTGGGAACGCTTTTCAGTAAGGCGCCGACGACGATTGTGGCACCGAATTCGGGCACGCCGCCGGAAATACTTCCCTGCAAGGTTTCGTAGATTCGAATGCGGTGCCGGAGCCGGCGACGTTCGGATTGATGGGCGCGGCGCTGGTGGGTTTGGGTTTCTGGCGTCGGAAACAGCTTTTTTCGGAGGAGGCTTGGGCAAGGAATTCGCTTCGGCCTGCACTGGATTTACGGATTGTAATGTGAAATTCAGGCAGGCAGGGGCTTTGGGTCGGAGGTCGAGCGACCATATATGGTCACTAGACCGCATATGGTCGGTATGTGCGCGTCAAGACAGCTCAAAGAATCCCATTCGCGCATGTGTTTTCAATGTTTTAGCCATTGGGGATGCGCGGAGTTAGAAATGCTCTGCAAAGCAGGTGGTCCAAGCTTCTTTGGCCAGACCAGGAGTGTGGATGCCAGGAACAAACCAATCTGAATTGCCATTGGCGAAGGCCGCTAAGTCTGCTCCGGCGGAGAAGGGACGCGAAGAGGCGCTACTGAAGACGGGTGCGTTGCAGCACGCAATTTTCAATAGCGCCAACTTTTCGAGCATTGCGACGGACGAAAAGGGAGTAATTCAGTTGTTTAACGTTGGGGCGGAGCGGATGTTGGGCTATTTGGCCAGTGAGGTGGTGGACATTGTTACTCCGGCGGATCTTTCGGACCCGCAGGAGTTAGTTGCGCGGGCCCGGGCGCTGAGCGTTGAGTTGGCCACGCCGATTACTCCCGGTTTTGAGGCGCTGGTGTTTAAGGCTTCCCGAGGTATTGAAGATATTTACGAACTGACCTACGTTCGCAAGGACGGGAGTCGGCTGCCCGCGGTGGTTTCGGTGACGGCGCTGCGGGACGATGCGAACGGCATTATCGGTTACTTGTTGATCGGTACGGACAACACGGCGCGGAAGCAGGTGGAAGCGGACCAGAAACTGCTGGACCAGCGGTTGCGGGATCAGCAGTTTTACACGCGGTCGCTGATTGAATCGAGCATTGACGCGTTGATGACGACGGATCCGGCGGGGATCATTACCGACGTCAACAAGCAGATGGAGGCGTTGACGGGGTGCACGCGGGATGAGTTGATTGGGGCGCCGTTCAAGAGCTATTTTACCGATCCGGAGCGGGCGGAGGCGGGCATTAAGCGGGTGTTGGCGTCGGGTCGGGTGACCGATTATGAGTTGACGGCGCGGGCGCGGGACGGCAAAGAGACGGTGGTTTCCTACAACGCGACGACGTTTCACGATCGGGATCGCAAGGTGCAGGGTGTGTTCGCCGCGGCGCGCGATGTGACGGATCGGCGGCGCATTGAAGTGACCATGCAGGAGACCAATCTGGGCTTTGAAAGGGCCAGTGCGGCGGCCGAGAAGGCGAACCGAGCGAAGTCCGATTTTCTATCGAGCATGAGCCACGAGTTGCGCTCTCCGCTGAACGCCATATTGGGGTTTGCGCAGTTGATCAGCTCCGATAGTCCTCCGCCGACGGTGTTGCAGCAGGCGAGCATTGATCAGATTCTGCACGCGGGTTGGTATTTGCTGGAGTTGATCAACGAGGTGCTGGACCTGGCGCAGGTGGAATCCGGGCGGCTGGCGCTATCGGTGGAGCCGGTTTCGCTGGGGGAGATTATGAGCGAATGCCAGGCGATGATTGAGCCGCAGGCGCAGAAGCGGAACATAGTGACGACGGTTCCGGATTTTGCGGTGCCGGTTTTTGTGGAGGCCGACTGGACCCGTTTGAAGCAGGTGCTGATCAATTTGCTTTCGAACGCCATTAAATATGGACGAGAGGGGGGGACGTTGGCGGTGGATTGCTTTGCACGCACGCCGGACACGGTTCGCATCAGCGTGCGGGACAACGGCAACGGGCTTTCGGCGGAGAAGCAGGCGCAGCTTTTTCAGCCGTTCAACCGGCTGGGGCAGGAATGGAGCGCAGTGCAGGGAACGGGGATTGGGTTAGTGATGAGTAAGCGTTTGGTGGAGCTGATGGGGGGCACGATTGGGATGGAGAGTTGGATGGGGCAGGGAAGTGTGTTTTGGTTTGAATTGAACAAGGCGGAGGATGGGCGAACCGGACCGAGGCCGGTGATGGAAACGGTGGTTGCGGCTGCTCCGCGGATTGAATCAAACATTGATGCGCGGACGATCCTTTACGTAGAGGACAACCCGGCGAATCTGAAGCTGGTGGAACGGCTGATGGAGCGCCGGGGAGATATTCGGCTGCTGACTGCGACGGATGGCAGCGTGGGGGTTCAACTGGCGCGGGCGAACCATCCGGATGTGATTCTGATGGACATTAATCTGCCGGGATTTAGTGGGATTGAGGCGTTGCGGATTTTGCGGGAGGACCCGGCGACGGCGGATATTCCGGTGGTAGCGCTGAGTGCGAATGCGATGCCGCGGGATATTGAAAAGGGCTTGGAGGCCGGGTTCTTCCGTTACTTGACCAAGCCGATTCAGCTGAACCAACTGATGGAGACGCTCGACTTGGCGCTTGATTCGGTCGTCGTGGGTACCCCATCGTGATTACGTCAGTGGATATCCTCAACGCCAAGATCCTGATCGTCGATGATCTGGATGCCAATATTGCGCTGGTGGAGGGCATATTGCGGGTGGCGGGCTATACGGCGGTCCATTCGACGAGTGATCCGAGTGAAGTGTGCTTGCTGCACAGCAAGAATCACTACAGCCTGATTCTGCTGGACTTGCAGATGCCGGGGCTGGATGGTTTCGAGGTGATGGAGGGGCTGAAGGCGATGGAGGCGGATGGCTATCTGCCGGTGCTGGTGATTACCGCGCAGCCAGGCCATAAGCTGCGGGCCCTGGCGACGGGGGCTAAGGATTTTATTAGCAAGCCGTTCGATATCGCGGAGCTGCGGGCGCGGGTGCAGAACATTTTGGAAGTTCGGCTGTTGCACTTAGCGGCCAAGCACTATGGGAAGGTGCTGGAAGAGACGGTTCGGCAGTTGGAAGAGAGTCGGGAGCAGGTTCGGCTGCAGGCGATCGAAGAGGGGAAGCAGTTGGAACGAGAGATCGTTTCGGCGCGGCAGACGCAGCAGAGCTTGTTGCCGCGGGCAATGCCAGAGATCGAGAACTATCGAGTAATGGCGTTTAATCAGCCGACGCGGTATTTGGGTGCGGATTTTTACGATTTTCTGCAGTTGCGTTCGCGGGAGTGGCTGGGGGTGCTGGCCGACGTATCAGGGAAGGGTTTACCGGCGGCGTTGTTTAGTTCGATGGTGCTGGGGGCGTTGAACACGGAGTTGCGATCGGGTACGGAACCGCACGAAGCGTTGAACCGGGCGAACCGGCTGTTTTGCGAACGGAGCTTGCCGACGCAGTTTGTGACCTTGTTTTTGTATGTGCTGAGCCCGGACGGGGTGGGTCGATTTATCAGCGCGGGGCATACGCCGGTGTATCTCTACCGGGCAGCGACGGGGAAGATTGAATCGTTGGTTTCGGACGCGTACATGCTGGGGATGTTCGAGTTCGCGACGTATCGCCCGCGGCGTTTTCGGATGGAGCGGGGCGACATAATGGTGATTTATTCGGATGGGCTGACGAAGGCGGAGAATCCGCGGCGCGAGCTTTTTGGGGACGACCGGCTGACGGAGATTATCCGGCGCGTTGGGCCGGCTGGGGGCGAAGTGGTGCGGCGGTGTCTGATGAAGGCGATTGACGAGTTTACGCTGGGTATTCCGCAGGCGGACGACGTAACATTTGTGATCGTCGAGAAGCACCAATAGGGGAGGGCGGGTGACCATCGCCCGCCACGTGACCATATGGGGTCGGAGAAACGGATTGGGGGGGGCACGGAAATTGCGCTAACCCCAATGGAAGCAACACCAACCGCGGTTGGTGCTTCATTTGCAGACTGTAGAGTGTCGCGAACCAGCCGGAATCGGTTGGTGGCGAAACAGAAATCGAGGTTCAAAATGAAAAGTTTTTCGTCCGTAGTAGTTGCACTGCCCCTGATGTCCGCCATGCTGATTCCGGCATTGGCCAAGGATAACGAACCGTACAAAAGGTTGCGGGAGGCCACGGCGGTGTTGACCGAAGTGATGAGCGCGCCGGACAAGGGAATTCCGGAGGACATGCTTTCGAACGCCCATTGTATTGTGATTGTGCCGGCTATGAAGACGGCGGCGTTTATCGTGGGGGGGAAGTATGGCAAGGGGTACATGTCGTGTCGGAACAAGAGTGGGGTTGGGTGGTCGGCGCCGGGAACGGTGCGGATTGAGGGTGGCAGCGTCGGGTTTCAGATTGGCGGTTCGGAGACGGACCTGATCATGCTGGTGATGAACGCGCGGGGTGTGGATAAGCTGCTTTCGAGCAAGTTTACGTTGGGAGGGGAAGGATCGGTGGCGGCGGGTCCGGTGGGTCGGACGACGACGGCGCAGACGGATGCGCAGATGCACGCGGAGATTTTGTCTTGGTCGCGTTCGCAGGGTTTGTTTGCCGGTTTGGCGCTGACGGGAGCGACGTTGCGGCAGGACCTGGATGACAACCGCGAATTGTACGGTAAGAAGCTTGAGAACCGGCAGATTGTGACTTCCGGGATGCGGGCTCCAAAGGCGGCGTTGCCGCTGTTGACGCTGCTGAATAAATACTCGCGGCGGGAGAACGGCGGGCCGGCGAAGGTTTCGAGTAAGTAGTGATGGTTATAACGAGAACGAATATGAAACGAATTACTGGATTATTTCTTGCTTGCGGATTACTGACGGCGCAACAGTCGGAGAATGCGCAGCGAATGGCGGCGGGGTCGAACCCGATTTTTAGGACGTCGGTGACGGCGCGGACGATGAAAGCGGTTAATTATCGGCACCGGAGTGGTGCTACGAAGATCGATTTCCGGGGGACCGACCTGCTGGCGAAAGCCCGCGGAGAGGCCAAAGTGGAGAGCAAGCAGGGTTACATCGAGATCGAAGTGGAGTTCGATGACCTACAGGCTGCGACTAAGTTTGGTTCTGAGTATTTGACTTATGTGATGTGGGCGATCAGCCCGGAAGGCCGCGCGGTGAATCTTGGTGAAGTTTTGTTGAACGGGACCAAGAGTAAGTTGAACGTTACTTCTGATTTGCAGGTTTTTGGGATGATCGTGACGGCGGAGCCGTATTTCTCGGTGACGCGGCCGAGCGATTTGGTGGTGATGGAGAACGTGGTGCGTCCGGATACGGTGGGTAAGATTGAAGAAGTCGACGCCAAATATGAGCTTTTGCAACGGGGCCAATATGCGCGGTTGTCGAATCCGCTGATGTTGAAGTCTGATCCGAAGATTCCGCTGGAGCT
The DNA here is from genome assembly GCA_026394015.1 of Acidobacteriota bacterium. GTDB lineage: Bacteria > Acidobacteriota > Terriglobia > Bryobacterales > Bryobacteraceae. Next base: position 9,965 of record JAPKZA010000428.1, read on the forward strand.
TTACGAGGCGCGGAACGCGGTTCAAATTGCCCGGTCGATGGGAGCGGACCGTTTTGCGACGGAGACCTTCCAGAAGGCGGAGAAGACGTTGGCGGCGGCCGAAGCGTATCAGGCCCGGAAGGCGGGCCGGAAGCCGGTGACGATGACGGCTCGGGAAGCAGTGCAAACGGCCGAAGATGCGCGGGCGATCGGGGTCAAGCGGCAGGAAGAGGAGTTGCTGGCGACGGAACGTCGGCAGTCGGTGGAGCGGGAAGCGACGGCGGAGAGTGGCCGGGCGGCGGCGTTGGCGGAGACGGACCGCGTGAACAAAGCGGCCGAAGCGGCGCGGTTGCAGGCCGCGGCGGATTCGGCGCGAATGACGCAGGAGAAGAACGCGATCGCCGCGGCGGCGGACCGGTTGAAGCTGGAAGCTGACGCTAAGATGGCGGCGGCGAAGCTGGAGGCCGATCGGTTGAAGCTGGATGCCGACGCCCGGGCGGCGGCGGGTGCGGCGGACGCCGAGCGGTTGAAGGGCGAGAACGAAGCGCAGCGGACGGCGGCGCAGTCCGAGCTGGACCGAGCGGCGCAGCAGAACGCGAAGTTGGAGGCGGAAAAGGCTGAGTTGCGGAACAAGTTGTTCCAGCAATTTAGTGCGATTCTGCAGACACGGGACACGGCGCGGGGCTTGATTGTGAATATGTCGGATGTGCTGTTTGACACCGATAAGAGCACGCTGCGACCGTTGGCGCGGGAGAAGTTGGCGAAGGTGGCGGGGATTGTCTCCGGGCATCCGAGTCTGCGGCTGGACGTGGAAGGATACACGGACAGCGTGGGGACGGATGAGTACAATCAGAAGCTCTCGGAACGGCGGGGAACCGCCGTGCGGGATTATTTGACAGAAGCCGGGATGGCGGGTTCTTCGGTTAGCTCGAAGGGCTTTGGGGAAACGCTGCCGGTAGCGTCGAACGACACGGCGCAGGGTCGCCAGCAGAATCGCCGGGTGGAACTGGTGATTTCTGGCGAGGTGATTGGAAAGGTGATTGGCGGGCCTTCGGCCCAATAATTGGCAGAGGAGAGCGCAGCAGAGGCCGGAGCCGGAGGGTGCCGGCCTCTACTCGCTGTGTTTAGGCTCCAAGTTGAGTTGCCAGGTCGAGGAAGTTTTCGGCAACGACGTCGAAATCGCCGGTTTTGGCGTTGTCGGGCTTACCGGCGTAGGCCGAGACGTAGACCTCGCGGTCTGGCTTGTAGTGCCGGGCCAGTTCCGCACCGAGGATGACGTCCCAGGGTAGGCCGCCGAATTTGGCGAGAGTGGTCATGAGGGCGATGTTGCCGTTGGAGAGGGGGGCGATGATGAACTTCTTTTTCAGACGGGTGAGGCCGGCGACGGCGTCGGGCCAGGGCTGGAGGCGGCGCCAGACGTGGGTCCAGGAGACCTTTTCGGCATCGGTGAGCTCGATGTTGAATTCCTTGAGCACGTCTTCGAGCATGGTGCGATGGAGGTCGTCGAGGATGGTCCAGGGGAGGTCGCCTTTGCGGACCTTGTCCATGGCGGGAGCGTACTTCAGGCGCCAGCGGTCGGCGAAGTCGGCCCAGTTGATGGTAAGGCCCTTGGCTTTACCCCAGGAGGTGCCTTCGGCGATGATGGAGCCGCGCCAGTCGACAACGGTGCCGAAGGTATCGAAGACGAGGGCCTTGACGTTAGTTAGTTCGGGTTTGGCGGAAAGCGACATCGCGGCGGTGGTTGCTCCGGCGGCCAGCAAGAAGCTTCGGCGGTTCGGCATGATTTCTATGCTAGCGCAGCGGGGCTATCGCTTTGCGCGTTGCTGATGGGGGACGACCGGGCGAGGATGGGTCCGGGATGATGCGCTTGGACGTTGGGTGAAGAGTGGAGTTGGCAAGGGTACGCCTACTTTTGCATGGGGCGCCGGTTGAGGGGCGGTTGGCGGTGGTGGGGATGCGTTACGAATCGGGCGCGGAACAATCGAGGGATGGTCGGGGTCTAAGAGTTGGTGAGGAACCGGGACAGTGCCGTTCTGTGGGCCATTCTGTGGGGGGTGGGCTGCGCGTTTGGCGCGGAGGGCCTGCCGAGCTTTCGGGCGGAGGACGTTCGCCCACATGGTTCGGCGGAGGTACGCCCGTTGATTCCGGGATTGTTGACGTGGATCTTCGGGACGGAGTTGAGCGGATTTCCTGGCTGTGGGGCGGAGAGGCTGATGGATCCGGCGACGTACCGAACGGAGTTGTGCGGAGTGCGGGTTTTGGTGGGCGGGAGGGAGGCGCGGTTGGTTGCCGTGATGCCGGGCCAGATCAACCTTGTCGTTCCTGAGCATGGCTGGGAGAACGAGATGGTGGATTTTCAGGTTGTCCGCGAGGGGCGGGGCAGCGCTACGGTGCCGGTGTATTTTGGGTTTAACCGGCCGGTGCTTTCGTTAGCCGCTCCGGCGTTGGCGGGGCTGCCGGTTCGGTTGCGGGTGGATTTGCCTGGGGGGAAGGAGAGACTGGGCTACCCGTTTGATACGAGGCCATGGGAGATTGGGCCGGGTAGGGTGGAGGTTCGTGGGGAGGGGCGGGAGATCGCGATGCTTTCGGTGTTGCCGGATCCTCAGA
>JAPKZA010000079.1 GCA_026394015.1 Acidobacteriota bacterium
CTGACGCCGGCCCCAAACGTCTGCCGATCGCCTTCGAGCTTGGCGATCTTCGAACGGATGGCCGCGATGCGGATCTCGCGTTCCTTCTCGCGTTTGTCCTGCTCGGTTTCGATCCGCGCAATGGCGGACTGGGCGGTCGCGGCAACCGTCCGCAGCCGTTCGAGTTCCGAGGTGGCGCGCTCCACGTCGCGCTTCGGTGCCAAGCCCGCCTGGCTCAACTCTTCGGTGCGAGCGCGCTCCCGTTCGGCCAGCTTGCGGGGTGCATCGGTTTCCTGAATCTTGGCCCGCGCTTCGTCCAGCGCTGCCCGCGATGCTCGACGTTCCACCTCCTGTGCCGACGTCTCCAGGACGATCTCGTTGCGCAAGGCAACCAGTTCGGGTTCTACCGCCTGCGTCCGGCTCTGCTCCTCACTCACCTGCAGCCGCTCCCGCCCCGAGTCGATCTCTATCAGCACCGCGCCGGCGGCCACGGCTTGGCCCAAGGCGTAGTTCACCCGCACCACGCGACCCGTCACAGGAGCTTGGACGACAAACGCCGAGCCTTCAATCTCAATGCGCGCTTCTTCGGAAATCTCGTCCAACTGGACTCGGCCCAGCGTCATCCAAGTGCCGAGAGCACCCGTCAGTAACACAGCGGCCAGGAACCACCAAACAACCGTGCGGGTGCCGCTTTGGTCAAGGGCGCGAAGGGTTTTTGTAAATCCAGTGATGGTCATGAACACCAAGTTAGTGAGAGTTTCCATGATACAAAGGAGAGCAGAGCAAGATGGAAGAAAATGCACCGCTGACGCAACTGTTGGGGGAGTGGTCCTCCGGACGGCGGGAAGTGGCCGACGAGATCATCCCCATTTTGTATCGGGAACTGCGTAAGGTTGCCGCGGCGCGGTTGCGTTCGGACCGGTCCGGCCATACGCTGCAACCGACGGCGTTGGTCAACGAAGCGTACTTGAAGCTTGTCGGCTCCTCGGCGCAAAAATGGGAGAATCGAACTCATTTTCTAACCTTTGCCAGCCACATTATGCGGCAGATTCTTACCGACCATTCGCGGAAATTCCACGCGGCGAAGCGGGGTGGGGGCGAAGCCAAAGAAGAGTTAAACGAACAAGCGGCCGGGGTGCCTGCCCGGGATTCCAGCTTGGAGACGCTGGACGAAGCGCTGACGGCGCTCGAGAAAATCGACCCGCGCAAAGCGAAGATCATCGAGCTGAAATACTTCGGCGGCCTGACCGGCGAGGAGATCGCGGAGGCGATGGAGTTAGGGACGGCGACGATAACAAGGGATTTGCGCATGGCGGAGGCGTGGTTGCGACGTTACATGGCGGGCGAGTGAGCGGCTTCGATCGCCGCCGATAGGGTGGCGTATAACTCGTCGGTGGCGACCCCGGAGACGGTGGTTTTCCGGTGGCCATTGACGAAGAAGTGGGGCACCGCGATGGGAAGCGAAGCGGCTTCGCGGTAGTCGATCTCGAACATATCGCCGAACTCGTCGACGAGGCCGGGTTGGATGGCGAACGTCAACGCGCCCCAAGCGGCCAGGGCGGCGATCGGGAAGAGCTAAAGCTGAGCATCCATCGCCGGGCGGAGCCAAGCCGTGGCGGCCCAGGCGCAGGCGGCGATGGTGAGGCAGGGATAGCAGACAATGCGTTTTTGCCACAGGACGGAGACAAACGCGAGGTGGGCCCCGGAAGCCGCCAGGAACACGAGCGGATGCGGCGGGGCGAAGGTCAGCAGAGCGTAGAAGGCCGCGCCGAGCGGGGCCAACGGCAGAGAGCCGGACAGCGACGACGCGGCGGCGCACTTTCGACAACCGAGGGGGAAGGCGACCAGCCAGAGGGCCGCGATGGCGGCGGTCGAGGTCAGCAACTGGATCGGCGTGAACAGGAAGAGGCCGATGTGCCATCCGAGGACGGCGGCGGCGAAGAGCAGACGCAGCGGCGTGTTGAAGAGCGCCAGCAGCCGCTGCTTCGGGTCGGTGAGTTGGTGCAGGCGCTCTTTCGTCGCGGCGAAGACTTCGCCGGTCCAGCGGGCGCAGAAATCAGCGCGGGTGAGGAGTTGGTGATGGTCGATGACGGCCGAGGCGGGGTCGACGCTATGGAGGACGTGATACTCGACGTCGCCGAAGGTGACAATGGCGGGAAGATCGACCTCGGCCAACTGGTGGAATTCGCCTTCGAGGGGAGTCGCGTCGAGTCCGAGTTGGCGCGCGGCGTAGAGGAGCAGCACGCCGTCGAGGGGCTTCTGACCAAGGCCGGAGAGGGTTCGCGCGCCGGCCAGATCAACGGGGAGACCGTGGAAGCGGGCGGCGCTGGCGAGAGCAGCGAGTCCATGAGTAGGTGCGTCGGGCATTGGAGTGAGGAAACTGATTGGACTAAGCGGGATCGGATCGGAGATTGGATCATTCGTGGGAACCGATACTTTAACGGGCGAGTGCAGCGTCGCGCTGAGAGAGTCGGAGAGCTAATTATGCGGTTCGCGACCGGCGAGTCGGAAACCGACCGCTGGCCGACCCCCGTCACCCTCATCCCGGGTTGATCGCGCCCCAATTATCGCTATCGCTCTTCCTCCCCGACCCCGCACCCCACCCGCAATCCCGCCGCCTCTCGCGGCAAGGCGCTAATCCGCGGCGAATCGCTCACCGTCCAACTCCGCCACAACTCCTCGGCCTCGGCCAACGCCACGCCACCCTTGGGCCACCAACGCCTTCCCCGCCAAAAACCGCGCCCCCAAGTCCCCCGACCCCTTAAATCGACCCGCCCACGCCGCCGCCGCCTCCCGCTTGGCCGCGCCCGGGTCGCCCGCCGATTCCAGCGCCATCGCCAGACGCAGCCGGGCCCGGGCGAACCGCGCCAACTCCACCGCCCCCCGCGGGTCCCGCTTGCACAGCGTCACCGACATCTCACTCCGGCTCACCGCCAACGCCATCTTCGGGTTCCGATTGGTCGGATCCTCCTGAATCAGCTCCTGCCACACGGCAATCGACGCCCGGCGAGCCGCCAAGGCACCGTCGGGGTCGCCCAGGTCCGGACCCAGGTTGTTGTCCAGCGCTTCGGCCAACCCCGCCCAGGTCACACCCCGCAACCCGCGCAGCGGCAGCCGATCCTGCGGCGGCGCGTTCGCCAACCCCTCGTCGATCGTCTGGATCGCTCGGCGATAGGTCACCGTCGAATCGGCCAACAGCCCGATCGAAAGCTGCCCGTCGCCGGAGTCAATCGCCGCCGGCATATCCCCGGAGTCGGCCAACGCCCGGCCCCACTGCACATACAGAATGCCCAGCGCGTTGATCCGCTCCGGCGCCACCGGTGGACCACCTTGTTCGCTGAGGGCGGCGGCCTCCTGGGCAGCCACGATGGCCCAGGCCGGGTCTCTCATCTCTCGCCGCTCGTTGGTCAGGAAACCCAGCCATTCGACCAGAGTGGCCCGTTGGTTTGGGTCCTGAGCAGCTAGGCGGCGCTTCATCGCGACGCCCCTCTCGATATGCCGCAATGCCTCGGCACGGCGACCGAGGTTCGACGACGAAGTCCCGCCCACCGCCCGGGAGAGCTTGCAATAGCCGTTCGCCGCGTCGTCGAGCA
>JAPKZA010000178.1 GCA_026394015.1 Acidobacteriota bacterium
ACTCTACCGCTCGACCCCGTCGGGCTCGCCGAAATCAGATTCTAGGAGAGAGTAAGTGCTGTTTTGGACAGTAGTGATCTATCCAGCACCATCGATCTGGCCGATCCGAGCTACTGGGGGCAGCCGACGCGTATCTTAACGGGGGACCAGATCGGCTCTCGTCCGGGTTATTACCCGCAAGTGATGGGAATCGAGCCTAATGGAACGGACACCCTGGCCGGAGAGGTCGCTCGACTCTATATCCATGGCAGGTCTTCCTGGCTGCTTCAGTTTTCCAACGAAGAAGACGAGACGGTCAATCCGCCCGAGCCAGATGGGCTGCCGGACCCGTTAGTCGGCTCAGAGTCGAGCCAAACCAGAGTCCACCTCCCTAAGGGCCCCAAATAGACCCGATGTAACCGCCCAACGATTTCCAAACACTTTTGTCCCGTTTCGGGTCCTCCTCGCGCTTTGTAGGCGAGCCCCGACACATGGAACAAATTACCATCACCCCTCGCTCCGCCCGTCACGAGCGGTATGCGAACGCCGACCTCACTCGTGCAATCGTCCGAAGGGCGCAGTCTGACGACGATTGGCAATTGGTCGCCCGGTTGCGCAAGGACGGCTTCACGCGGATCCGTGGCGTCGCCACCGAAGGGCCCTGGCTCGATGACCTGGACCGTTCAGAAGCTACGTTCTCGTTACTCGGCTTCGCCCTCAACGGCACTCCACTTGCCACCATGCGGGTGCAGGATGGCCGGCGTAGTCCATTGGAACTGCGGCAGTTCGTCGATCCGGCGATCATACTCGGAGCCGCCGAGCGTCCCGCGGCGCAGTTCGGCCGCCTGAGCGTTCTCCGCTCGGTCGAGAATACCCATGTCATGTTTGGCGTCTTCCAGTGCGCCTGGCACTGGTGTTTTCGGGAAGGCATCAAGACCATCGTCATCGCCTCCCCCTCCTGGTCCAAGTCGATCTATGACTTCATGCACTTTCAATCGGCTGGTGAAACGGGCCGGTTTCTCCACCACTTCGCCGGCGACGCTCCCCATGAAACCATGAAGCTCCCGGTCCAAACCGCCGAGCCCTTGTGGCGCGACCACGGACACCCCCTGTCCGACCAGTTTTTCTGCACGCAGTACCCCCAAATCCAAGCCTAAAGGAACTTACCCAAATGCAACTCGAAACGCTTCAACAAGATATCTATTCTCAGGTCACAACCCATCCCCTCGTCGAAGCCATCACGGCTCGGCGCATGGACATGAAACAGTACCGTACTTACATGGAAGACGTCTACGCCTATGCCCAGCATAGTTCGCAGGTCATTGCGCTATCGGGGGTTCGACTCATGGACCGCCAACCCGATCTCGCCCGCTATCTTCTGCATCACGCCGACGAGGAACTCGGGCACGATAAGTGGGCCGCGTCGGACCTCGGCGACCTCGGCTTGTCGCCAGCCAACATCGCCGCCTCCCGACCCTCATCGGCCTGCCTGCGCATGATCGCCCTCGAATATTACTACGCCGAGCACGAGAATCCCGTCGGTTTGCTCGGCTGGATGTTCGTTCTCGAATCGCTCGGTGGCAAAATCGGGGGCCAAATCGCCCGAGGAATTGACCAAGCGCTGCAACTGAACGGTCGCGGAACCTATTTCCTGGCCGGCCATGGCGACGCCGACACCCATCACGCGGACGATCTCTTCCGCGTCATCAGCGCCAACGTAACGAGCGTGGCAGATCAGGAAGCGTTCACTCGCATGGCTCGCGAGGGCCGGGAACTATACGGCTCCATTCTCGACCACGCCTATGCGACCGCGCCCGTGGTCTAGTCAGTAACCGTCATCCTAAACGAGCAGCAGAAGCGGCCCGCTACGGCATGGGACAAACTGCGACCTGATTCGGTTGTTAGAGCGAGACACCCAGACTGTTCCAGGTCACCGTGTTTTGCCGGGTCATCGCTTCGTGGCCGAGGATCGCCGTCAACGCGGCCTCGGCCCCAATCTTGATTCCCGCCGGCAGCGGAGCGCCCCGTTGGATCGCGTTATAAAAAGCGATGGTGTGAGCGTGAGGGACCTCCTCCCGCTTTGCCGCGATCTCCACCGGTGCCCCCGCTCCCAGGGGATACATCATGCAGGCGTACATCAAGTCGATCGCCCCCTTGCTGCCGTAAACCAGAACGTTCTGCCCGCCGTGCGGCATGCCCCGCGGGTGGAAGACGTTCTGGGTGAACGAGACCTGCGCCCCACCCGGATAGTTATAACTCAACGTACCGCAATCGAAGATACTCCGGCCCGCCGGCTCGTTCGTATGCAAGCGCGTCGCGCCAAATCGGTTGGCGCTGATCGGGCGCGGGTGCAGCACCCAGTTACAGACGTCTAAGTTATGAACCGATTGCTCAATCAGATAGCCGCCCGACTTCGTAACATCGTAATACCAGTCTGCCGACGTGCTGTCGTACGGCAAATCCGACGTCGCATGGCGCTGGGCCTTGATCATCAGCACATCGCCAATGATCCCGTCGTGAATCTTCCCCACCGCTTCGGCCAGTTGCGCGTGAGACCGCAGCTGCTGACCCGCCACGAAAATGCGCTTGGAGGCCTGCGCAGCCGCCACGACCGCCGCCACCTGCGCCGCCGTCACCCCAACCGGCTTCTCGCAATAGACGTGTTTGCCGGCCTGGAGCGCCGCCACCGCCATCTCCGCGTGCAAGTACGGCGGGGTAGCGATGTAAAAAGCCTCGACGTCCTTATTGTCGATCACGCGTCGCCAGTCCGTCGTCGTTTTGGGCGACTGGGCGGCCGCCTTGGTCGCGGCCTTGTCGAGCCGATCCGGCTTGTTGTCGCACAACTCGACGACCTTGGCATTCGGTTGGGCCAGCACACTTTCAAGTAGGTACGAACCGCGGTTCCCTACCCCGATCACAGCGGTAGCCGTAACCGGCGCCTGTGCCAGCGCAATCCCCGAAGTCAGTAAAAACGATCGTCTATCCATGTGTCTCAATTCCTTTAAGGACGGTTTCCATATATTGGCGGGCCCGGCGAGCCAACTCGTCCAACTCGGCCGGATCCGTCGGCCGCGGCACGAGCGGCGCAAAAATATTCTCGAAAACGAGCGGGAGCGTTAAGCCGGTGTGGCGGAGCGGCAAGAGCAGCTTGTAGTGATCGATCTCACCGAACCCAGGTGCGCAGTCCTCATCCTTCGGCGTATTCCGATGGTCCTTCAGGCAAAGCGCCCGAATGTCCGGCACGCAAGCGGCAATGTCGGGTAAGGGATCATGGTTCTCATAGTCAAGCACGTTTCCGGCGTCATAGCCCATCCGGACGGCGGGATGGTTCACCGCGCGGAGCATCTTCGCGCAGTCGACACCCGTGGCGGTGTTTCCGCCGTGTTGCTTCAGCAAGACCGTCACCCCAGCCTGCTCCGCGTGCGGGGCGACCTCCCGCAACGCCGCCACCGCCGCATCGTACTGCCCCGGAGCGGTCTTGCCGAAGGTGAGAAGGAGCCGGATCCCCGCCGCGGCCGCCTGATCCACACGCCGCCGATGCGCCCCGCCCGCCCCCGCCGCTTCTAACATTACAGTGGAAAACATCATCACCGGGTGCAAGCCCGCATCGCGCGTCTGCCGGGCCAGCGCTGCCGCCGCGGTCGGCGTCGCCTCAAGCGCCAGCAGCGGCCGCTTCTCGTGCGTCACGCCCCAAGCCACCCGATCAAAGCCCGCGGATCGGACCCCGGCCAAGGAGCGAGCAAACGAGAAGGCAGAGTACGGCAGCGTCATACACGCCAGTTCGAACCGAGTCGGCGTCGTTGCGGCAAGGGCAAGCGGAGTGGCGAAAAGGGCGCGGCGAGAGATCACGGGATATCGTAGAAATCGTAAGTATAGGTCCAACGGGTCTTTTTGCCCGGTTCGACCGCGATGTCGATGTAAGGCTCCGGGCAGAAGGTGCTCCGGATCGACCAGTAAACCAGCTTAGCAATCGGCACGTCGCCGCGGATGTGGACTCCGGCCTTTGCCTTTCGATTCTCCATTCGAACGTCGTAGGTTGGCGCCCCGGCAAACTCCCCATAGG
>JAPKZA010000529.1 GCA_026394015.1 Acidobacteriota bacterium
CTGCTGCGGGCGGACGCCGTAATGAGCGCGCTGCTGGCCCCGGATGCGATTGGGCGGCGGAGTGGTGGCTATCCCGGTCCGCAGGGCGGCGGCATCCCCAACGGTCGCACGGGGCGCCGCGGCGGCGGTTGGGGAGACTTGGGCACTATCATCCTGGGAGGCGGCGGCTACCCCGGCGGCGGCGGGGGCGGCCGGTATCCGGGAGGCGGAGGAGGAGGCGGCGGGGTGAGCGTCGGGCGGACCCGTTCGGCCGGGACGGCCGAGATTGCCCGGGCCTCCGGCGGCGACAGTTACCAGGTGGACGATGCTTCCGCGTTGGAGACGACGTTGTCGCGTTTGCGGCAGCGATATGCGTTGTACTTCAACCTGCCGGCCGGCGCGCGGCAGGGCCAGGAGCGGCGGGTGAGCGTCGCCTTGACCGGTCCGGCGGCACAACGGTATTCCGGGGCCGAATTGCGCCATCGGCCGACTTACCTGGCTCCGGCGGATAGCCATAGCGACCCGAATGTTACGGTGATCTCGGACGCGAAGACGGATCCGGTGGTGAATAGCGAAGATCGGCCGGTGTATCGGCGGCGTCCGGTGGGTGATGGAACCGGGGGTGGCCGCGGTCCAAACCCGCAGGTTGGTTCGGCCGAGAAGCCGGCGCCACCGGTCGTCGTGGAGCAACCGAGCGCGGAACGGCCGACGGGCGGATGGCGGAAGGCGGAGGCGGGCGATAAGCCTGCTCCGGTTGAGCCGTCGACAAAGGAACCGGCTCCCGCCTCCGAGACGCCGACCCCCGCGCCGGCAAAAAAGGGCGGGTGGCGAAAAGTGACCGACCCCGAACCGCCGGCCCCGCCGAAGCCGTAGGTCGCTGGGGGCCGTGTGCCGGTGCCGAATTGCGCCATCGTGCCACCGACTGGGCCCCGGCCGATCGGCAGAGCTAAAACGCGACGATCGGTCGCCGTGTCGGCTCCCTCCGGGAGGGAATGGAACTCGGGGGCCACGGTCGAAACTAACAGGTCGGTTCCGCGCCGATCACCCGTGGAGCGACCGATGGGCGGATGGCGCAAGGCGGAGGCAGGCGATAAACCTGCTCCGGTTGCGCCGTCGACAAAGGAACCGTCCCCAGCCTCCGAGCCCCCCGGCCCCAACGCCAGCAAAAAAGGGCCGGTCGAGAGTAGTAACCGACCCCGAACCCCCGGCCCCGCCGAAGCCGTACGCCGCTGGGAGGGCCCTTCGGCGGTCGCGTCGGCAGTCTGCCTGATGAGCTTAGGGCGCCGGCTGCGTGGCGATGAACAGATTCTGGCCGATCGGTTGCCCGTTCACCGAAACCTTCAGGGCCAGGTCGCCGACGGCATCCGAGGGAACCCGGACGTTGAACTGGTAGACGCCCACCAAGCCACCCGCCAAACCGGCATAAATCACTTCGCCGTTCGTCGCCCCGAAGGCAAACTCAACCGGGGCGGTGATCGTCGCCGCCGCTTCGACCACCCGGCCCGCGATCGGCACCGTGATCGGACTCACCGGGCCGAACCCGACGCCGTAAAACAACAGAATTTCGTTCGGACGGGCCGGCGAATCGGCGCGCACAAACGTGCCATCGGCTGAGTGGACGCTGGCTACGAACTGCTTATCCCCCACTTTAAAGCTGGCCGGGGCGAGCAATCCAGCCGCGAAAGGACGCATTTCGAGTTGGAACGCCGCGCTGGCCTGGTTGCGATAGGTAACGACGATCGGTGCCGCGTTCCCCGTCGGCAGATCGCTCGGAAGTTGGACGTTTATCTGGGTTTTGCTTACGAAATTGACAAAAGCCGGGCGACCGTTCACGGTCACGCTGACGTTCTCAAGGGTCGTCGGCGCGGCCCCCGCCACAAAGTCCGACGTCGTCCATCCCCGGCTGACATCGCCCGCCAGATTCGAGCCATAAATCTCGATAAACGAGCCCGGAGCGGCATAGGGAAAGCCGCCGAAGTTACCCGCCGAGACAATGCCGCCCGCCGAGATCGCCGGTACCGGGGTCTCATCGAGAATAGTGATCGAACGGACGAATACGACGTTGGAATCGGTGACGGTCTGGCCGGAGCGGTAGTTCAGCAGTGGAATATCGGTCAGAGCATCCGCATTCAATCGATAGACGGGCGTTGCGGCGATTCGATCCATATTGGCGAGGCCATTGACCACGCGACCGAACACCGTGAAGCCACCATTCTGGTTGTTGAGGTTCCCGGAGTTGTCGGCGAGGTTGAAGAACCATTGGTTGGTCGCACTGTTCGGGTTGCTGCCCAGCTTGGCCATGGCGATGGTGCCCCGCGAGTTCGACGTTCGAAATTCGTTTCTCACGGGCGCATCGGCCGGCAGCGTCCGGAAACTACCGCCGCTGAAGCCGAACCCGCCGCCCTGGATGATGAATCCGGGCACAGAGCGATGGAATACGGAGTTGTTGAAGGTACCCTTGTTGACGTAGTTCAGAAAGTTCTGAACCGTCGCCGGCGCACTACCGGGCAGAAGGAGCACGTCGATTTCGCCCAACGATGTATTGAACCGAACCGTCGGGCCAGTCGCCGTCTGAGCGAATAAGCCGACGGAGCCGAGAACGAGGGCGCAAACCAAACGAATCTTCATATGACTCTATTCTACCGCCTCCGGCAAGCCCTGCAAAAAACGCGATTTACCTTGATTAAGCACAATAGCTGGTTGCGATCGTCGAACCCAGCAGGAACCGGGCGACCTGAGCCGGAGCGTCCGAGCGGAGCGCACAGGACTGCCGGGCCGAGCGACCTTCCACCGTCACCTGACCCGCATGCCGGTGGATGCGGTAAACCGCGTCCGCCCCGCTATCGGCCTGCAGCGAATCGAGCGGCCAATCCGAGTTCGCGATCATCCGAATGCCCCCGGGCGCACCCGTTAGAATCGTCCAGTTCGTGCCGTCGGGATTGCTCTCGGCGGTGGCCAGGATGGATTCGGCATTTGTTAGAAACGCGCTCACAATTTACCTTCTCGACCGGAATCGAACGAGTTTGAGCGTATAATTGCCCCATGCGGCTGAGCATTTTGGCATTGGCGCTGATCCTGCGCCTAGACGCGGCGGAGCGGAAGTTTCCGGCCGGTGTCTACGAAGACGATCGGATTCAGATCAAAGCCACCGTCTATCCCGACCGTGCCGACGTCCAACGTCTGCTCGGCAGTGATTTCGACGGCTCGGTGATCGTCGTCGAATTGACCGTCACCCCATTGGGCGACGAACCGCTCGACATCCAACGGGAGCACTTTCAGCTTTTCTCCACGAAGGATGCGCAACGGTCGCCGCCCTTTCATCCGACCCAACTCGCCGGGCGCGGCGCTCTGGTCGTCAACGTGCCCCAAGCGAGTGTCACTTACGTTGGCAACAATCCCACCGGACCCAGAATCGGCGGCATGTCGATCCCCACCCGGAAGAAGAAGGGCGGCGAAGCGACCGCCGAACCCAAAGCCCCCGAAAAGAAAGAGGGTATGACGGACTCGAAGGAAGACCCGGTTCTCGCCACGCTCCGCGAGAAAGTATTCCCGGAAGGCAAAACCTTGAAGCCGTTCAGCGGTTTGCTCTATTTCGGCTTCGACGGCAAACAAAAAGCAAAGGATTTGGAGTTGTTCTACCGCGGACCCGCAGGAAAGTTCGCCGTACGGTTTAAAAACTAATGCATATCTCGGAACTCGATACCCCCGCTCTCATCATTGATCTCGACATCATGGACCGCAATCTCCGACGAATGTCGGAGTACGCTGCCAACCACGGCCTGCGACTGCGGCCGCACACCAAAACCCATAAGATCCCCGCCCTGGGCCGCCGCCAGTTGGAGCTCGGTGCCGCCGGCCTCACGGTCGCCAAAGTCAGCGAAGCCGAGGTGATGCTCGCTTCGGGCGTCGAGGACCTCCTCATCGCTTACCCCTTATTTGGGGCAAAAAAGTGGCCCCGGGTGGCCGAAGTCGCGAAAAAGGCCCGTCTGACCGTCTCGGTCGATAGTTATGAAGTTGCCGAGCCACTTTTTTCTACAGGAGTAGAATTTCTGGTCGAGATGGACGTGGGTCTCGGCCGCGTCGGGGTCCGTCCCGAAGAAGTGATCCCCCTCGCCAAGCGTCTCGGTAAGCAACTCCGCGGCTTGGCCTTCTATCCGGGACACCTCAAGGCGGAAGATCCCGCCGGAATACTACAAGTATCGAAATTGGTTGGGCAAGTGACCCGCGAAGCCGCCGCGGCCGGCCTCGATTTCCAACTCGTCAGCGGAGGGTCGACTCCGACCATGTGGCACTCCCATGAAATCGATGGGATGACGGAGATGCGCCCCGGGACGTACATCTTTAACGACCGGAATACAATCGCCAGCGGTGCCTGCGGTCCGGAAGACTGCGCCGCGAACATCCTCTGCACCGTTGTTTCTACTAGCGTAGAAGATCAGATGATCATGGACGGCGGTTCCAAGACCTTTACGAGTGACCAAACGGCGGCCGGCGGATACGGCGAAATCGTCGGCGCTCCCGAAGCTTCCTTCTTCAAGATGAACGAAGAGCATGGGTACGTAAAGCGGAACGGAGCGAAGTTTAAGGTGGGGGATCGAGTGCGGGTTCTGATGAACCACGTTTGCGTAACGGTGAATATGGAGGAGAGAATCTACGGGATCAGGGGCGAGGAAGTGGTGGAAACTTGGGAGGTTGAGGGGCGGGGCAAGCTGCTGTAGCAGCCCACCCCACCCCTGGGGAAACTACATCTTCACGGAGTCGATGTGGACGGCGCCGTCCGTAATCTTGCCAGTGATGGTGACCTTGTGGCCGAGGTGAGCGGCAACGGCGTCGCCGTTGTGGATCGGGACAACCTTGCCGTCCTCGGTCACGAACACGGCGGCGGAACCACCCTTGACGCAACCCTTAACGCAGGCCATGGACTTTTCGGAAGCAGCGGCATGCTTCGCGCCGCACTTGGCGTCTGAAACGGTACCCGTCCAAGTTTCGGCGAAAGCGGCCACCGAGCAGAGAGCCAGACACAGAGTAAACTTTTTCATTGAATTATAATCCTCCCTGGATTGTGGGACCCGGTTTGGTTGCCGATGTACCCAGAATGAGCATACTGTAAATGGAGAGCCCAAGCAAGAGCCCCCCTATCCTCTATACGCCAGAACGGAGCAATCGGATTGAACCGTTCGAAGTAGAGATGTCGATCGTCGGCCCACCGTTGCCAATTTTTCCTTCGATGCGCCGTTTTGTGGTGGTGGCCCCGTCGCCGGTCAACGGGAACTCATTCGTGATCGAGTTGTTCGAAGTCGCCGCCGCCACCCGGGCGTTGGTTGCCGACGGCAATCGAACGGTCACGCCGCCATTCGAGGTGCTGACCCGCAGATCGCTCAGCAGCCGATTCTTCACCGTTAACTCGATGCCCCCGTTGGTGGTCGTAAACCGTTGCGTCCGATCCGCCGGCGACTCGGCCAACGTCGCCACGATCGAGCCGTTCGAAGTCGACGCATCGAGCGACCCAAACGCCTCATCCACGCTGATCCTGCCGTTCGAAGTCCGCGCGGTCACCGAACCGCTGACGGTCCGAATTTCAATCGATCCATTCGATGTCGACAGGTCCAAGTTGCCCTTATGCTGACCGATGCGCACCGCGCCATTCGAAGTCTGAATCTTCGCCGGCCCTTCCAGCCCGTCCACCCGAGCGGAGCCGTTGGACGAAGTGATCCGCTCTAGTTGCACGCGACGCGGGACGCGAATCACGTAGCGAGCCCCGGTGTTCCCGCGCCGCGCCATCGGCGGCACCGTTCGTACGATCACCGAATCGGCACTCACCGCACTGCCGTCGATCCGAATTTCCTTCAGTTGCTCTTTCGTATTGGCGAACTTCGTCCCGTGGATCTCTACCGATTCCTGATCCCAACCGGTGATCTCCACCGAGCCGTTGTAGTTCTCGAGCACGAACCGACCGCCCGACCGCAGCGGGAAGTTCATCTGGAACTCCTCCTGCTCGCGCGGCCCGGGGGCCATGTCTTCAATGTCGCATCCGACCAGGAAAAGAGCGAAAGGAGCAAGTAGAAACAAGCGCATGCGAACAGATACGCAGCACAGCGCCAAAAGTTCCCGCTGTTACGAAGTGGCGAAGCGGGCGAGCGTTTCGGCGGTCCAACTCGGCTGATCGACCACGTCCAGATTGCGGACTTTCTCGTAGGCCTTGCGGACGGTGCTGCTATCCAGTCGCCGTCCAGCGCCGTCGATCAGGCCGGCCAGGGTCACCTTGCGCTGGCCCATCTGCGCCGTTACGTCCGGCAGATCGGTCGAGTTTACGAGACCGGGCACGAAGTTAGAAAACGCATGCCCATAGTTCTCGGTCTCGGCAAGGCTGTGGAAGCTAACGAGGCCGCCAGTTAGGTAAAGGCGGGTGATTTGAGGGGTCAGGGCGGCGGCGAACTGCGCCACCACCGTCATGCGC
>JAPKZA010000295.1 GCA_026394015.1 Acidobacteriota bacterium
AACAGGCCGACGTTTTGAGGCGTCGGCCTGTTGGTATAACCGGAGGGTCAATCTGAGTTCGATTTCCCTTATTTAGTTGAGTGAACCGAACTCTTTTCAAACCGCTCGCGAGACACCTTGGAGGGACGCAAGTCCCTTATTCGCAGTCGCTTACGTATGCTAACGTAGGAGTCTTTACGGAAAACCTCACTTGCCTTTTGTTTCACATATGCAACAATACTGGTGTGGTCCGTACTTTCGGTCTACCACCTTAAGTCCCGTTCGATTGCTAACCCATGTCGCTGTCTACGATTCTACGAAACCGCATTAACGAACTCGAGATGTCGATTTCCGATCTAGCTCGCCGCAGTGGCGTATCACGGGCAACTGTAATTCGCATTCTCGGAGGGAAGGATGAGCATTACTCCGTTTCCAATCTGCAAGCCGTTCTTTCCGCGCTGGGAATGAAGATGGATTTGTTGGCGATACCCGCCAAAGAATACAAAGATTCCATCGCTACGCAGAAGGCTCAGCGCTTGATCGCGCTGACACAGGGAAACGTAGCTTTAGAATCCCAAGCCGTCTCGGCAACTTCTGCCCAAGAGCACCTGGAAGCCACCAAGGCGCGTATCGCATCGTCCAGCCGAAAGCTCTGGGCTTCCTAAATCTCTAAAATCAGCGGTAGTCTTCAGTGAATCCATTTGGTTCAGCCGGCAAAGATGATGACACGCCCTTTGATGGTTCGGGTTTGAAAATCAAGACCATCAAAACGCGTCGACAACTCAATGAAGCTGAGTTCGAGTCGATCCTGCGAGTGACCGAGAAGTACTTGTTGCGCAAACCAAGCCACAAACTCGCGCCGTTTACCTTCGGCTGGCTTCTGGACTTGCATCGGGAGATGTTGGGATCGATTTGGAGTTGGGCGGGAGAAATTAGGACCACTCAAAAGAACATCGGCGTGAGCCCGAACATTGTCACTGCTGAACTCGGCGTCATTGCCATCGAATCAGAGAAACGGCACCGCGAAAGCGGCGAACTTGTGATTGCAACCGCTGCCGAGTTTCATCATCGCGCGGTTTGGGTACATCCATTTGAGGATGGCAACGGTCGTTGGGCAAGACTCCTCGCGAACATCTGGCTGATGCAACACGACCAACCGGTGACTATTTGGCCTGCCACCGACCTCCGTGATACGGAAAGTCCGATCCGAGGTGAGTACATTGCAGCCATGAAGCAAGCGGATCTCAGAAACTACGGACCACTAATAGACCTACATAGGAAGTTTAGCGAGTAACACTATCGTCGTTGGCAGGGACTCGAGTTGTACTCGGAGTCGAGTGCTAACTCGGCCACAGGTGTAATAGCGAGTTCCGAAAGGTCACCTTCGGCGTTGGCTTGAAGTCGCCAAGCGATACGTCGGATCAAGTAGCGTTTGTTTCGGCTCCGGCATTTCTCGCCGAAGAGCGATTCGAATCGCTCGACCACTTTGGTGATCGTCAAGGTTTCAAGGCGTGCGATCTCGGACGCCGTTGCAGCGTTCATGGTTGATTCTCCAATCTGTTTATGGGTCTTGCCTAAGGCCTATCACCTCTCGCCTAAAGTCTGCTTGCGACACAGAGAGCCTCAATCCGGAGAGAAGCTCAAGGCTTGGGTCGCGAGAGTTCGCAGAGATTCTGGACCTTTGGTCCAGAACGCGGGCCAGGCCCCGGGTAAGAACGGCAGCGATCCGCTCGTGCCGCTGTTGGCTCGTAAGATCCGAGAAAGATTGATTCGACATGGCATATCCCACCGGTTTCACGAAAACGCGAGCTGGGACTCTCTCAGCTCACCCGGGTTATGTATGCCGTTGGGGAGAAAATGGGCGCGGAGGATCGAATGGGAAAACAACGCAGATGAGTGCGGACCCGCATGCCGTGGTCGTGGTGTGGGGAGGGTGCCCGGCAACGGGCAGGCTTACCCGATTTCGCATTCTTGGCTGTGTCACAAACGATGTCAAGCATTTGTGTCAGACTTCAGTTCCCCAGTGAAAAAGGTGCGCCATATCCACCAAGCAGAATATATAAACCAACAAAAGGTCACTATACTGATTAGATTCCAAACAAATGCAATTTCACTTGAACTCAATAGGCTCCCAAAGGGACCTTTCTGGAGACGCGAGATCTCAAAGAGTAGCAAGTCAACCAGGGGCAATCCAACGATAGGGCAAAACCATAGTGCATGCCAAAACCATTGGCGAAAACCAACAGATCTGCTTGGTCGTAAATTAGAATTTGAACCAGGTGGAATATAAGGATTTTCCAAGTCGATGTCCTCCACTCCTAAACTTTCGAACGTTACGCATCAGCGGGCCGGCGCGAGATGCGTTGATTTCAAAACCGACCCGACCGCCGGCTCCGTTGCATGCGATTGTTCTGGCCCGTTTCAGCCTAGCGTTCCAACCCCCGGTCAATTATGGCACCTTCGACCTCGATTTTGAATCCTCTGTCCAACAAAGACGAGCAATAAGGACCGAGAAGTTGACGATAGTCTGGGCAAAGATCCTGCAGAAGTCTGCTAGCTTCTGATTCCGATTCAGACATTTTGATTCGGATCCAAGCAAGGTCGCGATTAGCGTGAATGTCCAAAAATTGGTCGTTCACACCGTGCCAGGCAATTGCAAGATGTTCGCGTAGCCACGAAAAAATCATGAGATCCGGCGGATCGCAATCACCGATGAAGATGGGACACTGAACCGAGCCTCGCAGTAACGGCAAATCACAACGCATTGGAAGACCGTAACGACCTATGGTCGCGATCGGCTCGCCGAATTGTGAAAGTCCCTGGATTCGCGCGACACAGTGTTGCTTGGTTGTGTAAACAATCGTTCGTGCAATTGCGAAGTTTCCGATTTGCGAAGAAGGGTGATCGGGTGGCAAAACCGAAAATTCCCCATCATCGTGCATGCGGAACCAAGATTCGATTTGGTCAATTCGAGTAGCTGAAGAATCTACCATTGATTGAACGAAGGGGCAGAACGTTTGCGATCACCCAGCCCGAGAAAGTTGACTCTACGCAAGTCAAAACGGGCGATCGAGGGCTTGGTGTGCATCGCTTGGTTCGTCGATTATAGCATTACCCAATCGATTCTGAATCAGCCATCCAGTTCCTGTTGAGGCTAAAGAGAATACGATCGCAACCGGCGTGAACGCCAAGAATCCAATCACGAAAGCCATTGGTGGATCGCCCAACGACATTGAATTGGGATATGCGCTTGGATTTGATGTTACGACCCAAGAGCCAAAAGCACATAAACTTGCGCCGCATAAGTCCATCACCAGCACGCACGCAAGCGATGTTAGCCAAAATCCCATTTTCAACGGACCAAGGCAAATCAAGACAGTGATCATGCTGATCCATAAAGCAACGACGATAAACAGAAACTGTTTACTGATACCAGCCAACGCGGCAGAAACAGCAACCATTATCATCAGCCAGAATAAAAGACTGATGCGGTATTGGCGTGTTTCCATCGGCGCAAGCATCTCTCGACCAACCTGCAATTACACGGATCAGCCTAAACCCTGTAGACCGCACCAATGCAGCCTATCACGCAACCTAGCCTCGATCCCAAGATGAATGATATCAGGCACTTGCGAGCGGATCAAGAATTTTGTGGAGTGATAGGCTGTTTCGGACTAATCACCCCCAAAACCCTTGGCCAGCCCGTCTGCAGGACTGCGAACGCCCTTACCGACGCGATTCAAAACGTGCGTGTAAATCATGGTCGTACGAACGTCGCTGTGCCCCAAAAGTTCCTGAACGGTTCGAATGTCATAGCCATTCGCGAGCAAATGGGTAGCAAACGAATGCCTGAATGTATGGCAGGTTACCCTTTTGGTCAGTCCTGTCTCCCTCACTGCCAAAGCCACGGCTCGCTGCATCAACGATTCGTCCATGTGATGGCGACCTTGTTCATTTGTCCTTGGGTTGCGCCAACGATTTTATTGCGATAGCGCAGCGCTGGCGGACACCAGCGAAGTGCATTTACGTAGCCGAGGTCGGCTGTTGTTTCCTTGCAAGGCTGCTTGGCAACGGAAGACCCAGTGTCTTCAAACTGCGATAGCCCAGGACTGGCGGACACCGGCGGCGAACCCTAAACTCAAGCCGGAGGAAGCTCAATGTCAACCAATGAAAAGAAACCCCGTCGGACCTTTGATCAAGATTTCATCGATGGCGCAGTCAAGCTGGTAACC
>JAPKZA010000049.1:0-819 GCA_026394015.1 Acidobacteriota bacterium
CTGGAAAGATACGCGACAAAACCGGCGCTGCGCAGAATTTGCAAATCCGTTTCGCGCATAACAAGCACGATAAAGACGAGTGCGCATAACAACAGCGCAATCATGCTGAGTGTGCGGCCGAGTTGATTCAAGCGCTGCTGCAGCGGCGTCTGCTCCACCTCAATTTCACTCATCATGCGCGCGATCATGCCAATTTCTGTGCGCAGCGCTGTGGCCGTGACGACGCCGGTAGCACGGCCACGCGTGATCAGCGTGCCGCTGTACGCCATATTAATGCGATCAGCGATTGGTATATCGGGTTCAAGAATTTCCTCCGCACATTTGAGAACGGGTGCGCTCTCACCAGTGAGGGCAGATTCATCGACCTGCAAATTCACACCCTCCACGAGCTGCGCATCAGCCGGCACGAAATTACCGGCTTCGAGAAAAATAACATCGCCCGGCACAAGCTCGCGCGCCGGCACAGTAACGCGCGTGCCATCGCGCAACACCCACGCATTCGGCGACGCCAGCCTGCGCAGTTCATCAAGCGCTGCATCAGCGCGCTGCTCCTGCACCAGACCGATCACTGCGTTCAGCACGACGATGGCCAGAATCGCAGCCGCCTCGATCAGATCGCCCAGCAACAGCGAAACGAGCGCAGCCGCCGCCAGCAGCAAGACGATGAAATCGGCAAACTGTGCTGCGAACTTGCGCCACAACGGCACCTTGCCAGCCGCCGGCAGTTCGTTGTATCCGAAGCGCAGCCGGCGCTCCATCACATCCTGCACACTCAACCCATGATGCAGATGTACATCCAGCTGCCGTACCGTTTCATGC
>JAPKZA010000049.1:860-1650 GCA_026394015.1 Acidobacteriota bacterium
GCTGTAGAAATTGCGACGCTCCGCGGGCGACGAATGTGTGATGTTCATGCTCGTGTTGAAAACATTCCAAGTGTGCGTCAATCTTCGCATGTCATTCCGACGGATTTTTTGCGCCATCACCCACAGCACAGGCTGCGCACCCAGACGAACTGGTCAAAAATATATGAGGTTGGGATTGATTCGTTATAAAAACGAACTCCCGGCCGCGATGGGCCGGGAGTCGTGCAACAAATATTTTGGGGCGCCGTATGTTTACGCTCAGGTCAATTTTGGCTTTGCCTGCGAGCTATTCACATTTGCATTAGACGATGCATCGTCAGCTTTCCAGGGAACACCAATCCAGCGCAGCAGAAAGAAATCTGCACCGAGATAACCAGAGACCTTCCAGGCCATGATCAGCAGCACTGCGATGACCAGCATAAAGCCATTTGTGCTCGCCGCGCCAGCCATGATGAAATTCCAGTTCATGAACGCGCCGAAGAACGCCGCCACACCGACAAACGCGCCGACGATCATGCCAATACCGATCAGCAGTTCGCCATACGCGACCAGCTTGCCCATAAAGTTGGCCCAGTTGTTCTGGAGCATGAAGTTGAGCACGTCTCGATACCAGTCAAATGCGATCGGCGGCTTGCCCGTCTCCGGAATTTTCACCGCGCCCATCCAGAAGCCCTTCAATGCTTCACCAGTAGATACCCATTTTGGATCACTGATCTTATGCAGTGAAGCTTCGACCCACTGAATACCTAGCCACACGCGCAAGACCAGCCAAAGTACTGACGAGCGCCGA
>JAPKZA010000056.1 GCA_026394015.1 Acidobacteriota bacterium
CACGATCAACGATCGTGAAGTGCTCGAACAGTTGTACTTGCGGGCCTTTTCCCGCCCGCCAACCAACGCCCAGTGGCAAACAGTGGAAGGCTTTCTTGCCGCGGAGAAAGTAGCCGGTCGGAGCCGCCGCCGGATGTTTGAAACCGTTTTGTGGGCAATCCTGAACTCGAAGGAGTTTCAACTAAACCGATGACGACTCGACGTAACTTACTTCAAATCGGCGGCACGGCCCTGGGTGGCATTACTCTCCCCCGTATGCTCCATGCCGCGCGCGGCAAAGCCGATATCTCGTGCATCATCTTTTTCCAGCAGGGCGGCGCCTGTCAGCATGATTCGTTTGACCCGAAGCCGGACGCGCCGCCGGAAATCCGTGGCAGTTTCGGCACCATCCCCACCTCTGTTCCCGGCGTGCATTTCAGCGAGCTGATGCCCCGATGCGCCCAGAGCTTCAAGAAGTTCTCCGTCATTCGCTCCATGTATTCGAAAGAGGCAATCCACGAAAAAGCGAAGCAGTACATCTTCTCCGGTGCGCGCCCGAATAACGCCTTCAAACACCCCGTCTATGGTTCGGTGGTAGCAAAAGAGTTGGGGCCCAAAAATGGCCTGCCGCCCTTTGTCTGTATCCCACAAAAAGACATTAGCGCCGATGCGGGACTGCTCGGCGCGGCCTATAATCCCTTCATTACCGGAGATCCCGGCCAGAAGAAGTTCTCGGTTCAGGACCTAACCCTTCCGTCCGGTCTGTCACTTGAAGAAGCCAGCAGCCGGGCCCGGCTCCTCGACGCGATGGATGAAGAGATCCGTCAAACCGAAAAGACCAAACTCGTCGAAGGCATGGATTACTTCTATCAAAAGGCCTTCGATCTGGTCTCTTCGGAAGCAGCCCGCAACGCCTTCAATATCGACGAGGAACCAGCCAAATTGCGCGAAGCCTACGGCCGCAATTCCGCCGGCCAAGGCGCGCTGCTCGCCCGCCGCTTGGTCGCGTCCGGGGTTCGACTGGCCACCATCTTTCACGGCGGTTACGACACCCACGTCAACAATGACAAAACCAGCAAAATCCTCTTCCCGGTCTTTGATCAAGCGTTTGCCGCTCTCCTTGAGGACCTGGAACAGCGTGGCATGCTCGATACAACCCTTGTGTTGGCTATCGGTGAGTTCGGCCGTACGCCCAACATCAATCACTCGGCCGGCCGCGACCACTGGCCTGGAGTCTTTTCGATTGCCGCGGCGGGCGCTGGCATCCCCGGTGGCCAGGTGATCGGCAGCAGCGACGCGCAAGGCGGCGCACCCCACGATCGGCCGATTTCGGTCGAAGACCTCGGCGCGACCATCTATAAAAAACTGGGCATCGACTACACCAAGGAGTATAGAACCGTCGGCCGACCGGTAAGAATCAACAGCGACGGAACGCCCGTGCCGGAACTGTTTAGTTAGAAGCAACCCAACCGATGCAAGTTCAATTTTGCCTGGCCACGCTTTTCGTCACCACTCTCTTTGCCGACTCACCGAGCCTCCATCGGGTTTCGCCCCTTGGTGGGCAGGCCGGCTCCGTTGTTACGCTAGAACTGGTCGGATCGAAACTCGGGGCCTCGAACGGGGTTCAGTTCGACAACGCCGATCTCGTCTGGATCGAAACCCTCGAATGCACCGAGGCCGTGCTGAAAGGCAAGGTCCGCATCGCCCCGGACGCCGCCCTTGGCCCGCACTGGATTAAGATCGCTGGGAAGAACGGGCCCTCCAACACCCGGCTCTTCAATGTCACGCAGTTCCCCGGGACGATGGAAGTGGAGCCGAACGATACTCCGGCCACCGCACAACCGATTGCCCTGCGGTCGCAAGTGGTCTACGGCTACATGCCGAGTCGCATCGATATCGACTCGTTCTCCTTCCATGCTCGCGCTGGCGAACGGTGGGTCTTCGACCTGCAATCGATCGAGCGGGGTGGCTTCCTGGAATGTTCCCTCACCCTTAACGACGAAACAGGACGCGAAGTTGCCTTCAATGAAGATCAAGATGAGTACCTCGAAACACCGCGTCTGGAGTTCACCTTTCCACACGCGGGCCGCTACGTCCTGAAGATAGACCAGTACCGAGGCCCCCAGGGGGTAGGGTGCGGCGAGAATTGCAGCTACCTTCTGCAGATATCGCAACTACCCGTGGTTCTCAGTGTCCACCCTCTCGGTGGCCAAGCCGGATCAAAGCTTCGAGTCAACGTTCACGGTCATTCCTTGGCCAGCGTCCAACGGGTCTATTTGACCCGTGTGCGAAGCGCGGAATACTATCGACTTACTTTTCCGTTCTCCATGCCGCTCCGGTTTGAAGACGCTGCGGTTGCCTCCCAACTTACTCGAGTATTCGGCAATAACATCAGCGCCGGGCCGGACCAGCTATCCGCAGATTTCGCCATACCTCCGGACGCCGCGACTGGACTCTGGCGCCTTTGGCTAGAGAGCCCCGCCGGTAGAACGGAGGGCCTCAGTCTGGAAATCAGCGAATTACCCGACTTGGCCGACGCCACCAAGCTGAAATCCGCCTGGTTACAAAGCGAAGTGATTTTGAATGGTTCCCTGGAGGAAGCTCGGAAGCAGAATTCCTATCCCGTCGAGTTGAAGGCCGGCGTCCCGTTCCACGCCTGGACCCTGGCAGCCCAACTCGGTCTGCCTGCCATCGATACCGTCCTCGAACTCTTCGACGCCGGCGGAAAGCTCCTGGCCGAACACGACGACCTGATGACCGGCCAGGGAACGGTAATCGGGAATCCCGACAGCAGCCTATTTTTCACCCCGAAAGTCTCCGAACCAGCCCGCCTGGTTGCCCACGATCGGACCATGAGAGGGGGCACGGGATACTCCTACCGGCTGCATATAGCCTCCCACGAACCCTCCTTTCAACTTCTGACTGAGCCCGAGGAGTTCGCTATCGCCCCCGGAGGCATCGCGGAACTCGAAGTCCTCTTAATCCGGCAGCCTGGCTTCGAACAGGGCGTTGATGTGTGGATAGAAGGCCTGCCCCTCGGCGCCGCGGCAACCCGCGGCCGGTTCCGGGCCGACCAAGTGTTCGGGCCCTCGGGCGACGGAGATAACATCAACATCCCCATGGTGCCGTTGCGAATCACGATGCCGAAGACCGTTGCCCCGGGTGCGTATCCCGTCCGCGTCCGGGGCAGAGCCGCGGCCGGCGGCGAAATCGTCGAGGGCTTCACCACATTGTGGATCGGTCCACGGGGAAAGCGAAACGATACAAGGCGACCCCTACCACGGATCCTAATTCATGTGGCCCCGTAAGCAAATATTCTCGAGATTTTGAGGTATCGTTCCGAAGGACGGTATTTCCGCCACCCCGCACCCGCCCGCCACTCTCGCCCTGCCCGGCTGGCCCGAAAACTCGATCCGCCGAATCGCAATTTCAACCAAGGGTTACATCTCCGTCCGAAACTTCGGGATTTGCGAGTCGGCGAGTGTCCCGGAAACTCCGCGGATCACACAGGAGACGCCAAAATCGTGGACACGGCGCATACCTCCGGCGCGCCAGCTGTTTATGACTGATGATACCAGCGTGGCTGTGGTCACGACTACGCGGGGTCAAGCTGCGGCGCGATAGTAGTCGTTCAGCATGTCGCCCAGGCACCCCCGGCGTTGGACCTCACTTGCGTTGCCGAGATGGCCAGGCTCTGGGCTGATCAGTTGGTTCGCCAGACCCTGGTGATTGCGCTCGCTGTGGTAGTGCTCCACAAAGTTCTGAACTGCCGTTGGCAGCGACGCCTCCCCGAAGAAGATCATCCGGTCCAGGCAGGACTCCTTGATGCTCCTGACAAACCTCTCGGCGTGGGGATTCAGATTAGGCGATCGGGGCGGCAACTTGATGGATTTTACCCCCGCGGCCTCCAGTGTCCGCAGGAACTCCGCCGTGAACAGCGGATCCCGGTCGTGAATCAGGTAGCGTTTTCCGGTAAGAATTCCCGCCTCCGCATCGGTGAGATTCCGCGCGATCTGGCTCATCCACAATCGGTTCGCTTCCGGCGCGATGCCCGCAATTTCAACCTTGCGGGTCGATAGCTCGATAAAGAACAGCACCACGAACCGCTGCAACCCTCGCCGGGTCCACACTTCCACGGTGAACAAGTCCGTGGCCACAATCAGCTCCCCATGGCGGCTCAGAAACTCTTTCCTCGTCGTCTTCCGGCTCCGCTCCGGCGCCGGCTCGATCCCTTGCCGCGAGAGAATCTCTGCAATCGTGCTGCGGGCAATTTCGTGACCCAGATTGGACAACGCTCCCTGGATGCGCCGATACCCCCAATCCCGGTTCTCCCCGGCTAATCGTACGACCAGGACTTCGAGTTCGCCGGCCGTCCGCGGTCGTCCCGGTCCGCGCTTCCCACTGCCGTCGTACTTCTGGGCGATCAGCTTTCGATGCCAGGAGAGCAGGGTCTCCGGTGTCACGATAGTGGCCACTTCCACCAGGATGGTCCGCCCCAGCCCCTTGGCCTTGGCGGCCAACCGGCGACGCTGATCGTCGTTCAAGCGAAGTCGCTTGCCGCCGAGGTGTTCCCGGAGCACTCGATTTTCCTCCCGCAAATACTCAATTGCGTTCAACTGGCGCTAGTTCATCCAGCCCGCCAGGGAGATCAGCAGGAAACGGAACGGGTCCAGGCACTTTGACATCGGATCATCTCATTATCGACGACGCCAGGGATTATCTCCCGCTGTTTCAAATAGATTGAGTTTTCGGGCCATACGCCGTTCGACGTACAAACCCAACCAAAAGCAAAGTTCGCCGAATCGCTTATCGAACGAACAGGGCCGCGGTATACCCGTTGACTTCGAGGCGGAGAACCTGTATGAGTATGTGAACCTCGAAGCAGCCAGTTTGGAGTGAACGCAGTTTCGGTTCACTTCCAAACTTGAAATGGTCCCGCGTCTCTCGGGTGCCTGCCGCGGTCGATAACAACAGGAATCCAGAAGAAATGCCGAAAGCGCCTCCCTCTCTCTTCGCATCATTCCGACAATTCGTTCCCGCCCTCTTGATTGGCATCGTGGCAACGCTCAGCGTTCACGCCCAGCTCGGTTCTACCGGATCCATCAGCGGAACCATTACCGACCCCGCGGGCGGAGTCGTGCCGAAGGCTTCCGTCAAGCTCACCTCGGAACGCAACGGCGAAATTCGCACAGGCAGTTCCAATGAAGCGGGGGACTTTTTCTTCGGTGCCGTAGTGCCCGGCGCATACACGGTGCGGGTCGATGCGCCCGGGTTTCGTGGGCTGGAACAGAAAGGAAATACGCTGCTCTCCGCGGCCCGGCTCGAATTAGGCAAGCTGACGCTGCAAGTCGGCAATGTGACCGAGTCCATCGAAATAACCGCCGAGGCCGCCACGGTGGCCACCACAACTTCGGCCCAGACTTCGACGATTGGCAGCGGCCAAATGGACAAAATCCCTGTCCGCGGCCGCGACCCCATGTCCGTCTTCAAAACCTTGCCCGGCGTGCAAATCATCGGCGACCAGGACACTTGGGGTGGAAGTTTTCAGTCGACCGTTCCGCAGTTCCAGGGGCGGGGCGGCAATACGATCTATACCGACGGCGTCAACGGTGGGGACGGCAACGGCGGCGGCAATTACAGCGGCATCACGAGCATTGATGCCATCGCCGAAGTGAACATTCAGGCCAACTCCTACGGTGCCGAATACGGTCTAAAAGGCGGGGCGCAAATCAATCTGGTCACCAAGCACGGCGGATCGGAATTTCACGGTTCGGCCGCTTGGTATAAGCGGCACGAAATGTTCAACGCACAAAACTTCTTCAACAACCGAACCGGCACGGCGAAGCCTCTTTACCGCTATTCGGATTGGTCGGGAACGATCGGTGGACCGGTTCCGTTTAAGATTCCAATTCTGAATCGCGATGGCAAGAGCTTTAACTTCTTCTATTCGATCGAAGACATGAGGCTGAAGGATGTCAATCCGCTGCGGTTCTTCACGATGCCAAGCGCGCTCGAAAGAGCCGGTGATTTTTCCCAAACCAGAACCCCGGCAGGGGTCTTGATCCCTATCGTGAATCCAGCCGCCGGGAACGCCCCGTTTCCCGGCAACATCATCCCGGCGACCCTTCGCAGCAACGTGGGTTCGGCCTATTTGAATATGTTTCCCCTGCCGAACACGGTCGGTGCCTCCGGTTATAACTATACGACCCAGGAGACCAGCATCGACCATCCCCGCCGGGCGCAACTCTTCCGTTGGGATATTCGGCCCACCACCAAAGACACCATCAGCATCAAACAGCAGACTTGGTTTACGCGCAGCGTCGGTTGGGAAGTAGCCCAAGCTCCCGGCCTATCGCGTTGGGGTGCCACTCGGCAGCGTTATGACTTCAGCAGTGACCAGGGCAAGCTGGAGTACACAAGAGTCATCTCCCCCCGTTTGATTCTCGAAGCATCGATCGGCGTCTTTTATAGCACCGAGAGCGGTCCTCCCGAAGATGAATTGGCCCTGGCTAGCATCCAGAAGGCCTACGACCGGTCTGCCGCTCTCGGCGATTGTGGACCTCCCAAAGCCTGCAAGGCGAACGGCTCCTTGAAGCCCGGCCCTCTCGCCGGTCTG
Organism: Acidobacteriota bacterium; assembly: GCA_026394015.1. Taxonomy (GTDB): domain Bacteria; phylum Acidobacteriota; class Terriglobia; order Bryobacterales; family Bryobacteraceae. The sequence goes on from JAPKZA010000056.1 coordinate 6,596, forward strand.
CAGCAGATCAACCCCGCGATCAACCCGTTGGGCATCATCCCAAAAGCGTTCTTCGGCGCTCTCCAAAGCAATAGCCAATCGGTCCCGGAAATCAGCTATGACAACCGGTACCCGCTCACCGGCGAAGACACCGCCCTGCCTATCAGCCTGAACGCCACCTACACGCGGGGAGCGCATACCTTCAAAGCGGGTGCCCTTCGTGTGCTCGAGGCGACCCGCCAAGCGCGAGCCAGCACTTTCGGCGGACAGTTCAACTTCCAGACCGATTCGAACGACCCGCTGAATACGAACTTCGCCTACGCCAACGCCTACTCCGGACACGTGCAGACCTACACCGAATCCATGGGCCGTCCCCCCAACCCCAATCGCCGCCAGTACCTCTGGGCATGGTTTCTCCAAGACACATGGAGACTCCGCAAGAACCTCACGATCGACTTCGGCCTCCGCATGTACAAGTGGTCCCCGATCCTCCAGGGAGGCGGCGAAGCATCCGCTTTCGCTTTTGAACGCTTTGACCGATCCTGGGGAGGCAAACCACCCGTCCTTTACCAACCCACCTTGGCCGCTGGCGCCCGGCGCGCGATGAACCCAATTACGAACGAAATCCTGCCCGCCACCTTCATCGGCCTCATGGTGCCCGGCACTGGCTATACCTGTGGCCCGATCACCGCCAAGTCCCCTTGTAAGATCAATGGCGTGGTGGTGCAAGACGACGCGAGTTTCACCAATGTCGGCCACGGTTTCTGGGACCAAGTGCCCCTGCAGTGGGACCCCCGCTTGGGCGTCGCCTGGGATCCGAAAGGCAATGGAAAGATGGCCGTTCGCTTGGGCGGCGGCGTTTATCACGACGCTTCCTACAGCAACACCTTCGTCGGCGGACCTGGGTTCCTCTTCGACCAGACGATTCGTTACACCGACCTGAATTCGTTCTTCCTGGGCACCGGACCCACCAGCCCCGGTAATGTCGCCGGCACTTATCGCACCGGCCAGAAGCTGCCGGTCACCTACCAGTACAACTTTGGCTTCCAGGGTGACATCGGCTTCAAAACTGTTCTCGACGTCGCCTACGCGGGCAGCAACACCCATCACCAGGCCTACAACTTCAATCCGAATATCCTCCCGAGCGGGATTCGCTTTCAGCCCTCCAGCCGGGACCTGTCGCGTACTCCGACCGCGGCCAATCCGGGTGCGCTCGATGATGTCTTCTTACGGCCAATTCGCGGCTTCGGAGATATCAACATCAGCGGATTCGGCTACACTGGCCGCTACGATTCGTTGCAAATTTCGGCCAACCGCCGCGTCGGCCAAGGCCTCGGCTTCACCGCGGCGTACACCTTGGCGGGCGGCACGCAGAACTCGGCCAACGGCAATGGGACCCAACTCTACCAACAGTTACCGTCTTCCTTCAATCGCAGCCGCAATACGCTCGTAAACCACCACGCGGCTGTCTTCAGTTACAACTATGACATGCCGAAAGGAAGCAGATTCATGCCCAACGCGTTCGGCCGCCAAATCCTCGATGGATGGCAGATTTTGGGCGTGTCGACCTTCGCCACGGGTCAAGTCTCGAACGTCGGGTTCAATACAACAGACAACTTCGATTTCTCCGGCGGCGGCGAGGTTTGCGGCACCGGAATCGTCCAGACCGGCCGGGCCGTCCTGCCCAGGGACCAAAGAGGGGTTGATCGCTGGTTCGACACGAGCGTCTTCAAACGCCCCAGCGGACGCGGCGATCTAGGAAACAACTGCGACAACGCTAAATTCACCAACCCCGGATTCAACAACCTCGACCTGTCGATCTTCAAACGCTTCCCGCTCAAAGGCGAAAAACGGAGCTTCGAGTTCCGGTGGGAGACTTTCAACACCCTCAACCACACGCAATTCACCTCGATCGGCGCCACGGCTCAGTTTACTCCTGATGGCTCGCAGACCAACACCACCTTTGGTAGGGCTACCGCCGCCCGGGATGGGCGAAAAATGATGCTGGGCTTAAAGTTCATGTTCTGACCAGGGAATGCTGAATCTGGACTCTACTCTACATAGCCTTCGACGCCGCCTCTCCACGGCGGCATTGCTCCTGCCCCTCTGTTTGTTTGCGGAAGTTAAAGTCCGCATTGAACCGTCCCAAATTACGCTCGCCGGGCCGTCCGCCACGCAGCGTTTAGTCATAACCAAAACCGGAGAGGCGGCCCGTGTGATCGACGATGCCGTCTGCGTTCTCACCTCGGACCAGCCGAGCGTAGTGGCCGTTCAGGGCACGCTCTTGCGGGCCGGAACACCGGGCGAAGCCACGCTCACCGCCAATTGTGACGGAACGCTCGCCTCGGCCGTAGTCAAGGTGGCCGCGGACACGCACCCGGTGGAGGTTAGTTTCCATCGGGACGTCATCTCCATCTTCACCACCAAGGGCTGCAATAGCTCCGCCTGCCATGGCTCTCCCGTCGGCCAGAGCGGGTTCAAACTCTCCCTCTATGGCTCCGATGTAGCGGCCGACTATAAAATGATCGTCGAGGCGAACGGCGGAAGGCGCATTGATCGCAGTAATCCGGAACAATCGTTGCTGCTGCGCAAGCCGTCGTTTCAGCTTCCCCACGGCGGCGGCCATCTGATCTCGAAGCAAGCCGACGAATACCAAACGCTTTTGAAATGGTTGACGCAAGGGGCTCGCCTAGCTTCGGACGGACCGACCATAAAAGCGATTGAACTCTATCCCAGAGAAAGAGTCTTTGCCCGCGTCGGCTCGCTCCAACCCGTCGTCGTGCTGGGTCGCCTGTCGGATGGCACAACCCGGGATATGACCGCTGAAGTCCGCTATTCCGTGAACGACGAAGCGGTGGTCTCTTCGGTCAAGGCAGAATCGATTACTTCGCTGGGCCGTGGGCTTACCGTCGTCATGGCCCGTGGCATGGGGAAAACGGCCACCGCTCAAATGATCGTTGTCGACCATGAGCACGGCTCCAGCTCGATCGCCCTCCCCGCCATCAATCTCATTGACCGTCACGTATTTACGAAGCTCCAGCAAGTAAGGCTTGCACCGTTCCCCCTCACCTCGGACGCCGCCTTCGTTCGCCGCGTCTTTCTCGATACCATCGGCGTGCTCCCCACGGTCGAGGAGACGGAGCGCTTCCTCCGCGCAACGCACCCGGATAAGCGATCCCAATTGATCGATCACCTCCTGGACCGGCCAGAGTACGTCTCCCATTGGCTCGTAAAGTTCGAAGACTGGTTCCGCAACTCCCAATACTATTCCCAAGGCCGCACCAACGGTAGCTTCAAACGCTATCTAGCCGACATGATCCGCCAGGATCGGCCCTTCGATGAAGTGGCTCGAGAAATGATCACCGCCGTCGGCGACTCAACCGTTCATCCCGCGGCTAACTTCTGGCACCCCGCGATGGACTTCATGCTGAAGACCTTCGATGCCAACAAGGCAACTCCCACCGTGACCCGCCTCTTTCTAGGCCAGCGCATTGAATGCGCCGAGTGTCACAACCATCCTCTCGAAAACCTCACGCAAGATGATTTCTACGGCATGGCCGCATTCTTCGCCCGCTTGAAGGTCAAGCATGGCTACGCTCAGTATCGCCGCATCTGGTACAGCGCGCGAGACGGCGAGCTTCTACATCCGGCCAGCAAACAGCCTGTCCAACCGACTTTTCTCGACGGTACCCGTCCCCAGATTGCCGAGGACCAGGATCGTCGCGCCGTGCTGGCCGACTGGATTACCCGGGAACAGTCGAAGCAGTTCGCCCGCGCCACAGCCAATCGCATCTGGGCTGAGTACTTCGCGGCGGGCTTAGTTGAACCCGTCGATGACTTTCGCTCCACGAACAGGCCAACCCACCCGGAACTGCTCGATAGCTTGGCCGACACGTTTCAGCAAGCGGGCTTTCGATTTAAGCCATTGCATCGGCTGATTCTCAATTCCGCCGTCTACCAACTGAGCTCCGAGGCACCCGGACGTCCTGGCGGCGTCGACCCGCTGGAAAACTTGTTGCTGGCCCGCTACGCTCCCCGCAAGTTACCCGCGGAAGTACTCCTGGATTCCATCGTGCAAGTAACTGGCGTACCCCAGAAATTTAGCGGCTACCCGCTCGGCACGTCGCCGAAGGATCTCGTCTCCAGCATAGGTGCCACGTACTTCCTCACCACGTTCGGTGTCCCTCGACGCGACATTATGGAAGGCCGCACCCAGGAACCATCGCTGAGCCAGGCGCTACACTTGATGAACAGCGGGGGCATACGAGAGATGTTGGAGCGGCCTGACAACACTCTGGGGCAACTGCTCGAACGCACGATCA
>JAPKZA010000166.1 GCA_026394015.1 Acidobacteriota bacterium
ACTCTGCACCTGCACCATAATTCGGTGCCCCGCCCGAAACGTATGCGCCACGTCCGGCAACGCAAACTGGATCCGATCCGGCTGCCCCGGCACAAACGGCTCCGCCTTCTCCATGCTCTTCCGATACTTCCCCCGGAACGGCCCCCCCCGAACCAACTGCTGGTATCCCCCCATCCGAATCGTGTTCGCCGGGTCCTGCCGCGGCGGCGCCCCCGGGACCACCGGCGGCGCATTGAAGTCCGGATAGTCCCCCGGAAACACGTCAATCACTTTCACCCCAAAGTCGGAATCTGTCCCCGTCGTCGAAACCTTTAAATCCACCCCAATCGGCCCCATCAACGTCACATCCTGCGTCAACGGATCCGTCTTGAATACCAGCACGTCCGGCCGCGTCGCCGCAAACCGCTGGTCTTCCGTCATATAGTCCGACCGCACCGCCAGCGACACGTGCGCCAAATAAGGAACCGGCCGATTCGGATCCGAAACATACTCCTCAAACGAAGCCTGCCCCCCCGCCGCCGACGCCAATTGACCATTCGCCGCCAAATGCAGCGTCTTCGCCACCGCCTGCTTCGGCGGCCAAGCCTCAAACCGCCGCCACTGGTTCATCCCCGTCTCAAAAATCCAGGCTTTCGACAAATTCCCATCGCCCTTCGCCTTCAAGTAATGCATGAAGAAAGGAAACTCAATCTGTTGACGATAAAAGACCCCTGTCTTCGATCCAAAGTTGATATTCCCCACCCGATCCCCGTCCCCCCGCGCAAACCCACCATGCGTCCACGGCCCCATCACCAACATGTTCTTCCCCACCGGGGTATGCGCATCCACTTCCTGGAACGTCCGCAGCGGCCCCATCGGATCCTCCGCGTCGTACCACCCGCCCACCGTCAACACCGCTGGCCGAATCGAACGAAAATGCCGCCAAATCGAACGCGACTTCCAAAACTCGGTATATCCCGCGTTTTCCATATGTTGCGTCCAAAACGGTTGCTGCCGCTTGAAATACTTCTCCTCCGCATTCGCCAGGCTCCCCAGGTTCAAATAGAACTCATATCCATCCGGCGTCCCGAAGTTCACCCCCGGCGCGGCCGCCCCCGGTGCCGCCGGCTCCGGCCCGCGCGGCTGAAACCCTTGGTAGAACCGGAACCGGTGCGCCAGCATAAACGCCCCGTTGTGGTAGGAATCGTCCCCCAGATAGTAGTCCGTCACCGGTGCCTGCGGCGAAACCGCCACCAGCGCCGGATGCGCGTCAATCATCGCCGCCGAAGCGAAAAAGCCCGGCTGCGAAATCCCCCAAATCCCTACCTTGCCTGTATTTCCGGGCACATTCTTCAACAACCACTCGATCGTGTCAAACGCGTCCGAAGACTCGTCCGTATCCTTCGGTCCCGTCTTCACCGGCTTGTGCGGCCGCGTTAAAGTAAAGTCTCCCTCCGATAGGTACCGCCCCCGCACATCCTGGTACACGAAGATAAACTTCTCCTTCAGGAAAAGCTCCGAAGGTCCCAGATTCTCCCGAATCAGATCCGCCCCGTACGGCCGCACTGAATAAGGCGTCCGCTGCAGCAGAATCGGGTACGTCTTCCCCTCCGTAATCACGTCCTTCGGCACATACACGGAAGTGAACAACTTCACCCCATCCCGCATCGCCACCCGATACTCATACTTCGAATAACTCTCGCGAACCAAAGCAAGCTGGGCAAAAGCATTGCCGACAAGAAGCAGGAACACCAGGAAGCGCATATGCGATTGTACGATCACTTTGAGGCGATTTGCCCGCTCCTGTCGCTATACCAATCGAATGCCCGATGTCCAGGAACGCAGCCTCCCCCAATTCGGCCCCTACCGCTGTGAAGCCGTCCTGGGCACCGGCGGCATGGGGACCGTCTATCTAGCCAGCCGCGTCGACGGCCAGTTCACCCAGAAAGTAGCCATCAAAATGCTCAGCGCCCACGCCGCCGGCTACGAAGCGCTCGAACAGCGCCTCCGCGACGAGCGCCAAATCCTCGCCGGCCTCAACCATCCCAACATCACCCGCCTCCTCGATGGCGGCGCCACCCCCGACGGCGCCCTCTACATGGTCATGGAGTACGTCGACGGCAAAAACTTCCTCGAATACTGCGCCGAACGCGACCTCGACCTCCGCTCCCGCCTCGGCCTGTTCCGCGAAATCTGCGGTGCCGTCGCCTACGCCCATCGCAACCTCGTCATCCATCGCGACATCAAGCCCTCCAACATCCTCGTCACCCCGGACGGCCAGCCCAAACTCCTCGATTTCGGCATCGCCAAAATCGTCGACACCGGCGACCCCACCACCACCATGGCGCTCGGCACCCCCCGCTACGCCAGCCCCGAACAACTGCGCAACCAAGGCGTCACCACCGCCAGCGATATCTTCTCGCTCGGTGTCATCCTCTATGAACTCGTCGCCGGCCGCTGGCCCTCCGGCGACACCGCCTCCATGGTCGATACCTGGCGCCGCGCCACTCAGGACGTCGACCCCGCCCCCCTCCCGTCCCGTCAAGGTTACGCCGATCTCGCCGTGATTCTCAATAAGGCCCTCGCCTCCAAGCCCGAAGACCGTTACCGTTCCGTCGACGATTTCAGCGAAGACCTCCGGCGATACCTATACGGTGAGCCGGTCATGGCCCGCCCGCAGACCGTCTGGTACCGCGCCGCCCGCTTTGCCGGTCGCTACAAGGTTACCGTCGCCGCCGCCACCCTCGCCGTTCTGTCTCTCCTCGGCGCGACCATCATCTCCGTCCGCCAGGCCAACGTAGCCGAACGCGAGGCCCAGCGAGCCCGTAAGCTCGCCCAGTTCACCACGAACACCATGCTCGCCGCCCGCCCCGTCCAGGGCAGCGAACCCACCATCCGCGATCTCCTCGATTCCGCCGCCGAACGCGTCGCCCGCGATTTCGGCGACGACCCCGCCAGCGAAGCCGAAATGCGAGCCACGCTGGGCCGCGTTTACGCGGGTCTCCAGGTCTGGGACAAGGCCGCCGAGCAACTGGATAAAGGGCTTGTGAACGCCCAAGGAGAAGTCCGCGGGAAGATCTTGCATGAGATGGGAAACCTCCGCGCGGCCCGCGGAAACCCCGAAGCCGGCCGCAAGCTCTTGCAGGAAGCCGCCCAAATCCTCAAGACCGACTTTCAACTCCAAATCGATCTAGCGGCCCTCTCCGGCCCCTCTGCCGAGGCCATTTATCGTAAGGCAGCCGCCAGCGTCGGCCGCCAGGACCCCCGCTGGGCCATTGCCATGACGCAAGTGGGTGTCCTCCGCCTGGCCGCCGGCGACCTCGGCCAAGCGGCCACTATCCTGAGCGAAACCACCGCCACTCTGCGCATGGCCCCCGGCAAACCCTCGGAAGTCGTCTCTGCGCTGATGGCTCTGGCCCAACTCCGCCGCATCCAAGGCAACGCCGCCGCGGCCTCGCTACTTCTTGAAGAAGCCCTCCGCCACCACCGCGGCCGCGCCCAGGTGGAACGCGAGTTGCGCTATGTTCGAGTCCTGGAGGGGAAGGGAACTGAGGTCCTCCCGGACGCCCTCCGCGACGGCCAGAACCTGGTCGCTGGCCTAGCCCTCACCCGCGGAGGCAAGGCTGCCGAAGGCGAAGCGCTTCTGCGTCAAGCTGTCGATGCGGCCTCGAGCCCCATCGAAAAAGCCGAATGCCTCACCGCCCTCGCTGAGTGCCTCGAAAACCTCTCTAGGGCCGACCAAGCCCGCTCGGCCCGCGGACAAGCCCTCGCGATCTACCGAACTACTTTTGGCGAATTTGCCGAACAGTACCCAGCCGTCGTCGCCCTCTCCCGACGCCCGTAAATCAACACTCTACAGAGCCGCGACCGGCATACTTTCCGCGGGGACCTCCAGTCTTACGACCCAGCAGCAGGGCCGCCAAGCCATAACCGTCACCGCAGCGCCGATCATGCTCATGAAAAATCAACGGGGCGGCTGAAAGTAGGGGTTCTGCTGAAGAGCTGATCGATTTCCTCGTCCGCAAAAAAGCCACGGACACTTGCTCCCGCGTTGACCAATTCCCGCCCGGTGCGAGGTCCCTTCTTTTCAACCGGAAGTACCTTGCGGGCCAGCACCTCTTGCGCGAAATCAACAAGAGAGACTCCTTTTGCCTGCGCGCGCCACACCTTTTCATCCCCTTCGGTATCGTTTTTCTGAACCCGGAATCGGGCCCTAAGAATCGCTTCACGCGTTCCTCCCCATAGTTTTAGAATAGGAGGTATGGAAACGGTCGTCCGAAAATTCAATAGCTTTGAAGAGGCCGACCTCGCCGATGTAGCTGAGGACCTTCTTTCCACCCCCGAGCAGCGCATCAATATTGTCCTCGAACTCCAAGCCTGGTATCAACCCGATGCCCATTCACAAAGATTTACGCGAGTTTATCGAATCACTGAACTCGAACGGAGTTGAGTACCTTATCGTAGGGGCCTTCGCCGTCGCTTGGCACGGGCACCCGCGCTTCACCTCCGACATCGATTTCTTCCTCCGCGCCACTATTGAAAATGCGGATGCTACCCTAGCGGCATTGCGCGCGTTCGGGTTCGGCAGTTTGGATATCTCCCGCCAGGATCTAACCAAGCCGGACCAAGTAGTCCAGTTAGGAGCCAAACCCAACCGCATCGACCTGCTTACTTCGATCTCAGGAGTCGACTTCGAAGAGGCCTGGGCCGGTCGTTGCCCAGGAAATATCGACGGCATTCCTGTCCAGTTCATCGGTCGTGTGGAACTCCTTCGTAACAAAGAGTCGACCGGGCGTCCCAAAGATCTCGGCGACGCCGACGAGTTGCGCAAACGCGACCCCAAGACGTAACTCACCCCCCCCGCCCGCCGCACCGTCACCACCGTTATGTCGTCCGTCTGCCCCCCAGCCTTCGCCGTCGCCGCGATCTCCCTCACCGCCTTCCCACTCGGCAACCTTCTTGAACAGCACTCACAAGCCACAAAAGTAACGATAATTTCGCCTTGCCGTAGTATCCCGTCGGATAAAATACGATAAAACGAAGCCAATCCTTGCCCTATTGTTTCGCCGCGGGCCGTTGGTGGCGCAACCCAAGTGCCTCGAATCCGCGTCGAAACCTCCTGCGCCGTCTGCGCGAGCCCAATGTTGCCTACCGCCTCAGAAGCGCACAGGCCGCGCAGGCACGGCACCAATCGGCGAGGAACTCGCCCATCCTGCCGGGCCGAAGCGAGTCCGTTGTGCGCGGTTCTTCAAAAGAGGACTGAGCCTAACCAGTCGACTCTTCGGGACCTGGAAATCCGCAAAGTGGGTGTAATATCGGCTCCCAACCGCGCGCCGAAGGCACCCTTTTCTTCCCCTTCGGTGCCATTTTTCGGAACCAGAAATCGGTTTTCACCGGAGGCTCTTGCGAAACTCCCTGACCCCTGTGGGAAAGCCGATCCCGGCCCGTGTCTTGGCCTCTGGATCGATCCGCCCCGATTCGGTCTCGATGATGAATAGTTGGAGTGAATTAAAACAATGAGATAGAATTTTAACGCCAATCAAAATGCTAAAACAGATTCATTCCACTCCAACCATCCCTCCGGAGCATATCGGATTCTCGCGCCTCTTGCAATTCGCCCATCTCTTCCAGGCCGAACTTTTCCCCCGCCTCGAACCCGAAATCGGCCCCG
>JAPKZA010000518.1 GCA_026394015.1 Acidobacteriota bacterium
GCTAGGATGCTCTTCAGGCGGGCGGGCAGATCGAAGTGCGCGGCACCGAGGGGGAGCGACTCGGCGTGGAGCAGGTTGATTCTGGGGTAGAGGGGCTTGGACATATCGACCCGGTTGACGGGGCCCTCGCTCCAGGTGAGGGCGAGGACGACGATGGCGGAGTGGTCGATGCGCTTGCCGATGTCGACGCCGAGGAAAAGCTCCGTGATGGAGGGGATGGGGGTGCCCTGGGGCTCGCGGGGGATGGTGGCTTGCTCGATGAGTTCGCGGTCCAAGAACTGGAGACGGTTGGCGATGAAGGCGCATTCGTACTCCTGACGGAAGAGGGCGTCGCCGAGGAAGGCGCGTTCCTGGGCGAGGAAGGCCGGGGCGATGCGGGGGCACTCGTGGGAGGGGGAGAAGAAGCGGGTCCAGGCGGAGTCCGCGGCGGTGCAGATTTCGTGAAAGCGACCGGTTTGGCCGTTGGGCGTGGAGAAGATCCAGAGGGAGCCGTTGGAGACGGCGAGCATGGGCGTGATGGCTTGGAAGATCTGGTCGTCGACGAAGGCGGCCTCGTCGACGAGGATGAGGGCGACGCTGGCGTAGCCGCGGGCGCTGGTGGGGACGTCGGGCAGGGCGATGAACCGGGAGCCGTTGGGGAGGACGAGGGAACGGGTGTGGTTGCGGTCGGGTTTGGTGGCCAGACCGAGGCGGTGGGCGAAGTGGCGGATGCGGCCGAGGAGTTCGCCGGCTTGGGGGCCGACGGGGCCGAAGACGAGGATGAGGGCTCCGGGCTGCTGCAGGGCCAGGTGGAGGGCCTTGGCGGCGGCGGCTTGGGTTTTGCCCTGCTGGCGGCCGGTGCAGACGGCGAGGCGGGGGGCTTCGAGGTCGAGGAGCTCGGCCTGGCGGGGGTCCGGGGTGAAGCCGAGAGCGAGTTCGGCCCAGGCGGAGACTTTGCCGAGCTTGGGTTCGGGCTGGGCTGGGGCTAGAGGCCGGGTGTTCGTTTGGGTCTGGTTTAGGCGGATCATTCGGCACCTCCTACGGCGCGACGGACTTTGAGCGGGGTTTCGGTTGGGTTCGGTTGGCTTTGCTTTGCGCTTGTTTCGGGGGTCTCGGTGGTCGGGACCGGGGGAACGGCGACGGCTTGGGCGGGCCGTTGGGGTTGGATCAGGCGGATCATGCGGCACCTCCGCCGGCGCGGCGGACTTTGGGCGGGGGTTCGGCTCGCTGCGGGGCTCGACGAGGCGGCAGGACGATCGAATAACCGTGTTCGGCTCGGGGTTCTTCCTGGGTCTCGGTTGGCTTCGGTTGGCTTTGGATTTCGCTGTTTTCGGGGGTTTCGGCGGGTTCCGATTCCTTGTTTTCAACGACTTCCGTGGTGGGAGCCGGGGCGGCGGGCGGAATATCTTCTGGCTTCGGGACGGAGGAGTACGTCTGCTGGGCGATGTCGGTGGCTGGGTTGAAATTGGCCGGGGGCCGGTCAAAGGGGTCGAAGCTACGGATCTGTTTGAGCTCGCGGTAGCAGGCCGCGATGGAGCGTGCGGCCGCGGCGATTTCGAGACGGAGGCTGGCGAGACCGCCTCCGGGGCCGGCGGCGGCC
>JAPKZA010000258.1 GCA_026394015.1 Acidobacteriota bacterium
GAACATCTGCCACGCTTTTGCGTTTGGGCTCAGAAAAAGGGTCAGGAACGAACAGTGCGAAGCGCCCTTCGGGCCAGTTGGCTATTGGCTCCTGACCGGGTTTTTGAGCATTGACAGAGCACTAGTGGTGCGTCAAGTTTTAATTTTGGGGTAGACCGACTTGAGTTTGCAACGTGCATCATCGATCCGCATTTGCCAGTCGACTCCTCGCTGTTTTGCATTCACGCTGCTCGACCACGCGGCGATTTCGGTCGCAAGGAGTTCGATACTGCCGATGCGGCGGCCGTTTACGCATTGACGAGTAATACAGCTCAATTCGTTTTCCGCGATGTTCAGCCAACTGCCATGTTTGGGCGTGTGGCACCAATCTATTCGTTTCACCAGTGCGCGGGCTCTGGCAGGTTCAAATACTTCGTAGAATGCTCCGCGGGTGTGAGTGTTGAGGTTGTCGCAGACGAGTGTCACTTTGTTGCATCCGGCGTAACGACCTTCGAGGAGGTCGGCCACCAGGAGCGCCCAGTCGGCTTTCGTCTTGGTTTCACGAGCGAACGCTTCTCTCCAGCCAGCCAGTGGTTCGCAGAACATGAAGATATTCGCTACTCCGGCGCGCTCGTATTCATAATCGACTCGTTGAGCATGCTCCAAAGTCTCTGCGATCGGTGGCTTAACATCTTTGACCAACTGCACTGGCTGCTCGTCCATGCAGATCACCGGATGCGCCGGATTGTATGGTTTTTCGTACGTTTCAAGGACATCTTCCATGCTCGCAACAAACTCAGCGTCGCATTCTGGAGGAATGACCCAGTACTCGATATTGCGATTGTTCATCCTGTTTTTTTTAGCGTCTGGCGAATCGTTTCGTGGGAGACCTTCGGGGCGATTTGCAGCTCCACCACTTTATCAGCCAGCAATCGCAGCGACCAGTTCGCGTAACCCTCGGGCGGTTTTCCGAGACGTGTTGCGATGATCCTGGCTTCTTCGTCTCCGGTCAGGCATTTCGGGCGAGCCGGTTCAGCCCGCTGTTTTCCAGAGAGTGTTTGGGCAAAGCCAAACTCGACAAGCCTCTGGCGAATATTCTCAACTGTGTTTGTGCGACATCCAAACGCTTCGGCAATGCGGGCATCCGTCCACGCCGGCCCTTCGGCGTCAGCCTTCAGCAGAATCTGTGCGCGCCGAACCTTCTGACTGGAACCGCTAAATTTCCTGACAATCTCATTGAGCTGTTCACGTTCCGTATCGGACAATCGGACAATGTACTTCTTTTCCATGGCACACCTCCTTGTGCCCATCAGTCTCCCATGATTTTCCAATACAACCAACCCCATTTCCTGAGCTTGACGCACCACTAGTTATTCACAGTGGGCTGTCCCCATTCAAAAGTCCACCTCCCCCGCACTCGCAAGGCCCCTTGCTATGTCACGATATACTCTCTGGTCGACCACTGTTTTAATTGTTGGGCTGCCCCTCGCCACCGCTACAATTTCACCTTCCTGGGCTGACGACACTGCCCCGAAAATACAACCTCAGGACGCAGAACGTGACGCGGTCGCGGTTCAGGACTCAACAGCATTGTCTGATGAAATCATCACGCTGGCTGCTGAGAATGAATTGCTTGCGTCAGATGCATTGA
>JAPKZA010000249.1:0-1748 GCA_026394015.1 Acidobacteriota bacterium
GACTACGCCAGCTACGGCGCCGGCTCAGCACAAGCCATTCACTTCACCGCCGAAGCCATGCGCCGCTACTACGCCGATCGCTCAGAATATCTCGGCGACCCGGACTTCTTCAAAGTACCCACAAAGAAACTGCTCGACCCCCGCTACCTCTCCACGCTCCGCGATTCCATCGACCCCGCCGCGGCGACCAACTCGGACAAGATCAAACCCGGCAACCTCGCCCCCTACGAGTCGCTCGAAACGACGCATTACTCGATCGTCGACGCCGAAGGCAACGCCGTCTCGGTCACCTACACCCTCAACGGCGGCTACGGCTCCGGAGCCACCGTCCCCGGTCTCGGCATTCTCCTCAACAACGAAATGGACGACTTTTCGGTGAAGCCCGGTGCCCCGAATATGTACGGAGCAATCGGCGGCGAAGCCAACGCCATTCAGCCCGGCAAACGCCCCCTCAGCTCCATGAGCCCCAGCATCGTCGTCAAAGATGGCAAGCTGGCTCTGGTCGTCGGAACCCCCGGCGGCACCCGCATCCTTACCAACGTCATGCAGGTCATCCAAAACGTCATCGATTTCAAAATGCCGATCCAGGATGCCGTCAACTTCCCTCGCTTCCATCACCAATGGCGGCCTGACAAGTTGTACATGGAGACCGACTTCTCACCCGACACCCGTCGCCTCCTCGAACAGAAAGGTCACGCCGTCGAAACCGTGGCCCGCATGTGCGAAGTCATGGCGATTCAAATCGAAGCCAACGGTTGGCTCGCTGGCGCGGCAGACCCTCGCGTCGAAGGCAAAGCGGCCGGATACTAACCCTCATGAACCACGCCGTTTCCACCCACTTCCTCGTCAACCATCGGTTGAACAACGTTTGGCTCGACAAGATTTACGAAGCCGGCATTCCCTCCGTCGAAATTTTCTGCGCCAAGCAGCACATCGATTGGCAGAATAAATCGCAGATTACCGAACTGGCCCACTGGTTCAGTGATGCGCCGCTTAAGCTCCATTCCCTGCATTCACCGATGTTCAACGACGAGGTGTGGGGGCGTACCGGCCCCTCGTCAATCATCAACATCGCCGACCTCAACAAGGCCCGCCGCATCGCCGCCGTCGACCAGATCAAGCAGGCCATCGAGATCGCCGAAAAGATCCCGTTCCGGTTTCTCATCCAACACCTCGGCGCTCCCGTCGACGACTTCGACGAAGCCAAACTCGAAGTCGCTTTCAGCTCGCTCGAAGAGATCAGCCTCTTCGCCCGCCACCGCGGCGTCGAAGTGCTGCTCGAAAACATCCCCAACGGCCTCAGTTCCGCCGAGCGCCTGAACTACTTCCTCGGCATCACCCATCTCAATCTCGGCTACTGTCTCGACATCGGCCACGCCAACCTCATGGACGGCGTCTCGACGACCTTCGAACTCATGAAGGATCGCATCAAGTCGACCCACGTACACGACAACAATGGCAAGGACGACAAACATCTCTTCCCCACCCTGGCCACCGGCGGCACCGTCAACTGGCGCGAAACGATGAGCCTGCTCCGCTCTCGCGAACATCAATACCCGCTCCTCCTCGAACTCAAGGAAAGTCCCGACTTCCCGCATCCCCTCGATTCCATCAAACGTATTTTTGAGAACCTGGAGAACCTGTAAATGTCCCTCGCCCACGTCCGGATCGCGGATATCGCCCAGCACGACGGCCAAACCGTAACCCTTGCCGGTTGGCTTTACAACCTCCGCAAGAGCGGTAAGATC
>JAPKZA010000249.1:1785-7323 GCA_026394015.1 Acidobacteriota bacterium
CCCCATCCTGCGCGACGGCTCCGGCATCATCCAATGCGTCGCCGTCAAAGCCAATCTTCCAGAAGCGACTTTCGAGACACTCAAGAACCTGACCCAGGAGTCCTCATTCAAAATCACCGGCAAGGTCCGCGCCGAACCGCGCGCCACCGGCGGCTTCGAACTCGACGTCGAATCCTGCGAAGTCATCCAACGCGTCCCCGAAGACCAGCCCTACCCGATCACCCCGAAAGAACATGGCGTCGACTTCCTCATGGACCACCGCCACCTCTGGCTCCGGTCCCGCCGCCAGTTCGCCATCGCCAAAATCCGCCACGAAGTCATCAAAGCCACGCGCGACTTCTTCGACGATAACGGCTTCACCCTCGTCGATTGCCCCATCTTCACGCCCGCCGCCTGCGAGGGCACCACCACGTTGTTCGAAGTCGATTACTTCGAGGACGAGAAGGTCTACCTCACCCAGTCCGGCCAGCTCTATAACGAAGCCAATGCCATGGCCTTCGGCAACGTCTACTGCTTCGGCCCCACCTTCCGCGCCGAAAAATCCAAAACCCGCCGCCATCTCACGGAGTTCTGGATGGTCGAACCCGAAATGGCCTACGCCACCCTCGAAGACGTAAAGTCCCTCGCCGAAGGGCTCGTCTGTTTCATCGCCCAGCGCGTGCTCGCCAACCGCCGCGCCGAACTCGCCATCCTCGAACGCGACGTCACCAAACTCGAATCCATCGTCGGGCCATTTCCACGGATCTCCTACGACGAAGCCGTTCTCATCCTCCAACGCAAAGGCAGCGAAATCCAGTGGGGCAGCGACTTCGGCGGTACCGATGAGACCCTCCTCGCCGAAGAGTTCGACCGCCCCGTCCTCGTCGAAAAATATCCCGCCCAAGTCAAAGCGTTCTACTTCCAGCCCGACGCCGAACGCCCGGAACTCGCCCTCGGCGTCGACATGCTCGCCCCGGAAGGCTACGGCGAAATCATCGGCGGCGGCCAGCGCGTCCACGACTACGACCTGCTCCTCAAACGCATCGAAGACCACAAGCTTCCCAAGGAAGCCTTCGAATGGTATCTCGATCTCCGCCGCTTCGGCAGCGTCCCACACGCTGGCTTCGGCATGGGCATTGAACGTTGCGTCGCTTGGATGTGCGGCCTCGAACATATCCGCGAAACGATCGCCTACCCCCGCATGCTCTACCGTACGAGGCCCTAGTGCACACCAAAACCACGATCGCCATCATCGGCGTTCCCATGGACCTCGGGGCCGGACGGCGCGGCGTCGACATGGGCCCGTCCGCCATCCGCGTCGCCGGCCTGGGAGCGCGGTTGGCTCAACTTGGCTACACCATTGAAGACCGCGGCAACGTCCCCGTCGACCAAGCCGAAAGCATCCCGCCCGGCCCGAAGTCTTCTCGCCATTTGCCGCAGATCGCGGCGTCTTGCGGCCGCGTCGCCGAACTCGTCTACGAGTCGCTCGAACAAGGGAAGCTGCCTCTCGTTCTCGGTGGTGACCATTCCATCTCCGCTGGCTCCATCAGCGGCGTCGCCCGCTTCTATCGCCAGCAGGAAGAAGCGATCGGCGTCATCTGGATCGACGCCCACGCCGACATGAATACGCCCGAAACCAGCCCCAGCGGCAACGTCCACGGCATGCCCTTGGCCTCGCTCATCGGCAGCGGCCCCGCCGAACTCGTCGACCTCGCCGGCTTCGCTCCCAAAGTCGATCCGCGTAACGTCGCCATCATCGGCCTCCGCGATGTCGATTCCCTCGAAGCGGCTCACGTCCGGGAATCCGGCGTCCGCGCCTTCACCATGCGCGACATCGACGAACGCGGCATGCCCGCCATCATGCAGGAAGCCATCGCTCTCGCCAGCGCCGGCACCGTCGGCATCCATCTCAGTCTCGACATGGACTCCATCGACCCCGACGAAGCCCCCGGCGTCGGCACCCCCGTCCGCGGCGGCCTCAGCTACCGGGAGGCCCACCTCGCCATGGAGATCCTCGCCGACTCCGGCAAGCTCATCAGCTTGGAAGTCGTGGAAGTAAACCCGGTCCTCGACGTCGCCAACCGCACCGCCGACCTTGCCGTCGAATTCATGACCTCAGCCCTAGGAAAGAAGATCCTGTGAAAACGCGTGTCGCAGTCCTCCAAGGTGGCCGCAGCGGCGAGCACGAAATCTCGCTCCGCTCCGCCAAATCCGTCTCCGCCGCCCTCGAAGCCTCCGGCTACGAGGTCGTGCCCTACGTCATCTCCCCGGAGGGAAAATGGAGCCCGGCCCCCATCTTCCCCGAACCGGGCTCCAACCCCGGCATCGACGTCGTCTTCCCCATATTGCACGGAACCTTCGGCGAGGACGGTACCGTCCAGGGCCTGCTCGAACTGGCTGATCTCCCCTACGTCGGCCCCGGCGTCATGGCCTCGGCCATCGCCATGGACAAGGAAACGCTCAAGCGCGTCTGCGCCGAACGCGGCCTTCCGGTCACCGAGTATCTGACGCAGTATCGCGGAGCATTGGACCCCTATGCGGTCGAAGCCGCGTTCGCCTATCCGGTCTTCGTCAAACCCGCCAACCTCGGCAGTTCGGTGGGCATCTCGAAAGCGCACAACCACCCGGAACTGGTCGCGGCGCTCGACTTCGCCGCCCGCTTCGATTGGAAAATTCTCATCGAAAGGACCATCGTGGGCCGGGAAATCGAATGCGCCGTGCTCGGCAACTACGACAACGCCCGGGCCTCTTCGCCTTGCGAAATCCTCCCCTCGCGCGAGTTCTACGACTACGAGGACAAATACCTCCTCGACCTCGCCAAAACCGAACTCCCCGCTGACCTTGACCCGCAGGTCACCGCTGAACTCCAGCGCATCGCCGTGGCCGCCTATCTGGCTTGTAACTGCGAAGGCATGAGCCGCGTCGATTTCCTCATGGAAGCCTCCACGGGGCGTGTCTACATCAACGAGATCAACACCATTCCCGGTTTCACGTCCATCAGCATGTACCCCAAAATGTGGGAGCACAGCGGCGTTTCCATGCCCCAACTCGTCGACGAGTTAATCCAACTTGCCCTCGCCCGTCATGAGCGCAAGAAAGCCACCCAGTTTTCCCGATGAAGATTTTCTGCCTACTGGCCTTGTTTGCCACGAGCCTGCTGCCCGCGCAAGAACCTGACGAATTGGCCAGCACCGTCAAGAAAATTCTCGAAGTCTATACGCTCGCCCGCGAGAACAACGCCGACCCCACGGACTCGACCAAGCTCTTCTACGAAGGCATCATCCCCGGTCTCCTCCGCAAGCTCGATCCCCACTCCGTCTTCCTCGATCCCGGCCAGTTCGATCAACTCAAGCGCATGCAGCGGAGCGAGTCGAAGGGCTTCGGCAGCGTCGTCAGCATCCTCCCCGGCCGCGTCCAAGTGCTCCAGGCCATCCCCGGCGCACCGCTCGCCAAAGCCGGAATTTCGGCCGGCGACGAGATCCTGGCCATCAATAACATCGCCCTAGGCCCTCTTACCCCGGAGCAACTCACGCAGGTCCTCGGCGAAGCCCGGCAGAACCGCGCCATCGTCCACGTGCGCAAGCCCGGCAACGCCCGGCCCATCCAGTTCACGCTGATCCCCGAAGAGATGCAGACAAGCTCCGTCGAACGGGCCTTTCTCCTCAAGCCCGGCTACGGCTATCTCCGCGTCACGAGTTTCGACGAGAAAACCGCGAAAGACATCCAAGCCGGCATCGAGAAGATCGGCGGCCAAGCCCTGCAAGGTCTCGTTCTCGACCTGCGCAACAACCCCGGCGGCGTCGTCGGCAGCGCTGTCGATACGGCGTCGTTGTTCCTCAACCCCGGTCAACTCGTGCTGACCGCGAAGGGCCGCCGCATGAACGGCGTCGAAAAAGTGCCGGCCACGGCGAAGCCCTACGGATTCCGCATCGCCGTCCTCGTCAACGCCAAAACCGCCAGCGCCGCCGAAATCGTTTCCGGGGCGTTACAGGATCACGACCGGGCCATCATCCTCGGCGAACCCACTTTCGGAAAAGGACTCGTCCAAAACGTGTTGCCAACCGCCCAATCCACCGGCGTCGCGCTGACCATGGCGTTTTACTATACGCCCAGCGGGCGCAGCATCCAAAAGCCTCTCCGGGACATGCAGCTCGAGCACACGACCGACACCCCGCGTCTGGAGTATAAAACGGATTCCGGCCGTATCGTCCGCGGTGGCGGCGGCATCGAGCCCGACCAAGCCGTTACCATGCCGCCCTACCGGCGCCTGGAAATGGTGCTCGATTCCACCGGTGCGTTCGCGACCTTCGCCACGGAATACCTCCGCGCCGAACGTCCCGTCCTCGCCTCCGGCTGGGTCCTGCCCAAGCCGATCATCGATCGCTTTCGCTCCTGGCTGAGTCAGAACAACATCCAGCCCAGCCTCTCCGATTGGTTCGCCAGCGCCGACTGGATCGAATATCGTCTGCGGCAGGAGATCATGAACCTCGGCCTCGGCGTCGAAGAAGGCGATAAAGTGGAAGCCGAACGCGAGCCTTGGATCACTGCGGCCCTCAATAGCATCTACAAATAAGTGAGTATTGCTCTTTTTACCCCTCTAACGCTTCGCGGCGTGACCTTTGACAATCGCGTCTTCGTCTCGCCGATGTGCCAGTATTCCGCCGTGGACGGTTTCCCCTCTGATTGGCACTTGGTACACCTCGGCACCCGCGCCATCGGCACCGGTGCCGTCATCGCCGAAGCTACCGCCATTCGCCCGGAAGGCCGCATCACTCCCGGCTGTACTGGAATCTGGAAGGACGAGCACATCGCCCCCTGGGGCCGCATCGCGGCTTACATCAAATCGCAAGGTGCTGTCCCCGGCATCCAACTCGCCCACGCCGGCCGCAAGGCCAGTACGGACGTGCCCTGGCGCGGTAGTGGCGCGTTAGCCGAAGGTGCGTGGCAGACCGTAGCCCCTTCCCCTCTGCCCTTCAACGCCACCGACCCCCTGCCTCACGAGTTAACCACCGACGAGATCGCCGCGTTGCTCGACTCCTACGTCGCCGCCACCCGCCGCGCCAAAGTCGCCGGCTTCGAACTCATCGAGATCCACGCCGCCCACGGCTACCTCCTCAACTCGTTCTTGTCCCCGTTGACGAACAAACGGACCGACCGCTACGCCGACGGCCACGTGGCGCTGTTCGAAGTCATCGCCGCCGTCCGCTCAGAATGGTCCGGCCCCTTATTCCTCCGCATGTCCGCCAGCGACTGGGTCGAAGGCGGCTGGACGATCAACGACACCGTCGCTCTCGCCCGCGAACTACCCGCCCACGGCATCGATCTCCTCGATTGCTCCTCCGGCGGCAATAGCCCGTTGCAGCAGATTCCCCTCGGCCCCGGCTATCAAGTCGCCTTCGCCGCACAAGTCCGGCGAGAAACCGGCCTGCCGACGGGAGCCGTCGGCATGATTACCTCTCCTGAGCAAGCCGACACCATCATCCGCACCGGTCAAGCGGACGTCGTCCTCCTCGCCCGCGAACTCCTCCGCAATCCCCTCTGGGCCCTCCACGCCGCGAA
>JAPKZA010000345.1 GCA_026394015.1 Acidobacteriota bacterium
CGCCCCACCCGGCACCCCTCCGCCCGCCCATCAGCCAAGTAGAAACACGCCTCCCCCGCCCGCGCCGTCTCCCCCATGTGGATTTCATATGCCTCAAAATCCACCCCACCCACCGTCCGAGCCCGCACCCCCCGAGTCACTTTCCATGGCTGCATCACGGTCGCCACCGGCAGCATCCCCACCCCCGCCACCCCGTCCACCGTCTCCCCCAAAATCTGATACCCCCCGCAAATTCCCACCACCAACGCGCCCCCCTCCCACTGCTGTCGGACCCATCCATCCAACCCCACCGCCCGCATCCAAGCCAAGTCTTCCACCGTATTCTTCGTCCCCGGCAAGAACACCACTCGATACTGCTTCCCCCCCGGCCGCTCCACCCAATCCACCGGCCCTACCGTCCGAAAATCCGTAAAATTCGCAATCCGCGGCAGCCGCACCACCGCCACCTCATCCGACCCGCCCGCCGGAATCCCCAACGAATCTTCCTCGTCCAGTTCCACCCCCTCCGCCCAAGGAAATACGCCTAAACAGGGAATTCCCAGCCGTTTTTCCAAAAACGTCACCCCCTCATCGAACAGCGTCACATCCCCCCGAAACCGGTTCACCGCAAACGCCTTCACCAATCGTCTTTGACTCTCCGGCAGCAACTCCATCGTCCCCACCAGCGACCCAAACACCCCGCCCCGCTCAATATCCGCCACCAGAATCGCCGACGCCCCCACCCGCTCCGCCAGCCGCAAATTCGTTATGTCCCGCGCCGCCAGATTCACCTCCGCCACGCTCCCCGCCCCCTCGCAAACGACCACCTCAAACTGCGCCGCCAACCGCTCGAAGCTCTCCACCGCCAACCCAAACAGCTTCTCCGAAAGCCCGTAATACTCCCGCGCCGGCACGTCTCCCCAAACCTTCCCCTGCACCACCACCTGGCTCCCCGTCGCCGAATTCGGCTTCAGCAGTACCGGGTTCATGTCCGCCATCGGAGGCACCCCGCACGCCTCCGCCTGCATCGCCTGCGCCCGGCCAATCTCGCCACCTTCAATGCACGGGTACGCGTTGTTCGACATGTTCTGCGCCTTAAACGGAGCCACGCGAACTCCCCGCCGCCGCAGTACGCGACAGAACGCCGCCGTAAACCAAGTCTTACCGACGTGTGACGCAGTCCCGCCTACAAACAGCGCCTTTCTCATTCCGCTGTCCACACCCTCACCCCTTCCCTTACCGCTTCCAAAGCCGCCCGCCCCACCGCGGCCCCCACTGCCGTATGCTTCCCCGCATACTCCTCACGCGAACCACCCACCGGCCAAGCCACCGCCAAATAGTCCGTCCCTGTTCCCGTCGCCGGCTCCCCGCTCCGTCGGCTCAAAACACCTCCCTCTAACACCGCCGCCGCCTTCGCCTCGCTCACCAGCGCCAAAGCCTCCAGCGCCCCCTCCACCGTCAACCCAACCGAACAACAGACCAATAAGTTAATCGTCCCCGGCCCGTCCCGCAGCGGCCCCGTCGTATCTCCCACCCGCAGCGAGTTACTCAGTCCAACCGTCCCCACCGCCCACGCCTGAACTTCCTCCTCACTAGCCTCGGCCTCGACATACTTCCCAAACCGCCGACTTGTCATGAAGCCCACCGCCCCCCCCCCCCCCCCCCCCTACAACCCCCCCCCCCAAACCCCCCCCCCCCCCCTTTTTTAAAAAAAAACCATCGCCCAACTCACAATATTCCATGGCTCCGCGAAGCGGGCGTGTAACCACCGCCCGCCCCGCGTCTCCAAAGAATATGGTTTCTCTACCAAGCCCTCGACCACTTCGGCCCCGGCGTCGCCTCATCCCGCAGACGAGCATCCTTCCCCGCCTCTTTCTCAATCTGCCGCCCAAACAACCACAGCAAATCGGAAAGCCGATTCAGGTACCGCACCACATTCGGCTGCACCACCAAGCCACCTTCAATCAACCCCACCACCAGCCGCTCCGCCCGCCGGCAAATCGTCCGGGCCACGTCGAACGTCGCCGAAGCGGCATCCTCTCCCGGCAGCGTCCAATCGTCGAGCATTCCCGGAATCGCCTCAATCAGGTGCACATGCGCCGTCAAAGCGTCCACCATCGCGTCCTCCACCACCGGAATTCCCTTTGGGCTCTCCGGCGGAGTCGAAATCGCCGAGGCCACTTTGAAAAGCTCCTTTTGAATCCGCTTCGTCGCTGCCTTCAAATCCTCATTCGGGCAAATCGCCCGCGCCAAACCCATCATTGAGATCAGCTCATCCAGCGTCCCAAACGATTCCACGCGCGGCGAGGATTTCGACACGCGAATCCCCCCCGACAATCCCGTCTGGCCGCCATCTCCACGCATCGTAGCAATTGACATATTAAAGAGCTCCTAACGAAACAAAACCTGCAAACCAACTAACCCAGTCGCCCCCGCCCCCTGAAACCCGTTCTCAT
>JAPKZA010000007.1 GCA_026394015.1 Acidobacteriota bacterium
GATTCCTGCGACAAGGCAGGCGTTCACAATCATGTCAAAGAGCGCAAAGACTCTGCCTAAATGATCGTCTCTGATGCCGACTTGGATCTCCGTATCGGCACAAACTTTTACTGCTTGACCAATCAAACCAAAGCAAGCCGCACCAATGAGTAAGACAGGCATCGATTCATTCATAGCGCCAGCAAGTACAAGAACACCACCGAAAAGACCACCAAAAACCAACACCAAGGAAGACCAGGTAACAGTCCCCCAATTTCGGGACGCCCAAGGAGTGCAGACCGCTCCGATAAGCGCGCCGGATGCGGCGGCTCCAGTGATGATTGCAAATTGACTTAAGGCATGGTCGGCATTGGCCATCGAATTAAAAGTGTTGCGAACGAGTAGCAGCGCATCAACAGTGAGCATGCCTAAGGCAATGCGGTGGATCCCCACAACAGCTATTGCTCGCCGTGGGCGGCCGTGGGTACCAAGAACGCGCAACCCATCGACGAATCCTTGAAGCACTCCTATAAAAGTGTCTGGTGCACGCTCACCTGTTGGGCCAAGTGCGGTAACAGCGATGCGCCGTGCGATGAGTCCTGCGCAAATAAAGAGAACCGCTGCAAGAAGCAACACGCTTTGGCTACCGGTATCGCCGCCGCCTGCAAGTGAGCGCAACGCTACGCCGCTGCCCGCACCAAGCGCCGCGGCGATTGTTCCCGATGTGGGACTCAATGCATTTGCTGTCACCAGATCTCGTCCTTCAACCACATGAGGCAAAGATGCAGATAGTCCTGCGAGTACGAATCGACCCACTCCTAAAACAAGAAGTACGGAAACTCCGAGTAAGGCGCCATCGTTGCCGGCTGCAATCAGCGCCACAATGGGGATGACGCCAATGGCTTTAAGGAAGTTTGCTTTTACTAGAACGTTGCGACGACGCCAGCGATCGAGTAGCACTCCCGCGAATGGTCCAATGACTGAATAGGGCAAGAGCAAAATCGCGAAGGCAACGGCAACCTTGGTTGCCGAAGGCTGCCGTTCTGGTGAGAACAGTACAAAGGTGGCAAGGGAAGCTTGGACTAATCCATCTGCGTATTGACCAACGAGGCGAACTGAAAATAGTCGGCGAAAGTCTCTGGTCGCGAGTAACTCCCGCAGAGCCGAAAACTTTGTCACAGCGTGAGACTAGTGGGATTAGTGCCCATGTGTAAGGCCCGACAGAAAATCTGCCGGGCCTTACAGAAAGCTAAAGAATTAGCTCTTGATCTTTCCGCTAATGAAATCTTCAACTGCCTGTTTTGCTTCAGAGTCGTTGTATTGCACAGGTGGTGACTTCATGAAGTAACTGGAAGCCGCAAGAAGTGGCCCACCAACCTTGCGGTCCATGCCAATTTTTGCGGCACGAACAGCGTCAATGATGACGCCAGCTGAGTTCGGTGAGTCCCAAACCTCGAGCTTGTATTCGAGGTTCAAAGGCACGTCACCGAAAGCACGACCTTCAAGGCGGATGAATGCCCATTTGCGGTCATCAAGCCAAGCCACGTAGTCAGACGGTCCGATATGCACGTTGTCTGCACCAAGGTCATGTGACAACTGTGAGGTAACTGACTGAGTCTTTGAAATCTTCTTGGATTCGAGGCGATCGCGCTCCAACATGTTCTTGAAGTCCATGTTGCCGCCAACGTTGAGTTGGTAGGTGCGATCGACGATCACGCCGCGGTCTTCGAAGAGCTTTGCAAGTACGCGGTGCGTGATGGTCGCGCCGACCTGGCTCTTGATGTCGTCACCAACGATTGGCAGACCTGCGTCAACAAAGCGTTGGGCCCAAGCTGGTGTTCCAGCAATGAAGACAGGCAGCGCGTTGACAAAGCCACAGCCAGCATCGATTGCACACTGTGCGTAAAAGCGTGCGGCATCTTCTGAACCAACGGGCAGGTAACAGACAACTACGTCAACTTCGGCTTCGCGCAATGCGGCGACAATGTCTACGGGCGTAGCGTCTGATTCGAGAATTGTTTCGCGGTAGTACTTACCGAGGCCATCAAGAGTGTGCCCACGTTGAACAGTGATGCCCGTTTGTGGAA
>JAPKZA010000394.1 GCA_026394015.1 Acidobacteriota bacterium
GCGAGTCGGCGGGAAAACGGCCTTTCTGATGGGCTTTGAGACGGACCGGGCGGCGGTTTACCAGATCCGCCCGCAGCACCGGAACGAAGAGGTACGGGAGATCATTCCCAGCGACTATGCCGGAGTTATGATCACGGACCGAGGCAAGAGCTACGACGCCGGGGAGTTTGATGCGGTCGAACAACAAAAATGCCTGGGGCACATTCTGCGGAACATCACCGAGGTATTGGAAACCAAGCAGGGGCGGGCGCGGGAGTTTGGTGTCTACGCAAAACTGTTGCTCCAGGATGGGATGGAACTGTGGCGGGCGCGGGACAGCAAGCCCTCGAAGCGGAGCTGGCGCGATATCGCGGCGTCGTCGCGGTCGCCGAAGGACGGTTGGCCCATGGGCACTAAGCGTTACCGAACGTTGTATGCGATGCTGCTATGGCTGTATCCGCGGCCCTTCCGTGAACGGTTCGCGGAAGGGACGGCACAGACATTTCATGACCTATGCCAGGAGCACCAGGGCGCAACGCGAAGCCTGTTCGGGTTCGCGTTGTGGGTCTTTTGCGAGACGTTGTTCGGAATCATTAGGGAGAACACAATGCAGATGTCTCAACTGGGAAGAACGATCCTGCGCGTAGCGCTCGGTGCCCTAGCCGTGTGGATGGTGCCGCTGGTGGCATCGCAATTCGTCGAGGACTGGCACTGGCGCGTGGGTGGTTTTGTAAGAGTGTATGTCGTGCTGTTCCTGACGGGGATTGTGATGGCCCTGGTTGCCAGCAGGATGGGGGTGTGGTCGCACAAGGCGGGCGTTGGACTGGCGCTGGCGGCCGGGTTAGCGTTGGGGTGGTCGACCATGGTCCAGGTCGCGGACTCGGAAAGCCCGGCGAACCTCGTTTACTACGGCGTGCTCGTCATGGGGGCCATCGGCGCGTCGCTGTCACGGCTGAAGCCGCGCGCCCTGGCCAACACGTTGTTCGCGATGGCGGCGACGCTAACGCTGATTGCCATCCTGCTGCCCTCCGGTGCGCCGCCCGACATGGCGCGGCGAATGGCCATTGGGCATGGCGTGTTCGCCGCGATGTTCGCGGCGTCAGGTTTCCTCTTCCGGCACGCGAGTGTAGCGAAAGTGAATTAAACCGAAGCCAGATAATCGCGAACTTCCTTCCGGCCGAAGAAGCCCGCGCTGCCCTCGGCCGTCGCCTTGTAGAGATCGTCTTTCGTCGATCGATCCGCCCCGCGTTCGACCAGGAGCTTCACCACCGGCATATGGCCATACTGCGCTGCCAAGTGAAGAGCGGTGATCCCTTGGCCGTGCGTAAGCCCACCAAACGTGGCCTTCTGATTGATATCCGCCCCGTGATCCAGCAACCACGCCACCGGCTCCGGGCGATTGCACACCGCCGCCCAGATCAGCGGCGTGCCGCGATACGGATCGGCGTACACGCGCGCACCCGCCTTGACGAGCCGTTCCAGCACGGCCAGGCGGTTGCTCTTGCAAGCCCACACCAGGGCTTCGTCCAGAACCTCTTGCGCATCCATCGACGGTTTCCAATACGGAAAGCCGCTATGCGGTCGGTAGAAACCGCGCGCCGCGCACGCCTCCGGAGTCAGTGAGCCATCCGGCCGAAAGCACGCCTCCACGAGTTCCGGAACGCCAAGCCCGGCCGCGGCGCGGAGGTTGTTCGGCGTTGCACCCAACAAGTCGGCCACTTCGCGATGCCCCCAGAACAGCGCAACGACCAGCGGTGTCCCGCCCGCCCCGTGCGCTTCGGCGTCCAGCGCCGCGCCTTTTTCCATCAGTAACGCGGCGATCTCCGACCGGTTCGTGTACGCAGCCTGATGCAGCGGCGTCCAGCCGCGGTTGTTGCCCTGATTGGCATCGGCGCCTGCCGCCAGCAACGCTTCGATCGCAGCGACGCCGCCTTTCCACTCTGGTTTGCCGGCGAAACTAACAGCGAGATTGAGAAGCGTATTCCCGTTCGTGCCGCGCTCACCGGCCAAGCGAGGATTCGCCGCCAGCAGCGCCGCGAAGCCGCCCACATCGCCCGATCGCAGGGCCCCGAACGCAGCCAGGAACGGCTCCGCATTCGCGGCGGCGGGGCTCGCCGCCAGCGCGTTCACGCGGGCTGTCAGTTCGCCCCAGGTGTCGAAGCCATGCTCGCGGGCGTAGACCAAGCGGGCATCGTCCACGCTGAACGCCGCTTGCCGAATCTCCTCGTCGCTCTGATCCGCAAAGCGCGGGTGCCACTCTCGGATTTGCTCCAGCGCGGCGGGCCCGGCCGAGTACCGCGTCCGCAGCAAGCCATGAACGCGGTCCGCGATTCAGGTCATATCCGGTTCGAATAACCGCGTGTGGCCCGCGCGGGAAGCGGGTTCGGCGTGAGCCTTCAGTTTGGGCCAACTGGCAAATCCCTGCTCCCGAGCGAGGGCGAACTGCGCGTCGTGCAATGACACCTGAATGCCCACTTCGCTATCTTGGGCAGTTGCCCACCGGGCGTGATGGCGGCGCAGTCGAGCGACGGCCTCTCCGTTGCCAGATCGGATCGCCCGCAAGAGCTCGCGGGCCTGCTTCTTCTGTTGTTCAAGATTCAAGACGGTCTCCTTCGTATGCCTGGTCCGCATTGCAGGCGAAAGAGGGTCATTCTTCGACAGAAGCCTCTAAGAAGCAGGTGGGCGCAGCCCTTTCCGCGGACGGGACGCGTCCTGTACGCGACCAGCCACTACTTTATCAAACCCGAGAATCCCCCCAGAGCGATCATGGCAAGCGCTCTAGCCGTCCTTTGCGCCTGACGATGTTCTTGTAGTCCCATTGGATCTCTTGGCCCTTGGCCAGCCACCGCCGTAAATCGGAGATCGTTACCTCTGCGACGGTATTGAACAAGATCGATGCGTCTTTGAACTTCTGGCCTCGAATGGGCAACCCGACCTCTTCAAAATCGGCACCGCTCCAGAACATCAGGCGTATGCCCGGCTTCTGTTTGCTGTATCCGACAATCGGGTTGCCGTCCAAAAACCAGACCGGGTGCGCGTGCCAGATCTTGTTCTCCGCCCCGGGCAGGTTGCGGTCGATTTCCTGGGCGAGCAAGTCACACACCTGCTTGTGCTCCGGCGCCTGCTTCTCGTTGTACTTCAGTATCTCCGGATTCATTTTCAAGTCCTCACACTGGATAACGTCTTCAACATTCTCCGGGGGTTACTTCCGACTAGTCGTCCGACCCGGCGTCCGTCGCGGCAAAGGCATGCCGATACAGTTGTGGCGTCGTGTTCAGCACGCGCTGAAACGCTTTGCGCATGCCGTCAGCATCGCGAAACCCGCACTCGGTGGCGATTTCCTTCGTCCCCTTCGAACTTTCCGCCAGCCGACGACACGCCGCCTCCACTCTCACCCGCTCCAAGTACGTGGCGGGGGAATAGCCGGTGCGATCGGTGAAAACCCGGGCAAAGTTGCGGACGCTCATCCCGGCTTGCGTCGCCAGGTCTTCCACGCGCAGGGGTTGCTCCAAGTGCGTGTGTAGCGCACCCGGTTTTCTGGACACAGCTTTGTTTACGCTGCGATGGCCTGCTGAAAGTACTCGCGCCGGACTTGAGTTGGCGAGCGGTACCCCAGTTTGGCGACGAGCCACTGCTCGTTGTACTTCTTGATAAAGTCCC
>JAPKZA010000307.1 GCA_026394015.1 Acidobacteriota bacterium
ACCCGGACCCGATTCTGCATGAAAAAGCTCGGCGGGACGGAACGATTGATCACCTGGAGAATTGGCTGAGCTGTATTCGTTCGCGGAAGGAGCCGAACGCTCCGGTGCGGGCGGCGGTGGAGATCGCGAGCGCCGCTCATGCGGCGAACGCGATGCTGCGCTAAGCTAGGGCGCGTCGTTCAGGCTCCAATCCCAGTCGAGGTATCTCCGTTTACGCCCGGCGGCTTCGGGGCGGTAGCGTTCGACGAAGCCGGGCGGGAAGTCGCCGCGGAACCAGTCGAAGATGGCGGTGAGGCGGACGGTGGCGGGTTCTTCGAGGCGGAAACTGCGGGATTGGCTGAAGTAGAGCTTGGCCCGGTCTTCGAGCAGGGATTCCAGGTTTTCGGCGGTGAAGGCGCGGCGGGCCAGCCACGGGCAGCCGACCGAGGCGCAGACGATGGCGAAATGGATCCGGGGTTCGCCGAATTTGCGGATGGTATTGTTTTCGATGTCGGCGAGGGACCGCATCTGGCCACCGGCGCGAAACTTTCGGCGGTAGAAGTAGCTGGCGCGGCCGAGGAGGCCTCCGAGACGGCCCTTCGATTCCGGGTACTCGGCGGCCATGGAGTGCAGCACGAGTGCGTTGTAGGTGTTGATCCAGAAGGCGAGCTTGGCGTGGGGGGAGGGGAGGCTGTCCGGGTTGGTGGCGCCGATGGCTTCGACGTAGGCCGTGAGGGGAGCTAAATCGGCCTGCAAGGCTCCGTAGCGGACCTTCCCATCTTGGAGGACGTATTTTTGCAGGACGGCGTCGAACTGGGCCGGATCGGCTAGAACAACCGCGAGCGCGGCCATAATCGGGAACATATCTTGCGAATCTCCGCTTTGGCTTCCCGTATTTGCGGGAACTTCTTTTCGGCCGCCCGAAACACCGGCGGATGGATGGCCCGCTTGGCTCCCCGGGTTTCCACCGGGTGTACCAAATGCAGCATCTCATGGTACATAACGTATTCGGCGACGAAGCGGGGTACGTGGGGCTGGTCGAGAATTTTCGAAAGGACGATCGTGTTGTGCGCCGAATCGCAGTGGCCGAGGATGGTTCGCGAGGCTTGGCGGCTCCAGCCCAGGGTGGGGCGGGCCATCGAGCTTGCGAAGAACTGGGTGTTCACGGCGTCGAACAGATCGCCGAGATCGTAGACCTGACCGGCGGGGGGATCGATGAGCTTGCGACCGCGGGCGAGGCGGATTTCGGTGATCTCTTCGCGGACGTCGATCCGATTGAGGTAGAGCCGATAGCGGTCGTTGTAGATGGCGGGAATGGGTTTGCGGAAGAGTTTGGAGATGAGAATGTAGGCGAGCGCCTCAAAAATGGGGGAGGGCGCCTCGGCCAGCAGGTCGGTTATTTTCAGTTCGATGACGCCCGCGTGAATTCGGATGAGGCAGTTGGCGTTGGCGAATTTCTTGAAGACAACCCGCACGGGCGGCACCGGGGTCCGCGGTCGGATGGTCCGAAACACCCGGGAGCAGATTTCCTCCAAACTTTCAAACAGGAGCGCGCTCTCGACTTGCATTAATATCAGAAGGTAACATAGCGGATAGTCTTTCTTGCCGCGTTCCACGTCGCCACGGGGGTCCATTGGGAAAATCGTTCACGGGTAAAGCCAAAATCACTGCTCTCGGTTGCTTTACTCCCTCACAAGTCTTAACAAATCAAGATCTCGAAAAAATGGTCGAAACGTCCGATCAGTGGATTGTCGACCGCACCGGCATCCGTCAGCGGCACATCGCTCCGCCCGAGATGGCGACGTCTGATATGGCGGTGGAGGCGGCAAAGATCGCGCTGGAGGCCCGGGGCATTCCGGCGACCGACCTGCATGCGATCATCGTCTGCACGGTGACGCCGGACATGATGTTCCCTTCGACGGCGTGTCTGGTGCAGGATCGGATCGGGGCCAAGGGCGCGTTCGGGTTCGACTTGGTGGCGGCCTGTTCCGGGTTCGTTTATGGCCTGACGACGGCGGCCCATCTGGTGGCGAGCGGGGAGCCGAAGAAGGTGCTCGTGATCGGGGCGGACACGATGTCGCGGATTCTGAACTACGAGGATCGGTCGACGTGCATTCTGTTCGGCGACGGGGCGGGGGCGTTTTTGGTGGAGACGGCCGAGGAAGGGCAGGAAGGCTTCATCGACTACCTGAACGAGATTGATGGCAGTGGCGGCGATGCGCTGAAGATGCCGGCGGGCGGCAGTCGGTTGCCGGCGTCGCACGAGACGGTGGATCAGAAACTGCACTGCGTCCATCAGGAAGGCAACCACGTATTCAAGTACGCGGTTTCGAAGATGGCGGAGACTTCGCGGTTGTTGCTCGAACGGAACGGGCTTTCGGTGGAGGATATCGACCTGTTTGTGCCGCATCAGGCCAATCGAAGGATTATCCTGGCGGTGGCCGAACGGTTGGGCATTCCGCTGGAAAAAGTTTTGATCAATATTCACGAGTACGGGAATACGACGGCGGCGACGATTCCGCTGGCGACTCGCGATGCGGTGGCCCAAGGTAGACTGAAGAATGGAGATTTGGTCGTGTTTGCCGCCGTTGGAGCCGGCTACACGGTCGGCGCCAATCTGTGGCGTTGGAGGTTCTAATGCACGTGTTGCAAGTTGGTCCGTTGGAGTCGCTCGAACAGTGGGACGACCATGTGAAGGGGCGCTATCGCGCAGACCGGAAGAAAGAAGAGTTTCGGGTTTACGATGATTCGACGCCGCCGGTGGTGAAAGAGTTCTATCGGCAGAATCATGCGTTTCAGACGTATGAATTTGCGTCGGGCAAGCTGGCTGAGTATGTTCCGCTGCGTCACGGCAAGATGGGCATTTGGGAAGCGATGGAGCGTTTGAACGAACTGGTCGACGACTCCGACCCGGACACCGACCTGAGCCAGATTGAGCACAACTTGCAGACGGCCGAGGCGATCCGCGCGGCGGGGCATCCGCGGTGGTTCCAATTGACGGGTTTCATCCACGATTTAGGGAAAGTATTGACGATGTGGGGGGAGCCGCAGTGGGCGGTGGTCGGGGATACGTTTCCGACCGGTTGCGCGTGGAGTGATCGGATTGTGTTTCCGGAGTTTTTTGCGGCGAACCCGGATGCGGCCAAGCCGGAGTTGCAGACGCAGTGTGGCGTTTATACGGCGGGGGCGGGGCTGGGCCAGTTGAAGATGTCGTGGGGCCACGACGAGTACCTGTACCACGTCACCAAGGATTATCTGCCGGAAGAGGCGCAGTACATGATCCGGTACCACAGTTGGTACAGCGCGCATCGCGAACGGGACTACGAATACCTCATGACCGACGACGACAAGGTGATGATGGAATCGGTGCGGGCGTTTAACCCGTTTGACCTGTATTCGAAGTCCGACGCGAAGCCGCAACTGAGCGAGCTGCGGGCCTATTACAACGACCTGATCAACGAGTTTTTCCCTGAAAAGCTAGCCTGGTAGCGGCTGCTGCTGGGTCATGCAATGGAGCGTGCCCAGGCCGAGAACGAGGTTACTGCAATCGATGCCGGTGACTTCGACAGTAGACGGGCGCGGAGAACGGAAAGGTTACGACGCAGCGGGGTTGACCGAGGTGGTCGGTTACAAGCCACGGTAACTGATCGGGCAACCGAAGCAATCCGATATCGTTAATTCTGGGTGAAGATCACGGCACTTTGGCGCGGCGGGGCTCGCCAAATAGCGCCGACATGCGTCACACGCTCGCAGGAAAGCGTCGGCGTTTCTCAGGACTAGCTTAATGATTCAGAGTGCGGCCGCCTGCGAGCCGTAAAGAATCCGCTGCTTGCTGCCGATCACTCTTACAGATGAATCCACAAGGGCAAACAACGGTGGACGCTGGCCGACTTCGATATCGTCGAATAGTGGTGGTTGGCTGTGCCATCGCGGCGTTGGCGGTGCTCGCGCATCTAAGTGTGGCCTTTTGGGCAGAAAACGAATTGACGCAACCGGAAGGGATCATCGCGACGCAAGCCCTGAGTTTCGCGCAGGACGGCCGCTTATATTTCGACCTCAAAGATTACCCGTACACAGTGTGCGCCTATATGCCGATC
>JAPKZA010000274.1 GCA_026394015.1 Acidobacteriota bacterium
TCACACAGGAGGGCCTTGCCATCCTATCGCCGGAAACCAGGGTGCCGATCAAAGTGGCGCTTACTCTACCGCTCGACCCCGTCGGGCTCGCCGAAATCAGATTCTAGGAGAGAGTAAGTGCTGTTTTGGACAGTAGTGAACCTGAACATGGACGGGCGCACCCCGCTGGACCAGACGCAATACGCGATCAACCTGACTTACAACGTAACCAAGAATTTCGCTTCGCACTTAGTGAAAGCCGGGGTGTTCTACAGTCATAACCTGCGCCAGGCGCAGCTACCGGCCGCCTTCAACGGCACGTTGAACTTTGGTCGCAATCCGAATAACCCGCTCGAAACCGGCTTCGCTTTCTCGAATGCGATGTTCGGCGTTTTCAATAACTACCAACAGGCCACCAGCCGCCCGGACATCAGCATCTACATCAAATCGTTTGAGTGGTTCCTGCAGGATAGCTGGAAGGTGAACCGGCGGCTGACGATTGAGATGGGGATGCGGTTTGCCAACATCATTCCGCAGTACGAAGGCGAGGGCCGGATCTCGGGCTTCGTGCCGGGCCGGTTCGACCGTTCGAAGATGGTGCAACTCATCCGGCCCGCGCTGGTGGGCGGGCGCCGCGTGGGGGTACATCCGGTGACGGGCGAAGTGTATCCGCAAGCCCTCGTCGGCGCGATTGCGCCCGGTTCGGGGAACATCGCGAATGGATTGGTGGTGGGCACGGATGCTTCCTACCCGCGCGGCCTCACCGAGAACGCGGGGATCCAACTGAATCCGCGGATCGGCTTCGCCTGGGACGTGTTCGGCAACGCGAAGACGGCCATCCGCGGCGGTTTCGGCATGTTCAGCAACATCGGCGACTTCCAATTGTTGCGCTTGTTGGGTGGCCAACCGCCGCTCGTCTCGACGCCGTTGATCAACTTCGGCAACCTGCGGGACGCGGCAGGGACGCCCGGGTTCGTTTTCCCGCAGGACATCATCGGCGTGGACGGTGCCTCGAAGATCCCGAACGTGATGAACGGTAGCCTTTCCGTTCAGCAGAACCTGGGATGGGGCACGGTGGTGGATGTGGGCTATGTGATGTCGCTCGGCCGCCATCTGCTGTGGCAGCGCAACCTGAGCCCGATTCCGCTGGGGGCCAACTTCCTGCCGCAGAATGCCGACCCGACGAACACGCGGGTCCCGCTGCCGTCGTCGTTCCTGCGCAGCATCGTAGGCTATAACGACGTGCTGCAACGCGAGTGGGCGGCGTCTTCGAACTACCACTCGTTGCAGGTGAGCGCGAACCGCCGCTTTGCGCGGGGCCTGCAGTTCGGTGGGTCCTGGACGTGGTCGAAATCGATGGACTACAACAGCAGCGACCTGGTGACGGTGAGCGCGCTGGTGCCGGTGCGGGTTTGGAACTACGGCCTGTCGGACTTTGACCGGACCCATGTCGCCAAAATCAACTACAACTACGATATTCCGACGCCGCAGTGGGCGAAGGCCGGGATCGCGAAGCAGACGTTAGGCGGTTGGCAGGTTTCCGGGCTGACCAGTTTCGTCAGTGGGGCGCCGACGACGGCCGGGCTGAATTTCGTGGCGGCGACCGACGTGACCGGCTCGGCTTCGCAAGGGGCCCGGGTGA
Source organism: Acidobacteriota bacterium (assembly GCA_026394015.1). Classification (GTDB taxonomy): domain Bacteria; phylum Acidobacteriota; class Terriglobia; order Bryobacterales; family Bryobacteraceae. The sequence continues at coordinate 1,622 of JAPKZA010000274.1, forward strand.
ACATTGTGGCCGATGCGGTGCTTCCGAAGGGTGACCGCACGTTCAGCCGCAACTTCAATACGGACGCCTTCCGCCCGCCGGCGATCGGGACGATCGGCAACTCGGCGCGGTACACGATGCGAGGGCCGGGCATCAACAATTGGGACGTGGCGGTGTTCAAGAACTTTGTGCTTCGCGAGTCACTGAAACTGCAAATTCGTTGGGAAAACTACAATTTCTTCAACCACACGCAGTTCAGCGCGTTTGATACCGCGACGCGGTTTGACGCGCAGGGGCGCCAAGTGAACGCTCGTTTCGGCGAATTCACTTCGGCGCGGCTGCCGCGGCAGATGCAGTTTTCGTTACGAATGTTCTTCTAGGCATCGAGGCCGGCGAAAAGCTCCCGGCCGTACCGATCTTCGCGGCGGGTGATCTCGTCGCGAAGGCGCGCGCGGTGTTCGGCCACCACGGCGGCCATGCGGGGATCGTTCGCCAAATTCTGCATCTCGCCGGGGTCCTTCTCCATGTCGATGAGCATCTCCCGGGTTCCCGGCCCCTCCCAGATCGAGTACTTATAGCGGGCGCTGCGCAGGGTCCGCGAATCGCCGCATTCGACTACCAGATCCTTCCGCCAGCCCGAGGCCGAACCCTTCTCGGCGACGGTGCGGACGCTGCGGCCGGGCAACCCGGCGGGCGCGGGAATTCCGGCGAAATCACAGAGCGTGGGGAACAGGTCGATGGTAGAGCCGATGAGATGTTTCCGATCGACTTTCCCGCGCGGCACCCGGCCCGGCCAGGAGACGATAAACGGCACGCGGGCGGACTCCTCATACGGTAGGCTCTTATGCTCCAAGCCATGGGCCGAGTCCATATCGCCGTGGTCGCTCGCGAAGATAACGATCGTGTTCTTTTCGAGCCCGGTTTCGTGCAATGCCGCCAGAACGCGCCCGATTTCGGTGTCGACGCCTTCGGTGAGGCGGCAGTAGGTCCAGCGGTGGAGCCGCCACTCTTCGGCGGTCCAATGGGCGCGGACGTATTTGCGGAAGCCGGTGAGCCGCGTGAGCGCGGCGGGTTCGCCGACGGTGGCGGCGTAGTTGGCGGGCAGCGGCGGACACGGGGCCCCCGCCGGCAGTCGAGAGGCGGCGGCGACGTACTCCCGCTCGACGATCGACTTGGGCAGCGCGGTGGGCAGGCCCTCGGCCTTCGTGTGGGCGTCGATCGCCATGTAGCAGATATCGTGCGGATTGATGAACGACGCGACCAGCAGGAACGGCTTATCCTGCTTGGTCTTCAGGAAGCGGACGCACTCGGTGGCGAGTTGGTCGCGCTCATCGCGGGTGATGTACTCGAAGCCGATGCTTTCGGCGGTCATGGGCTTGGGCCAATGCGTTTTACCGCCGAAGGCGGTGCGATAGCCGCCGGCGCGGAAGACATTGCCCAACGCGGTCGGCAACATGGAATCGGGCAGGGTGGGGGCGTTGTTGCCGCGGATGCCGAAGTGGCTGGGGTAGCGGCCGGTCATCATAGACGTCCGGGCGGGGACGCAGACGGGGTTGCCCGAATAGGCCAATTCGAAGCGGACGCCGGAGGCGGCGAGGGCGTCCAGATGCGGCGTCTTTAACCACGGATTTCCCGTGCAACTCATCATGCCGGCGTGCTGCTGGTCGGTCATGATGTAGAGAATATTCGGGCGGTCCGGGGTCGCTGCCGCCGCCGCCGCGGCTAAGAAGTTACGTCTATCGATTGCCATCGTCGACGCCAAGGGTATCAGAGTTCGGCGCGAGCCCTTTCATCAAGATGGGTTCGGCGCAAGGCCTCGCCAAGCGCATTCCAGCGTCGCTTGGATCATACCAGAGTCGAACTTGCCGCCGTGGGCACCCAGATGCTCGAAGAAAGCGATCGTGTGCGCGGTGGACCAAGCGATTAGCGAAGCCGCGCCGGGGTGCACATGGGCCATCCGCCCGGATTGCATCTGCCCCACCATGAAATGCCCGATGTCGCGGCGCAGGGTGACCATCGGCGAATCCGGGTGCTTGGCGGCAAACTCTTCGAATTGAAACGACGGATGGGACATCAGGACGGTGAGCACCGGCATGGTCTGGCGGAAGTAGTCGAGCAGACCCATCGTCACCGCGGAGAAGGCTTGGAAACCGTCGGGGTAGGGCTGGCGAAAGAGGTCGGCGAGATCGGCGGGCGGAGGGATCATGGCCGAGAAGAACAGCTCGGCCTTGGTCGGGAAGCGTTGGAAGAGAAGCCCTTCGGAGACGCCGGCCCGCCGGGCGATGGTTTTCGTGGAAGCGGTAAAGCCCGCTTCCAGGAAGACTTCGCGGGCGATGGCGAGCAGGGCTTCGTCGGAAAGGCGTTTGGTGCGGGCCATGGGCTTCCCCTATGGTGACACGCACAGCGCGGGCCGTCAGCGCTTGCGGGCGAGGAAGTAGAGCGTCGCCGGCTTGGTGCCTTGCTCGGGCACGTCGAAGTTGGCTTCGTTCAGCAGTTGGGTCCAACGCGTCGCCGGGCGGGTGCCGCCGTGGAAGAAGACCGGCCCCCAAGTGAAGTTCATCCAGGCGTCCTTCGAGATCACCATCAGCAAGAATTCGCCGTTGGGCTTCAGGACGCGGTTGGCTTCGGCGAGCGACTGCTGGATGCCTTTACTGTTCAGGTGGTCGATGGCGTACGAACTGACAATCGCGTCGAAACTGGCCGGTTCGAGCGGCATTTGGCGCATATCCCCGGCGACGATGGTGGCGCGGGATTCGACGTTGGCGGCGCGGAAGTTTGACAGGAGCCGGGCCCGACCGACCATCTGGGAGTCCTGCGAGGCACCGAAGTGGTGATCGTACTCTTCGCCGAAAAGGTCCAGCGCGACCAGGGTAGCCTGCGGACGCGCTTCCAGAACCATGATGGCGGACCGCCCGGAGCCAGCGCCCATATCGAGGACGCGACCAGCGCCCGAGGCGAGGAAGGAGTTGGTCGGAAGGGTGGTCCGGCCATTGAGGTCCAGCCCGAAGCGGATGAGGGCGAAGGAGGCCAGGGACCAAATCGTGACCAAAAGAGTGGGGAGGAGGATCCAGCGGGACCACTTCCGGCGATACGCGAGCAGGGCGAGGGGCAGAGCGACGAGGGTGACGAGGAGATGGCCGTAGATGACGAAGGCGGGGTACCCGAAGTCTATACGTAAGCGCATACTTATGTATAGGCGGATGCGATCGGTCTGTCAAGGGGACCCACGCTTATCTTCCGGCGGGTGCCGCGGCCATGATCAATCGGATCATCGCATCGATATCGCGATAGGAGACGACATCCTCCCGAGCGAGATCGTACAGCACGCGATGGACGACGACGATGCCCTTGCTGGGAATCACGGCGATGACGTGTCCGCCATTGCCCATGGCCGCGTAGCCCCAGTCCATCGTCTGCCAGAGGAGGCCATAGCCGATCGCAGGGCTGCTGGGGCGACCGGGCTGATTCGAATAGGACATGACGCTGCGGGTGACCCAACGAGCGGGAACGACTTGGCTATTCCGCCAAAGACCTTGGCGCAAGTAGAGATATCCGAAGCGGGCCATGTCGCGAGCGCTCATTGAGAAGACGTAGTTCAGGTATTTCGAATCGCCGACCAACGTTGAGCCTTCCGCCCCGGTGAATCGTCCGTCGGTGGGCACATAGTCTTCCATCCCGATGGGTCGGGCGATACGCTCGGCAAAATCGGTGAAGATCTTCTTGCCGGTCACCTGTTCGAAAATGGCACCCAGGGCGTTGAAGTCCCAGTTGTTGTAGTAGAAGTAGCTGCCGGGGGCTTGGCTGCCGCGGGCGGGCCGGGCGGCGCGCATGGCCGCCGTCTCTCGCGCCGCATCGTGATAGACGCCGGAGCGAGCGCGGAGCAGGTCGAGGATGGTGGCTTGTTTCTCTTCGGTCGTCAGCACGGGAGGGGTGTCGTCAATGCCGAGATCTTCGAGAGTCTTACCGAGGTCGATATGCCCTTCGGCGACATGGATGCCGTAAAGAGCGCTCAAGAAGCTTTTGCGGATCGACCGCACCTCGATCTTCTTCGCGACGTCTCCCCACTGGTCGACGACGCGGCCGTCCTGTACGATCATCACCGCGGCGGTTTTCTTCGTCGCGGTGAAGCTCCTGGCGGCTTGCAGGAGAGGCTCGGACCATCCCGCCCGGCTGTGCTTTTCCCATTGGGCACCCGGGAAGTCCGCTCCAAGGGCGAGAGCGCCACAGGCCCAACCCGCTAAGATCAGTTTCGTCATCACGCCTCCATGGTTGTAGAGGTTCAATGTATCATCGGGCCAGAATGCTCGCAGCGTCAGCCGATAGTGGATGCGGTTCCTTCTGACAGAGTGGGTTTTTAGGAATAACATTTTCATCACGATGAAGACCCTGCAGGTGAGCATTCGGCAGATCGGTCACTCGCAGGGAGTCGTGATCCCGAAGCCATTTTTGATCCACTTGGGATGGAGAGGCGGAACGAGGGCGGAGATGACCGTCGAAGGCGACCTGCTGGTAGTGCGCCGACCGGCTCGCGAAGTGCGAGCAGGGTGGGCGGAGGCTGCCAGGAGAATCGCCGCCCATGGGGACGACGAACTGGTGATGGGCGAATTTGGAAACGCGGATGACGAGGATTTTGCGTGGTGATGCGGGGGGATGACTCTCGACCCTACCGTCGGCAGCGGGATCCAGAAGGCGCGCCCGTGCGTGGTGGTGTCTCCTGGTGAAATGCACGATCATTTAAGGACCGTGATCGTGGCGCCGATGCACAGCAAAAGTCAGCCGGCACCTTTTCGCATTGGTGGGACGCATGGTGGCAAGAAGGGGCTGATTCTGCTTGACCAAATGCGAACCGTTGACAAGACGCGCCTCGAGAAGAAGCTGGGAGCGGTGTCGGCGAAACCCCTAACCGCCACCCTGACGATTCTGCGAGAGGTGTTCACCGACTAGCGAGGCTGCTGGCGGTGAAAGTTTTGGACGGCGCGGTCGGAAGTCGCGGTAAGTGCAAACTGGGTGCCGCTGATGACGAAGCGATAGCCGCGGTCGGTAAGCTTGCCGGAGGCTTCACTATTGGTCGATGGGGCGCAGGAATTGGTCATGCGGAAGGGGTTCTTTTTGGGGTGGAGGGAGACCTCCGTGCCGGCCGCGTCGAGTTCGTAGGTGCCGGACTCTTCGCCGAACATTACGGTGGTGCAGTTGTAGAGGGTGTTCTGGATCAAGCCGGTGAACACATACGTGCCGTCGGGCCGGAACTCATACGCAAAGTGGTTGCCGGCGGGTGGTCGCGCGACGCCGGTGTAGGCGTCCTGATATTGAATGGTCGACAGGCGTCCGTTGGTCCAACGGCCGACGAGGCCGTTAGACGCGGGTGGATCGGCCGCGTAGGCGAGGCCGGAGAGCCGTAGGAATTGGCATAGTCTCATGCCCAATACGCGATTCCGCCGCGCGAAATGGGTCACGAGAATCTGTGATTAGGGCGTTGCGTTGGGCGGGTCAGAGATCGGGCTTCCGGAGCGTAATCGTAATGCCGTCCTGGAGCTGGCCGGGGAGTAGAGCGCAGGCCAGATTGTAAAAGAAACTCTTGGGCCCGAAGTAGTTGCGGAGCCAAAGGCCGGTAACGTCGAACTTACTTTGGCGAGCAACCAGTTTCAGGTCCGCGATCGTGTATTCGCAGAAGTGGCCCGGGTTGCTCGGGTCTTCGCGAATGACTTCAAACGGACTGCGCCCAAGGACCATCCCGATGCGCTTGCCCAGGCTGATGGGGTTAGGTGTTTGGAGCACCAGCGAGCCACCTGGCCGCAACCACGAAGCGACGCAGGCCAGCACCTGCGACGGCGCGGTGTGGAGGTGCTCGATCACCTCCGCCATCACGACAATATCGTAGGGCTCAACCACCGGCCAGGCAGCCGGGTCCGCCGCGTGGTTCAGATCGAAGTGGATATGCTGGCCGCGCAACTGGCCGGTAAAGCGATGATCGAAATAGCCGATCGTGTCGACCGTAGCGTCGGGCAAGGACTGCTGGAATAGGACGGTCTGATGGGAGAGCCCGACATCGAGGAGCCGCCCGCACCCTTGCTGTACCTTCACGATCCGCTGGACCGAGTCGAGCAGAAACTGGTAGCGCCGGTGATGGAAACGTAAATATTCTTCTGGAGGAGCAGCCATCGACCGTAGCTTCCGATTGTAGTGGATAATCAGAGCAGTGTCTAAGTGGAAAGATTTGGAACAGCGGCTGGCGCGCACCGAGCAACAGTTGCGCCTCTTTCAACGAATCAGCCGGTTGATGGCGAGCGAAGCGACTCTGCAGCACGTGCTCAACTCGATTGTGAGGCTGATTCAAGAGTTCACGGTTTGCGATTCGTGTCTCGTGTATCTGCTCGAAGGGAAAGAGCTCGTCCTGTGTGCGTCGAACGACGCGCCGGAGCACACACTGGGGCGGGTACGACTGAGCTTGAACGAAGGTTTGACCGGGTGGGTCGCACGCGAGCGGCGGTTGTTGGCCATCTCGCAGGACGCCTATAGCGACCCGCGGTTCAAGACGTTTTCCGAGTTGGAATCCGATACGTTTGAGGCCTTTCTCTCGGCCCCGGTGATGGCGCGGAGCAAAGTGGTGGGCGTAATCAACGTGCAACACCGGGAGACGCATGCCTATACCGGAGACGAAATGGAGCTATTGACGACCGTGGGAGAACAGGTGGGTTGCCTGCTGCTGTTGGCACGCATGGACAAGGCAATGATTGAGCGCGCGGTCTCGCTCGAGAGCGTTCTGGCCGGAACGGTAGCGGCTGCGAGGGGATGATGCGAGGGCCTGCCTTTCTTTTTGGACTTTTGCTGACGGTGACCGCTGCCGGAGCGGCGGATAAATGGAACGTCGCGTTTTTTCACGACGAAAAGGATTCCGAACTGACGCTCGTCCAGATCGTGTTTCCTTCCGAGCGGCGCGGCATCGCGATTGGGGCGTTGATCGAGAAGGGCGGTCGGGTGAAACCGGTGGCCATCGTGACGGGCGACGGCGGCAAGCGCTGGGAGAAAATCCCATTGAAGGATACGCCCACCGCGATCAGTTGCGTGAACGATTCGGCCTGCTGGATCGCGACGGAGAAAGGCGTTTGGCTGACCGAAGAGGCCGGACGGACCTGGCGAAAGGTTTCCGGTCAGAAAGGGATTCTTGCCCTTCACTTTGAATCGGCCACCCGCGGCTTTGCGGCGGGCTCGCCAAAGTCCATTTGGGAGACCAAAGACGGCGGCAAGACATGGACGCCATTAGCGGTGACCAAAGAGATTGAAGCAAAACCGGAGTACACAGCGTTCCACACGATCGGCTTCGGAGGGAAAGTCGGCATGGTGGCAGGGACGAGTCGGCCCCCCCGCCGGGATGACCGACGGCTGTTTCCGCCCTGGATGGAACCTGAGCTCGAAGCGAAGCGGCGCAGTTGGCCGAATCTGGTGATGATGGCTGAAACTCGGGACAGCGGTGACACCTGGAAGATTGCAACGGCATCTATTTTCGGGATCGTGAGCCGGATCATCGTTGATCCGGCTGGCTTCGCGTTAGCGCTGATCGGTTTCGAAGATACTTTCGAGGTGCCTGCGGAAGTAGACCGGATCGACTTTAAGACCGGGCAGATGACTCCGCTCTATCGGCGAAAAGAGCACGCGGTGCGAGACATCGCCTATCTGCCGAACCGGTCGATTGTCGTGGCAGGAACTGAGCCGACGGGTCTGCGGAGTTTGAAACTGCCCAGCCGGGTGGTGATCCGCGAAGGCTCGATCGACGCCCAGAACATGGTGGGAAAGTTTGTCGACCACGATGTCGACTACCGCGCTACCGCCCGCGACGTGAAGTTAGCGACCGCGCCGGACGGCCAACTCTGGGCCATCACCGATAATGGGATGATCTTGCGTCTCGACCGTAGGTAGATCCGGATCAACGTCGTCTTCGGCGCTTTCAAACACGATGGGGCTGCGTTCGTACCGCTTGAGCAGACTAAACGCGACCTTCACTCGGCGGAAGCTCCAGAAGTTATGCCGACAGTATTCGCAGCGAACCGCTTTCGCTCCGCACGCCACGGCAATGCGGGTGGCCATCGGGGGATTGTAGTGGTCCGTGTTCCACTTCGAAAGGTCCATCCGGTGGCACCGTGTACATTTGGCATACAACATCTGTCGAATGCGCCAAATGCTGGCCCGGAAACGATGATCACAATCCTGGCAGCGAAACGCGGCAATCCCTAGCAAATTCAGAGCTTTGCCAGAGAGAGAGCGCGACCGAGAGGTTCGCACGGATTCGGATCCACAGCGGGAACACGTGATCAACATCTTACCTACTCGTTAATATTACTAAATTCCTAGGTCGCTAGCGCTCCGAATTCTGAAGCGCTGACACCCTTAGTACTAATCCACGGGTGGTAGCGCTCCATGTGCTGATGGAACGCGGTCTGCAGAAGCGGCAAGCAGGAGGCGCTGTGGCGCAGTTGGAGCCCTTCGATTTCGAGCACCGGGTGGAGTTCGCGCGTGGAAGAGGTCATAAAAACCGCGTCGGCCTTCTCGAGCTCGGAAGGCAAAATGTGTTGCTCGGCGATCGTCACGCCGGGCACTTTGATTTTCTCAAGGAGGATCTCGCGGGTGATCCCCGGCAGGCAACCGGCCTCGAGCGGCGGGGTAAGAACCGTATCGCCGAAGATCGCGAAAAGATTGGCGGAGGTGCATTCACTCACGCGACCGTGCTCATCGAGCAGAACAACTTCGTCGTAGCCGCGCTGACGCGACTGTTCGTACCAAGTCAGGTTCTGAGACCAGGCGGTGATCTTGGCCCCGGCGAACTCATTGGCACCGTGACGGGCGTCGGGCTTCCAGGCCAGGCGGGCCCCGGGGCCCCAGTTGGCGAGGTCCTTCGTGAACGCGATGATGTCGTAGGGGCGCGTCTGGTTCGGGGCGTCGAAGGCACCACCGGTGTTGCGAAGGATGGCGACGCGGAGCGTGGAGTTGGGCGCGTCGTTGGCGGCCACCAGCCGAAGCAGGTTCGCGTAAAGCTCGTCGGGAGAATCCGGCAGGGGGACGTGCATGCGCGCGGCGTCTCGCACCATGCGGGCCCAATGACGTTCGAAGGCGAACAGCACGCCATTCAGAACGCGGAGGGTCGAAAAGACCCCCCAACCGTTCAGGACGCCGACTTGGCCCGGGGAGAGAAAGCGATCGGAGGAGTCGCGCAGCTCGTCGTTGTAGAGCAGGGTGCGATGCATGATCCGATTGTAGCGGCTTTACTATAGAAGGAGATGCAGATAGCGGTGGTGGGCGGCGGGATCATTGGCTGTGCGGCGGCTTGGCGGTTGGCGCAGCGCGGGGCGCGGGTGACGGTGTACGACCAGGGGCGGATTGGAGGCGAGGCGAGTTGGGCGGGGGCGGGAATGTTGGCACCGGGCGGGGAGTTTGCCGCCGAGTCCCGCTGGGGGCGGCTTGGCCTCGATAGTCTGAAGCTGTATCCCGGTTTCGTGCGGGAACTTGAGGCGACGACCGGCCGGCGGATCGATTTTCGGATCTGTGGGGCGGAGGAGATTGCCGAAGAGGCCGATGAAATGGAGGATCGCGTGGCCGTCCAGCGACGGATGGGGATTCGTGTGGAGCGGATGGAGTCGGGCCGATGGTGGTATCCGGACGAGGCGGTGGTGAATCCTCGCGATGTCGTGGCTGCGTTACGGGCGGCGGGGGAGGGATTGGGGGTTGCCTATCGCGAGGGGGTGGCGGTGAGCGAGCCAGAGGAAGAGACCGCAGTGTGGGCCACCGGAGCGTGGGCACCGGGCGCATTTCCCATGAAAGGGCATTTGATTCGGTACGCTTTGGCGCCGGGAAGCTTGCCACGTATTGTTCGGCAAGGGCACTTTTACGTCCTGCAGCGGGGCAGTGGAGAGACAATCGCCGGCGCGGACATGGAGCGGGCGGGATTTGAGCGGTCCGTGCGCCCCGCCGCCGTGCAGGAGATTCGGGAGGCGGCCGAGGCGATGGTGCCGGAGTTGCGGGGGCTGGTGGTGGAGGAGGCCTGGGTCGGGTTCCGGCCGGGGTCAGAGACCGGAGAGCCGGTAGTCGGTAGGCGAGGCGACAGCCGGATTTGGGATGCCTATGGCCACTTTCGGAACGGGATCCTGCTGGCGCCGATCACCGCCAGGATGTTGTGCGATGAGATTCTCCCCAGTGGGGAAAAGGGTTAACGCGGGCGTCGACACAGGCGGCGATCAGATCGGCTACTCGGGTCCGGCGCCTTTGCAAGGTCACCAGTAGGTCATCGAGGCGCGAACGTTCGTCGCCCGGAAGCCAGGATTCGGGAATCTGCCGGGCCGTTTGGTCGAGGATTTCGTCGGGGAAGTGGCGGACGAGTTCGAGCCAGGGTTCGAAGGCGGCCAGGGATTGGACGGAGCGGTAGACCTCGTGGCGGAAGTAAAGGCCCTGGAGCGGGGAGTCCTGAAACTCCCAGTGGGGGCCATTGAAGATGTAGCCGTGGTCGATCATCTGCGCCACGAAGCCAATTTTGAGAGGGGTTTCCGGGGAGGGCAGCCAGTCGCCGAGTCGGGCGCGGAAGAAGATCGCTTGCCGGGAATCCGCGTTGGCGCACCATTTGTCGAAGACGAGGGCACCGAGGAAATCGGGTCGGTTGGCGATTTTGGGCAGGAGCGAATCGGGGATGAAATCGTAGATGGCTTGGCGAAGAGGGTCGCCGGGGAAGAGGGAGCCGAAGTGCCAGCCGGGCAGAATCGCCCGCTGATTGGAACCGAGATGAATGGCAAGCTCCGGGTTCTCGCGCAGAAAGCCGGGCGAGAGTTCAATCAGGCGGGTTTCCGGGCAGGCTACGCCAAGATACTGAAGAATACCCGCCGCGACCCACTCGTTGACCAGGATGCGGCGGTGCTGCGGGTTTTCGAGAAACTTAACGACGTAGTAGCGGCCGTCGTCGGCTTCGAGGAGATGGGCTTGAGCTCCGCCGCGCATGCGACGGAGAAAACGGCGCGCCTGGATGGGCATGGATGATAGAAATCGAGCGTCGCTCGTCTGGAACCGAATTCTGCTCTAAACTAAATGATTATCCCAAACGCGGAGGACGCGCACAGCATGGCAGAAGAAAAAGAAGTGGAATTGAAAGAAACCAAAGACGCAAAGCCCGAGAAAAACGAAGGCGACCAAGTGGCGCTGGAGTTGATGAAGTTTATCGCCGTGACGACGGGATACGGAAAAGGCTCGCCGGCAGCGGGTTTTTCCGGCAAGACGTCATCGGCCAAGAGCCCGGAAGAGCAGGCGGATGCGTTGCTCGAACTCTTTCAGCGCTGCCGTCGAGCAGTGAAGCAACCGGCGCAATAGACGCTGGCGGGGGCCGCGGAGGGCCCCCCAAGCAACTCCTATTTCTTTTCCGCGGGAGCCTTTTTGGCTGGCGCGACCTTCTTCGCAGCGATCTTTTTGGCAGGAGCCGACGGCGCCGCGGCTGCCTTTACCGCGCTGGTCGTCTTCTTCGCCCCCCCGACTTTCTTGGCAGGCACCGCCGCTTTCTTCGCGGAAGCCGAAAGCTTCTTGGCAGGTGCCGCGGCTTTCTTTGCCGGGGGAAGAAATTTGGCGGGCCGAGGCGGTAGCTGGCCAGGTCCGAGAGCGAATGCGGGCGGCGGCGGAGGTTCCAGTTCGATCCTGCTCGAGACCCTCGCTCGCAGCGTGGTCGGGGCCGTCGGCGGGCGTGGCGGAGCAAGAGGCGCAATTACGAGTTCCCGACGCTCTTGTTCGGTAAACTCGTCATCGTAGTCGTCTTCGGAGTACTCGCGCAGTTCCGATGCTAGCTCGACATGTTCGTCGTCGAGCGAAAGTTCTTCAAAATCATCGTCGTCGAAGGGACGAGAGTAAACCGGCAAATGATTCATGCAGCCACCATCATCGAATGGAATTCAAGCCGAATGATACCGTGAAACTAACCGCGAGGGCTACGCTTTTGTGCGGCGGCCGCTACAGGCTTCCGGGTAGGCGCTTTCAAAGCGGGTTTCGCTTGCGCCACCACCGGTCGCTTCGCGGTACTCGCACGGACCGGGACGCTCGGTCTAGCCTTGGCCACCACCGCACGAGGAGCCGGTGCCGGAGCAGCCGGAACCAGGATGAGGGCTCCCGCTTCGGGTAGCTCTTTCAGCTCCGGATTCACGGCCAACAAGTTGCTCGCCGAAGTGCCGAAACGGCGGGCGATCAGCCCGATGTCTTCGCCGGCGTCAGCTCGGTAGGCACGCCAGGAAAGGCGCTTGTTCTCCGGAACGAGTTCTAGCCCGGCCATCAATGTGACCAGCGTTCCCTTGGGCACATGCAGCTTATAGCCCCCCGGAGCGACGTCTTTCAGCAGCGCCGGGTTGATCTCCCGGATGGCCGAAACCGGCTGGCCGGTCAGGTCCGCGATCAGCGCCAGACTGGTCATCGTGGTCATCTCGACCGTGTCGTACTGCAGCGGTTCTTCCAGAATAATGTCGCTGAGGCCGTAATTCTGCGGATTCTTAGCCATGATCGTCATGGCTAGAATGATCGGCACGTAGTTCGAGGTTTCCAGCGGCAGAACGCCCCGATTGCGGAGTTCCCACACGTCCGCATAGCCGGTTCTCTCCACGGCACGGTCCACGTTTCCCGGTCCGCAGTTGTAGGCCGCGATCGCCAAATACCAATCTCCGAACTGGTGATAGAGGTCGCGAAGATGCCGGGCCGCGGCGCGGGTCGCAAGCTCGGGGTCGAACCGTTCGTCGACGTAAGCGTCCTGCCGGAGGCCGTACTCAGCGCCGCGACCGCGAATAAACTGCCACATCCCAGCGGCGCTCATATAGCTCACCGACTCCGCTTGGGCGAGAAAGATGAACTCCTGCGGAATCCCTTCTTCATCCAGAATTCGGGAGATCATCGGCTTGTACTTGCCAGCTCGGCGGAGGCCAGCGCGGATCGTGCCTCGGCCCCGTTCCCCACTGAAATAATTAATGAAAGAGAGAACCGCGTCGGTAGCTTCCAGCGGAAGTTGACTCACCGTGGCGGCGACTTCATCCCTCACCATCGGCTTAATCTTAGGGTCCACCGGGAAAGTGAGGCTCAGGATATCGTCGATCGGCGCTTTATCAAAGCTAGGCTCTTCGCCCTTACTCGCCCCGGCCCCGAGGCCTTCGACGTCAAGACGGTGGATTTTTGCAACCAATTCTTCGAAACGTTTATCAAAATGAGTACGGTCGACCGGGTCGGCCTTGGAGTTCAGAACGAGATCGAGAGCCTCATCAAACAGCTTCCGCGCCTCTGCCACACGACCAGCCTGAACCAACTTTCGGCCTTCCTCGAACATCACTTCGGCCCGGCTCATGCGCTCGTCCTTACGGGTCGGCTTGGCTGGAAACGGCTGATTAATCTGCGGCGGAATGGGCGTAACTGCTTCTTTTGTAGGCAGATACGGAGCCTTTGATTCTTCAGCGTCGGCGGCGGCCCGGGCGGCAAAACGGAACGGCTGCGCCTGGCAAACGGGTAGGCTCAGGGCCCACACAAGGGTTGTGGTAGAAAGCGTTTTCAGGAACAAGCGCATTCGTTCTCCTGCCCGGAGGTGAATTTGGGGTTACATGGCAACCCCCTCACTCTACTATTTTTGGAATAGTCGGGGCAAGCAGGTGTACCTAGTACGAGGTATCGACGGGATCGGTATAAAACATTAATCCTCATCTTCATCGTGATGCTGGTGCGCCCCGACGGACCGGGCGGCCGCAATGATCTTGTCCGCTTGCGGACCAGGTACAAAGTCATAATGATCGAACTCCATCGAGTACGACCCCCGCCCTTGGGTACGGGCCGTGAGGTCATTTTGATACGTCAGCATCTCAGCCATCGGAATCAACGCCCGGATAATCTGGGTGCCCTCGGTGGTCTCCATACCCGTAACACGGCCGCGTCGGCCGTTGCTATCCGAGATCAGATCGCCCGCGTAGTCGATCGGAGCGTGGATCTCGACCCGCATCACCGGTTCCAGCAGCGCCGGCTTCGCGGCTTCCATCGCCGCTCGAAACGCCTTCCGCGCCGCCTGCTTAAACGCCATCTCCGAGCTATCGACGTCGTGAGACGAACCATCGTAAACGGCAGCCCTAAAATCGACGAGCGGGTAGCCGGCCAAGTGGCCCCGCGTCATAGCCTCCACGATGCCTTTTTCAATCGCCGGGATGAACTGCCGTGGCACCGAACCGCCATGCGTCTCATTCGCAAACTGGAAGCCGGCACCCCGGGGCAGCGGCTCAAAACGAACCCAGCAATCGCCAAACTGACCATGCCCGCCCGTCTGCTTCTTATGCCGACCCTGCACCGCGGCCGCCACCCGGATCGTCTCCCGATACGGGACCTTCGGGGCACGCAGATTCACGTTGATGTGATAACGGTTCCGAAGCTTCGCCAGCGCAATTTCGATATGTTGATGGCCATTGCCGTGCAGCAGGAACTCCTTGGTCTGCGGGTCCCGGTCAAAGCGCAGGCACAGATCCTCTTCCATCAGCTTGTGCATCGCCGTGCCGATCTTGTCCTCATCGCCCCGTGACTTAGCCTCAACCGCGTAGGCGATCGATGGCTCGGGCAGCAGAACGGGCGGGAACAGCACCGGATAGGCTTTATCAAACAGCGTATGGCCGGTCACCGTCTCCTTTAACTTCGGAGCCACGCCCAAGTCACCGGCATGAAGTTCGGTGATCGGGGTGAATGTTTTTCCATTCGGCACGCCGAGCACCGCAAAGCGCTCTTCCACGTGGCTCACTCCATTGGCCAGGTGAGCGTCGGTCTTGAGCACCCCGGAAACGACGCGAAAATACGAAAGCCGTCCGGCAAAGGGATCCGTCAGCGTCTTAAATACGTAGACCGACAGCGGATCCGAGTCGACCGTCTTGCGTAACACCGGTTGGTTCTCCCACTGGCCGTAGGCGTTGTCCCGCTCCACGGGCGACGGCGCGATGTCGACAAGAAAGTCGAGCAACTTAGCGGTGCCGATGTTATGCAGACCGGAAACGGCCAAGATCGGAAACAGGCGGCGTTCGCGGAACGCCTGATGGAGGCCCTCTACGATATGGGGGATCGGAAGCGTTCCCTCCCGGAAGAACTCTTCCATCAACTCGTCGTTGCCTTCGGCGATGATCTCGATTAAAGCTTCGTGGGCGGCTTTGGCCTCCGCGGCTAGGTACTGCGGAATCGAAATCTCCCGGCCCTTCCCGTCGCCGTCCGGACGGCAGGAAGCCGCCTTCATCGTAATCAGATCGATCACCCCGGAAAGGTCCCGCTCCTCCCCGATCGGTAGTTGGATCGGAATCGCTTGCCGCCCGAAGGCCTTCTGGGCGCTTTCCACGGCACCGGAAAACGAGGCGCGTTCGCGGTCCAGTTTACTCACGACGATCGCGCGGGGGATGTTCAGTTCGGTACAAAGCGCCCAGGTTTGCTGCGTCTGCACCTCCACCCCGTCGACCCCGTTCAGCACCACCAGCGCCGAATCCGCAGCCACCAGAGCACCCTTGGTTTCGTGCAAAAACATGTGAAATCCGGGCGTATCGATGAGATTGATCTTATGCTTATTCCATTCGAGCGCGGCCAGCGCCGATTGAATGGAGAGCTTGCGGGCCCGCTCTTCCTCGTCGAAGTCGGTCGGCGCGGTGCCCTCGTCGACCTTGGTGATTCGGTTGACGGCACCAGCAGTATGCAGGAGCGCCGCGGTGAGTTGGGTCTTGCCGGCGTGTAGGTGGCCGACCAGAGCGACATTACGTAGATCAGTTCCGGTGTAGACCTTCATGGTGATCGTGACACTAACACTTCTAGCCGGGAATAGAAAGGGGGGGGGATTTCTCTTTACCCCTGCTAGTCATCGGTGTATACTCTTCCCAAAGTTAACATCTATGAAAAAAGCAATCTTCTCTAGCCTCCTCATGGCCTGTTCGTTGAGCGCACAAACAGATATTCCGCCCGGCGATGGGTTGACTGGCGATAAGCCCCGCAATCCGGGAATAGTGACCACCGTCGCGAGCCGCGCGAAGCTCGGCGACGCCGGGGTGGTTACCGTTCGCTACTACCGTTCGAATGCGATGACGCGCCGTTACTTGGCCTTTGAATTGTCAAAGGAATTAGGCCCCGTGCGGAGTTGGGGGATTGAGAAGGGCGGCGTGCGGGTTTTGTCGTTGGCACCGTCCACGGCCTTGCGGATTCAGGTAGAAAGCACCGATCAGTCCGTGGCGGCCTTTGACGATATCGCAAAATCGCCTGCTGACTACTCCTTCGCCGTCGAGACGATGGAAGGGGCCACGTTGCGCGCTACCTTGCGTCCGGTGCAACGGGCGGTCGTGATGGCAGTGATGCGCCCGACTGACGAAGTGCCAAAGCTCGAAAACCTCAAGGCGAGCGCCACCGGAGCGGTGATCGCCGATGTTACGCGGGACGGGTTCGGCCGGATAGAGACCGCCTCACTCCGGTTCGACGTGAACTTCGATTTCGACGACGCCGCGGTATTAACCGGGATGCATGTTCACCGCGGCTTACCCGGTCAAAACGGCCCGGTGGTTTTGGATAGCGGTCTGCGCAGGGCCGAAGGGAACGCGCCTCCAAGGGTGTCGCGCGCCTCGGCGCAACTGACCGCCGAGATGGATCTCACGCTCCCGGGCGTGTCCGAGGCCGTCGGGGCGCTGCTGGCCGATCCCAGTAATTACTACCTCAACCTCCATACCGACGCGAATCCGGGGGGCGCGGTACGGGGCCAGTTGCGGGCGACCGAAGTGGCCCAGTACCAAATTGGTTGCTCCCTGAAAAAGGCTAGCGGCTTAAATTTCTTTGCCGTGGATGCGCTCCGGACCTACTACCTAATGCGAAACCCGAACGGAGGGTTGGATGGGACAGTGAATAGCCGGGTAGCGCTGTGGAATAACTTTCCGGCCGGATATTTCTTAGCGGGCGAACTGCGCGTCAACACGGGGCTCGGAAACGGGGCAACGGAGCTGGCCGATACAGCCGACTCAGACCTCGTGGCTAGGTCGGTACAGAGGACCTTGCGAACTTTTGACGCTGGGTTGGATGTTTTTGGAAGCGACGGTGCGTTCTCTCTCGCGCCGGATACATATGCCTGCCAGAGCAAGGAACAGGGCTATGCCAGCGACACGGAAGGCGGCGGACCGCTCCGAATCACCAGCGCGACCAGCGGCGCGGATTTCGTCACTACCGCCTTCGCGCCGGGTGGACTGATGACGATCAAAGGATCCTTTCTGCGCAGTCCATCTTCCAACCCGAGTTCGGTCGTTAACCAGAGCTGGCCGCGTGAGGCGAACGGCATGGAAGTGACCATCGGCGACGAAAAGACCAGAGTCTGTACGAGTACTGCTGGCGAACCCCCTGCCGATTGCCGGATGCCGATTGGGTATCTGGACAGGGGCCAGATTAACGTTCAGGTACCCGTCGATACACCTCCCGGGAAGCATCCAGTGCGCGTTTGGAATCGAGCCATCGGGCAGATTGTTTACTCCACCCAGAATGCGTTCGAAGTGGAAGTACTCGCCGCTGCCCCGGCCATTTTTGGCACCAGTTCCGCTCCGACGATTGTCGGTGCGAACGGCGCGCTGGTGGGCGGAACAAACGCGGCCAGGGCCGGCGATGTGCTGACGATCTATGCTGCCGGGTTGGGCCAGACGAACCCGGCTTCGATCACCGGTCGTCCGGCGGCGGAAGCCGCGACAACCGTCACCAGCGTCACGGTGCTCTTCGGCACAGGGACGGTCTCACAATTGGCGCAGACGGCCGAGGTCGTGCCCGGCTTGGTTGGAGTCTACACGGTACGCGTGACGGTGCCGACCGGTGCCGGCTCCGGGCCCCAATCGTTGCGGCTGCGGATGGGCACCCGGGAGTCGCGCCCCGTCACCATCCCGATGCTCTAAGCCAGTCCAACCAGGGTCAGCAAACGCAGGAACCGGGGCTCCTTCCGCAAAGGATCGAGCTTCGGTTCTACGCCAATGTAGATAACAGGGAACGAGCGATCTTCGGCCGCTTGTTCGAGTAGGTCGAGAGCCTTCTGCAGGTCGCCGAGCCCCAGATGAGGGAGCGCCTGGAAGTAAGGCGAGACATAGCGTTTAGTGGCTATTTCTGCAATTTTGTCCAGTTGGGCGCGCGCTTGGGCGGGCTGTCCGGCACGGGCGTAGGCCAGGCCGAGGTCGGCCAACGTACCAGAGTCTGTGGGCACCACTTCGAGGCCAGCCTCGAAGTCACGAATAGCGTCAGAGTAACGACCCGCTTGGATCAGCGCGGTCCCGCGAAAGAATAAAGCTTGTGCTGAGCTCTTTTCGGCTTTCAGCACGCCCGTAAGATGGGAAAGGGCCCGATCGTTCTGGCGACTGAGATAGTAAAAGTAACCCCGCAACACGTTGATTCCCGCCGAAACGGGGTCGAGTTTGGCGGCCAGTTCATTTTGGGCTGTCGCCTCGGAGAAGCGCTTTCGGCAGGTCAGCAGGGTGGCGTAATTGGAGTGGGCCACGGCGTAGCTCGGGTTGAGTTGGATCGCTCTCTGCAACCCCGCCTCCGCTCCAGGCCAGTCCCAATGGAACGTCATTCTGGTCCAGCCTTTGACCGAATGGGCCTCGGCAAGAAGGGGGTCAAGCTGCAACGCCTTATCGAGGGCTGTCAGCGCCTTGGGGAATACTTCGGAGGGCCGGATCATACCCGATTGCGAATTGAAGGCCGCCGCCAATCCAACGTAGGGCAGAGCGTAATCCGGGTGCAGTCGAAGCGCTTCTTCAAAGTATCCTAAGGATTTCTCGATACCCTCCTTGCTGCGTTTGTTCAACTGAAACCGGCCCATCATATACGCTTGATAGCTAGCCGCCGGCACGGCGGCCGACCGCTCCGCGGGGCCCTGTTCCGGTTCCACGCCCAAGTACGCCAGCAGGGCAAGGCTGATATCGCTTTGCAGCGAAGCGATCAGCTCGCGGGCCACCACAAACGTCCTACCCCAAAGAAACCGCGACGTCGCCGCCTCAATCAGCTCGACCCGGACAGAGTACCCCGTCGGCGTAGTCTCCATCCGCCCCGTCAGAACCGTCGCCACCTTCAGCATCAACCCGGAAGCGATCGGATCCTGCCGCGGCACCTTCGGGTTGTAAACCGCGCTCCGCGCCAATACCCGCAGGCTATTCACCTTTCCAACGTTGGCAATCAGCGCGTCCGTCACCCCGTCGGCTAGGAAGGTCTGCGCGCTGTCCGCAATCGTAAACGGCAGCACCGCTAACGAATCGAAACGACTCTGATTTCTCGTCCGCCGCCAGAGATACACGCCGCCGCCCAGCACGCCCAAGCCGACAGCACCTCCCCCCACCGCCAGCGCCAAGCCGCGGCGCGAATGCGTGGGCGCCAGGATTTCCAGATCGGCCAGCAACTCATCCGCCGACGCATAACGGTCTTCGGCTTTCTTCGCCAGGCACCGAAAGATGGCTCGCCCTAATGCCGGGGGCACAACGAGCCCGACGCGGGTAATCGGCTCCGGCTGGTGGCTGAGGATGTTGGCGAGCGTGACGAGCGGAGTCGGTCCGGTGAAAGGATGACGGCCCGTGACCAGTTCGTACAGCACAATGCCCACTGCGAAAAGGTCGCCGCGGGCGTCTCCCGACTGGCCGTTGATCCGTTCCGGGCTGAGGTAGGCCGGCGTCCCCGCCACCGCGCCCGGCGTCGTCAGCATGGTCTCGGTCGGATGGTCCCCTTCTCCCGAGCCGAACGAATTAAGCGTGGCCAACCCGAAATCGAGCAGCTTCACCTGGCCCGTGTCCGTCAGAATGATGTTGCCCGGCTTGACGTCCCGATGCACAATCCCCTGACTATGGGCCGCCGCCAACACCGCCGCCAGTTGCCGCGCAATCGGCAACACCTCGGCCACCGGAAACGGCCCCGATTTCAGCCGTTTGCTCAGCGTTTCGCCCGGCACGAACTCCATGGCCAGGAAGAGTTGATCCTGCCATTCGCCCACTTCGTAGATCACCGCGGCCGAGGGGTGGAGTAAGCGGCTGGCGAGCCTTGCCTCGCGCAAGAAGCGCTTCCGGGTATCCGGGTCGGCCGCCTTCTCCGGCATGACGAACTTCAAAGCAATCTCGCGGTCGAGCCGTTCATCCCGCGCCAAATAGACTTCGCCCATGCCGCCGCGACCGAGAACGCGGACGATCTCGTAGTTGCCAAGGCGCGTTCCGGGGGGCAGAGTCATGGCCGCTTAAAGCCTGATCGTAACACCGTCCGAGGAGCGATATACTACCCAATCATGCGCTTTCTACTTTTCCTCGTCGTTGCGGTGGGTTGGGCGGCCGATTCCGGCCAATTGTCTAAGGTTGCCGGACGGATGAAAGAGCTGGTCGAGCAAAAGCGCATCGCCGGCACCGTTACTCTGTTCCAGCAAAAGGGTGAGTTAGTGCACTTTGAGGCCGTCGGCTGGCAGGACATCGAAAACAAAAAGCCGATGCGCAAGGATTCGATCTTCCAGATCATGTCCATGACCAAACCCTTCACTGGTACGGCCATCATGATGCTGGCCGAGGCCGGGCGACTCTCCGTCAGCGATCCGGTCGAAAAGCACCTGCCGGAGTTTCGTGGCCAGATGCTGAAGGTGGACGGCGCATTGAAGAAGCCCGCCCGGCCCATTACGATCCACGACCTGATGACCCATACCAGTGGCCTGCCCGGTGCCCCGCCGCCCGGCATCGGCGAGCTATACCAGAAGTTGGACCGGGTGCTGGCCGACGCGGTGCTCGTCTTCTCGCAGCAGTCGCTGGATTTTGAGCCCGGCTCCAAGTGGAGCTATTCAAACGCCGGCATCGCCACGCTCGGACGGATCATCGAGGTCGCCAGCGGCATGCCCTACGAGAAGTTCCTCGAAACGCGGATCTTCCAACCGCTCGGCATGAAGGACAGCCACTTTTTCCTGCCGGAGACGAAAAAGGATCGGCTCGCGATTGTCTATAAGTTGACTCCGACGGGCCTGGAGCGCGCGGACGCGACCATCCTCGGCGGCTTATCGGCCCTCGCCCGACCAGGGTCAAAGTACGCGGCTCCGGAGTTCGGGATGTATTCGACCGCCGAGGACTTGGCCCGGTTCTACCAAGCCCTCTTGAGCGGGGACCGGCGAATTCTCTCGAAGGCGTCGTTGCAGTTGATGACCAGTAAGCAAACCGGTGACTTACGCGCCGGACATATGCCCAACACCGCGTTTGGGTTGACCTGGGAGGTGATCGACGATCCTCGCGGCGAGGTGCATCTGTTATCAAAAGGAACTTATGGCCACGGCGGAGCGTTTTCGACCCACGGTTGGGTGGACCCGGCACGGAAAACCGTCGGCGTATTTCTGACCCAAATCACGGGTGCTCCGCCCGAAGCTAAGTATGCTTACATGCAGATGGCTAATGCTGCCGTTACGGAATAGGCAATATACAGTGCAGTACGAAAGTACTAAACTATCCAGATGCGATTCCTTCCTACCCTGCTCTTTGTTGGTTTGTCCGTCGTCATGAGCCAAGCTGGGGTCATTCCTTGCCCCGTGAACTACGGCGTTTTTCCGATCGCCGGTGCCTCAGGCGGTA
Organism: Acidobacteriota bacterium; assembly: GCA_026394015.1. Lineage (GTDB taxonomy): Bacteria > Acidobacteriota > Terriglobia > Bryobacterales > Bryobacteraceae. Next base: position 23,173 of record JAPKZA010000274.1, read on the forward strand.
CTTCGGCATCGTGCGGCAACGCGGGCGTCACCGCCACCACTGCGTTTGCCGCTACGCCCGGGAATGGCACTGTCGCCACCAGCCTTCTGTCGTCCTTTCTCGGCTTCAACCTCTCCTCGTCGCTCGACGGAAAAGGCTTCACCGCCACCGAGGGCTCCGCTGTACTATTCACCGGGTTTACCGTTTCTCCCGGATCCACGATTTCCTTTAATTTTGATGCCTCCTTCGAAGAAGGCGGCACCGGAGCGCTATTCTATATCCTGAATGGCTCGTTGGTCTTGTTAGGCCAAATCGTTCCAACCACTGAAGGCCTGCCGGGCGCGTTCAATTCCGGGTCCGTTACGACGCCTTTGGCCGCGGGGTCCAATACCCTCTCCTTTGGTGCGGTCACTCTGCGATCGACTGACCTCCAAGGGGTAATTGCCGACCCGCAGCTCAGCCTTTCGAATCTGGTTGTGACCTCGACCGGGGTGCCGGAACCGGCGACGTTCGGGATGATGGGATTGGCGCTCGCCGGTCTGGCGCTCTTTGGTCGACAGAAGGGCTAAGGCCAGGTCCGTGTAAGCTGGTTCGATGATAGCCCTCCTCCTCTTCGCCGTTCTTCCTTTGATTCCGGGGGTGCGCCAGCCCCAACTCGCCTCGGACGGGACCTTGGTCGCACTCGCCTGCAGCGATGGCAAAGTACTTTCTATCGCAATGTCGAATGACGGCGGCGCGTCCTTCGGGTCGCCGAGCGCCGTCGGGAGCGGAGCCTTTATGGTGGGCCGCCATCGAGGGCCCCGCGTCGTCGTCCACGGCAAGCATGTGGTGGTCAGCGCGATCGCCGACGGCACCCTATCGGCCTGGAACTCCCGCGACGGCGGCAAAACCTGGAGCCAACCCTCGCCCGTCAACGACGTCCCCAAGTCGGCCCGCGAAGGGCTGCACGGCATGGCGGTTGGACCCAAGGGCGAGCTGTTCGCCGTCTGGCTGGACCTGCGGACCCCGGGGATGAAGGTGTACGGGGCGCTGTCGACCGACGGCGGGGTGACGTGGTCGAATCGGCTCGTCTATGCCTCTCCCGCTGGCAACGTCTGCGAGTGCTGCCATCCGTCGGTGACCATCGATGGGCAGGGCCAGATTCACGTCATGTTCCGCAATTGGCTGGATGGCTCGCGAGACATGTATCTGGCTTCGTCAAAGGACGGGGGCAAGACCTTTGCCGCGGCCAAGCTGGGCGAGGGAACCTGGAAGCTGAACGCCTGCCCCATGGACGGCGGAGGTCTCGTGATGGGCCCGGCCGGACCCATGACCGTTTGGCGCCGCGACGGCAAGATCCACGGGACTAGCGAGATCGGCGAAGGGAAGGACCCGGCGATGGCGGTGGGGCCGGAGGGGAAGGCTGTCTACGGTTGGACGCGCGGTGGTGAGGTGGTCGTGGACGGCCAGTCGATGGGTCCGGGCGGCTTTGTCAGCTTGGTCGGCGGCCAGCACGTGGTGGCCGCCTGGGAGACGCCGGGCGGGATCAGAGTCCAGCGTCTTCGCTAGCGGCTTTCACCATAGCACCACTGCGAAGAGGCGTATCGGTGGCGAGCGCTACGCGGTCGCCAGACTTCAGTCCGCTCGTGACTTGGATACGGGAGACGTTTGAGATACCGGTTTCAATGGGCCTCCAAGTCACCTTGTCGCCCTCGAGTAGGAACACCCCCGTTACGCCGTTCTCCCGGCGAATCGCTTCCTTGGGGATGGTGGTGGCCTTCGGGGCGGTGCGGCTGCGGACCGCGGCGTTGATGTTGGCGCCAGGAGGCAAATCGTTGCCGGGATTGGCGATGCTGACGAGAACTTCGCCCACCTGACGATTGCCGAGCGCCACGATCTGGACGGGCATCTTCTCCACGGTCCCCACCCAACTCTTGCCTGCGCGGGCGTCCCAGGTGATATTGACCGGCTGCCCGACGGCCACCCGCCCGAGTTCGGGCTCGTCGACATAGACATTCACGCGCATCGTATCCACGCGACCGACGTTGGCTACGACGTCGCCCGGATTGACGAAAGCCCCGGGGCGAAGGTCAACCTGGAAAACGACTCCGTCCAGCGGGGATCGGAGGCTTCCCTGCTCCATTTTTTCCTTCGCCAACGCGACGGCGGCTTGAGCCTCTTTAAGCCGTCCATCGACGGCGGTTTGGTCGCCAGGAGAAACAAGCGCGGTGCGCCGTTCCTGTAGACCGCGGATCTGTTCGACCATGACATTCAACCGACCCCGCAGCAGGGCCGCCTCCTGCGGGGGAGCGGCCTTCCTGGCGATCAGGCGATCGGTGGCGGCGAGTTCCTGGTCCAAATTCGTCTTCTCCACCCGCAGGCGAGAGATGTTGGCATCGATCTCAGCTAAGGCCGACGAACTGCCGCCCTGCTTGACGGTCTGCAGGTCACCCTGTACCTGGGTGACGCGGGCTTCCGCGGCTTGCAGCGCAATCCGCGCCTCGTCGTTCTCCAGCAACGCAATGATGGCCCCGCTCGCGACAACCGAGCCTTTCTCGACTCGGATCTCCCCGAGCTTACCCGCCCGTTCGGCGCGGACCGCCGCCCAGGAGATTGGCTCCGCTTTGCCGTTCGTATTGAGGGTGTCGACCAGATCCTCCGACTTCGCGGTTGTGAAGCGGATCTCTGGAGGCGTGTTCTTCCAGGAGACGGCGAACCATCCGAGAGCGGCGAAAACGAGGAGAGCCAGGAGCCAATAAATCATCTTCATGGAATCAATACGGTCTTCCCGGCCCGCCAGTTTCGAACGGTTTCGAGAGCCGCATTCGCTTCGTGGAGTGTAAAGCGTGCCGTAATCTCCTCGGCAAAAAGTTGCTGCCAATGAGGAATTTCTAGCATGCGAAGTGCTTTATCTACGTGGCGGGCTTCGAAGGCCCAACTGCCGTGAATCGTTAGCTGCTTTCGCGTGATGATGTGCGGGTTGAACGAGATGTTGCCGGCGTTGGCATACTGGCCCAAAACGAGAAATTTGCCCCCATCACGAGGGAGTTCAATCCCTTCGTTCACCGCTTCGGGGAAGCCGACGCACTCGACGACCAGATCGGCCCCGAAGCCGCCGGTTTCCGCCAGAACCAAGGCTCGCCGCGCCTCCACGGTGGGGGTGGTGGCGATATCGATGACGATATCCGCTCCAAAGGCCTTAGCCATCTCCAACCGATGGGGCGGGCCTCCGATCGCGATGATTTTGCCGGCCCCGCTTTGCTTGGCGACGGCGATCGCGGCGAGACCAACCGGGCCGGTGCCCTGCACGACCACCGTATCGCCCCAGGAGACCGGGCAGCGTTCGAGGCCATGAATCGCCGTCATCAGCGCGCAGCCGGAGCCGACGACGGCTTCCGTCGGAATCGAGTCAGGAATTTTGAAGAGTGAGGTGCCGGCGCGGAGATGGATCTGTTCCGCGTAGCCGCCGCGCAGGTGGGGCGCCACGTCGCAGCAGTAGGAGATGCCGTAGGCCTTCCGGGCGACGCAGCGGGTGGGTTGGCGGACCACCCGGCAGTAGTAGCATTCGCCGCAGGTGATGGAGCTGGCCCAGACGATGCGGTCGCCGACGGCGAGCGTCTCCCCGCGGAAGTCCTTGACGAGGCCCTCGCCGAGCAGTTCGATGCGGCCGACGGTTTCATGGCCCATGATGACGGGCAGGGGGATGGGCAGTTGGCCGAGCCAGAGGTGGACGTCCGTGCCGCAGATGCCGGCCATCTCGACGCGGACGAGGCATTCGCCGGGGCCGGCGGCGGTGAGCGCCGGGAACTGGCGAATTTCTAAGGGTTGCTCATAGGCCGTCAAGACGGCGGCGGTAATGGATTTCATTGACCGGTCCTTTTGCAGTAGTCGAGGAGGAGTTCGATTTCGCGTTCGCGCTGGGCGGGGGTGGCGTGGATAAAGGCGTCGAGATCCCACGGGACGCCGATTTGTTCCAAGACGGGGTGGTGGCCGATTTTGCGGAACCAGTAGCCGGCGTTGAACTCGTCGGGTTCGGCGCGATGGAGAATGGCGTGCCAATAGCTGCCAGTGGGGGTATGGAGGTCCTGCGCCACGTTGTGGGCTTCGGTCCATAAGCCGCGACTGAGCAGCAGGCCAGCGCGGACGCCAGGGGGGTCGGGAGACATCGACTTCTATTGTGACATTCAGCGGAGAATGGAGGAATGGTGAAACGAGCGCTGGTGCTGGGCGGGGGCGGGATGTTCGCCGCGTTTCAAGCGGGGGCGTGGCGGGAGCTGTCGCGGAGGTTTCAGCCCGATGCGGTGGTGGGGGCGTCGGCGGGGGCCTTGAACGCCTGGATGATTGCGAGCGGGGTGAGCGGGGAAGAGCTCTGCACGATGTGGTCAACGCTGGAGCAGAAGGCGGGATTGAAGTGGCCGCGATACTGGGGCGATGGCATTTTGGATACGTCCGGGTTGGAGGCCTTCATCGGGCAGCTCACGGAACGGTATCGGCCGAAGATGCGGCTGGGGGTGACGGTGTGCGAGGGGCCGCGACTGGCGAATCGGGCGTATTGGGATGCTGAGGTGACGGTGGAGCATTTGCTGGCTTCGTGCGCGGTGCCGGGGCTGCTGGCGGCGAAACGATTGGAGGGCGGGTTGTCGTTCGACGGCGGGCTGCGGACGGTGTGCCCGGTGTGGGCAGCGGAGGAGATTGGGGCCGAGGAGATTGTGGTGGTGAACGTCTGGAAACATTTTGCCTGGCGGAACCGCGGGGAGGACGGGCCGAACGTTCGCCGGATTGAGCCGGAGGAGCGGTTGGGTTCGCTGCGCGATTCAGCGGTGTGGGAGCGGGGCCGCATCGAACGATGGATCGCGCAGGGGGAGGCCGCTGCGCGATAATGTACCTTATGCCTACGTATCGCATATTTCGAATGAAGGACACGCCTCGGCAGAACTTTCGATGGGCTCCGCACACGAGCGGGGTGACGCCGGTAAAGCTGAAGGACTTCGAAGAAGGCGGGAGCGTGGACGCGGCCAACCCCTACGACGCTTGGGAGCAACTGAAGACGACCGACGCGGCGCTGCAGGTGGGGGACATTCTGGAGACGGAGCTCGGCGAGATTCAGTTGTACAAATACGTGGGCTTCGAAGAGGCCAAGTGGATTGTGCCCGAACACGCGGCGGGCATTCCCGCTAAGATATAGACATATGGAGCCCTCGTCGGGACACCAGACTGTGTACGGTCTTGTTGCGTATATCAACGGCACGCTAGGGAATTTTCTCTACAACCTGCGTCAGGAATTGGTGCCGAGCTGTCGGCTCCGGTCGCATGTGTCGCTTCTGCCACCCCGGCTACTGGCCGGCGATGAGCAAGGGGCGAAGCAGCGGATCGGCGAGGTGGCCGAGCAGCACGCACCGTTTACGGTAAAGCTCGGGGAGTTACGGGTGTTTCCGGTGACGAACGTCATCTACGTGGAGTTGGCCTATGGGCGCGACGAACTCGCCGCGATGCATGATGATTTGAACAGTGGGGCGCTGGCTTACGCGGAACCGTTTTCGTATCATCCGCACATCACACTCGGGCAGGAGTTGACGCCGGAGCAGTTCGACGCGGCGCTTGCGCATTGCCAAAAACGGTGGGCGGAGTATAGCGGGCCGCGGAGCTTTTCCGTGGATAGGATCACCTTCGTCCGGAATACGGGCAACTGCGGCTGGTCCGACTTACAGGACGTCGCTCTGGAACGGCAACCCGTTCCGGCCCTATACTAAGACGTGGGTTTGACGCGGGCGCGAGTATCGGCGGTGTTGACGGGACTTTTGGTCCTGTTCCTTGCTATCGCCATCTATTCGCCGCTGCATCAGCACAAGGCCGGCAAGCCGTTTCAGTGTTCGCTGAACAACATCGACCAGGCCGTGGCCGAAGCGGCTGGCACGACGGCGGTCGCGTTGGTTGTATTGGTGATGATCGCGATGGTCTTCGCGCCGCGCGAACTGCGGCCGGAGTTTGCGGTTGTCCATGAGTTTGGAGTTCGCGGGCCACCGGCTCAATCAGTTGATTTCGTCCAGTTTGCCTGACCAAATTAAGACTGATTGCGAGGTGTCTGTGTTCGTTTCTCGATTCGCCCTAGCGGCGGTGACTGCGTGTATTGGTATGTGTTGGGGCCAGACGACGGCCTCGGTGACGGGTTCGGTGACGGACCCATCGGGTGCCGGAGTGGGCGGAGCCAGGGTGCAGCTGAAGAACGCGCTGACCGGCTTTGAACAGGCTGTGGAGACGAAGCCGGACGGGAGCTTTCAACTCGCCAGCATCCCGCTGCGGACGTATGAGCTGACGGTGCGGGCGACGGGGTTTCAGATCCACGAGCAGGCGATCACGTTTTCGAACGCGGCGGCGCAGACGGTGGCGGTGCGGCTGAAGGTGATGACGGCGGAATCGTCGACGACGGTGTCGGCGTTTGAGACGGTGAGCCTGGTAACGCCGGAGGATACGGGGACGCGGGCGCAGATCAATCAGAAGGAGATTGAACGGTTGGTGCTATCGGTGGGGAACCGGGGTTTGGAGGCGGTGGTGCAGACGTTTCCGGGGTTTGCGCAGAACGCGAACGGGTCGATTCACCCTCGTGGGGCGCACACGCAGATGTCGTTCATTATCGACGGGATGCCGATTACGGACCAGTTGACGGGGGCGTTTGCGAACGCGGTGGATCCGAACATTGTGCAGAGTGTGGAGATCTTCACGGGGAACATTCCGGCCGAGTACGGGGCTAAGATCGCGGCGGTGATCAACGTGAACACGAAGAGCGGGCTGGGGACGGATCGGCGTTTGATGGGCAGCACGGCGCTGAGCGCGGCGGGCTATGACACGATCGGGCAGGTGACGCAGTTCGCGGGGCAGAACAAGCGGTTTGGGTATTCGGGTTTGGTGAACACGATGAAGTCGAACCGGTATCTCGACTCGGTGTCGCTCGACAACCTGCACAACGGGGGGAACTCGTCGCGCGGGTTTCTACGGTTGGACTATCAGGCGTCGGATAAGGACGTGTTTCGGGTGAACTTCCTGATGGGGCGGGCGCCGTTTCAACTGGCGAACCTGCGGAGTCAACACGCGAACGGAATGAACCAGCGGCAGGAGTTAGGGGACTTTTCGACGGCGTTCAACTGGGTAAGGACGCTGGATCCGCGGTCAACATATGAGATGAACTACTCGGTGCGGACGTCGACTTCGGCGCTGCTGCCGAGCGTGGGGGATACGCCGGTGACGGCGTCGCAGGAGCGGCGGCTGACGACGGTGGCGCTGACGCATCGGTACGCGACGGTGCGGGGGCGGCATAACATTCGGGGGGGCGTGGACTTGCAGCGGATCCCGATCCGGGAGCAGTTTACCTTCGGGATTACGGACCTGGGTTTCAACGACCCGGCGGACCCGGAGAACTACTTGCAGACGCTGCGGCCGTTTGACCTGTCGCGCGGCGGTCGGCTGTTCCGCTTTCAAGAGGCGGGGACGGGTGGGTTCTATTCGGGCCATTTTCAGGATTCGATCAAGCTGGGGGCGTTTCAGGTGTCGCTGGGGATGCGGTATGACGTGTATCGATTCCTGGTGGACGCGACGCTGTGGCAGCCGCGGGTGGGGGCGTCGTACCACTTGAAACGGACGGGGACGGTGTTTCGGGCTTCGTACAACCGGCTGCTGCAGACGCCGCAGAACGAGAATCTGCTGGTATCGAATTCGGACAAGGCGAACGTGTTGGTCGACCCAGAGATTCGGGCGACGACGGGCGGGGCGGTGCAACGGATTCGGCCGGAGCGGCAGAACCTGATGGAGGTGGGGTTTCAGCAGTCGCTGGGGCGGCGGTTCAGCGTGAACTCATCGTTTTATCACAAGAACGCGCGGAACCAGCAGGATGTAAACAACTTTTTCAACACGCCGATTGTGTTTCCGCTGCAATTGCTGGCGATTCGGGTGAATTCGGTCGAGAGCCGGCTGGTGATGACGCCGTGGCGGGGGCTATCGGGGAGCATGGCGGTGACGCATTCACGGGCTATTTCGACGCCGCCGTTTATTGGTGGGCTGTACATTGGCAATGGGAACGTGACGCTGCTGAACCAGGGGCCGTTTGTGATTGACCATGACCAGAAGCTGAGCTTGCAGACGGTGATGAACTATACGCATCGGCGGGGGTTTTACTCGACGGTTTCGGCGCGGCATGATAGTGGGCTGGTGACGGGCAACGCGGACCCGGCGGACGTGAAGCGGGATCCGGACTACTTCGATTTGCTGCCGTATACGAATCTGCTGAGTAGCCCGCCGAGGACGCGGCCGAGGACGATTGTGGACGTGGTGGTAGGATATGAGCGGCTGCGGAAGGAACGGAAGGTTTGGGACGTGAACTTGCAGGTGTCGAACATTACGAACAAGACGGCATTGTATAACTTCCAGTCGGCGTTTGTGGGGACGCGGGTGGTGCAGCCGCGGACCGTCGGAGCCAGGCTGCGATTTTACTTTTAGAGGGTAGTGGATGAGAACGATTTCGTTGCAGGAGCCGGGGCGGTTTGTGGAGTCCGAGGCGCCGATTCCGGTGGCGGCACCGGGGGAGGCGCTGGTACGGATCCGGCGGGTGGGCATTTGTGGGAGCGACTTCCATGCGTTCCACGGGCGGCATCCGGCGTATTCGTATCCGCGGATCATTGGGCATGAGTTGGGGTGCGAGGTGGTGACGGTGCCCGAGGGTACGGTCGGGTTGCGGCCGGGTGACCGGTGCGCGCTGGAGCCGTACATTAGCTGCGGGACGTGCCGGGCATGCCGGAAGAATCGGCCGAATTGCTGCGAGACGCTGCGGTTGTTTGGGATCCACGTGGACGGGGGGATGCAGCCGTATTTGTCTTGTCCGGTGCACCTGCTGCATCCTTCGACGAGCTTGAGTTTGGACCAGTTGGCGCTGGTGGAGACGTTGGGGATTGGGGCGAACGCGGTGCAGCGGTCGGGGTTGGCGACGGGCGAGACGGCGATTGTGGTGGGGGCGGGGCCGATTGGCTTGGCGGTGGTACAGTTTGCGTTGGCGGCAGGGGCGAAGGTACGGGTGATTGAGCGGAGCGAGTTGCGGCGGGATTTTGTGGGGCGGTTCGGGGTGACGGCGCAGGCGGAGCCGGACGAGGAGTTAGCGGATGTGGTGTTCGACGCGACGGGGGTGGCGGCGGTGATGGCGCGGAGTTTGGAGCACGTGGCTCCGGCGGGACGGCTGGTTTATGTGGGGTTGTGCAAGGACGCGATTGCGTTGGATGACCCGTTGTTTCATCGGCGGGAGGTGACGCTGTATGCGAGCCGGAACAGTTGCCACCAGTTTCCGCGGTTGATTGGGATGATTGAGCGGGGGGAGATTGATACGGGGCCGTGGATTAACGCGCGGATGCGGCTGCGGGATGTGCCGGCGGAGTTTGGCGGGTTGCTGCGGCAGCCGGAGTTGATTAAGGCGATGGTGGAGCTGGACGAGTCGGACGAGTAAGGGGTTGGTGGCGGCTCCGAGGGGCTCGATGCCCCGAGGGCCGCAGGGCGGGTTTTGCGGTTCGAAGCCAATTGCGGCGCTTTGCCTTGGGGGGAGTCCGTGACAGAAACCGACAGATCCGGTACTGTGAAAGATGACCCAGGAGAACCAGGCATGCATTTGAATATCGAACTTCCCGATGATCTGGGGCTGATGGTCAAGGCCCAAGCTCAAGAAGAGGGGCTTTCGCCCGATCGGTTCATAAGCCGCGTTCTGCTGCGGACGCTTGCTTCCAAGATCGAAGAGCAAAAGCCAGGACAGCCGTTTGAGACTGGGTATGGCATGCTCGCGAAGTATGGCGATGCTCCTTCCGCCGAGGAGATCGACGAGAACCGGAGTGAGATGTTTCGCAACTTTGCGCAAGAGTTGTAAATGATCGCCGCCGTTGCCGACACCCACGCGGCGCTGTGGTACCTGTTCGGCGATCCGCGTCTTTCGGTACGCGCAAAGGAGTTCATCGATCAATCCGCTGCCAACCGAAGCTCGATTGAGATCTCTCCGATCAGTTTGGCGGAAATCGTGTATCTCGTTGAGAAAAGCCGGGTCGCATCTTCGGCGCTCAATGATTTGCGGAGTGCGCTAGCGAACCCGAATCATGTTTTCAAGGAAGCACCTTTCACTTCCGATGTCGTGAACGCTATGCGGCAAGTTTCTCGCGAAGAAGTACCTGACATGCCGGATCGGATTGTCGCCGCAACCGCAATCTTTTTTGGTGTGCCCGTGATCAGCCGCGACGGACGGATTCGTACCTCTCGAGTCCAAACGCTCTGGTGATGGTTCTGGGATTCGCTGTTTGATTCTGCGATACGAAGCCGATCGAGAATCGAATCCTGCGCTCTGGAGATACACTTCGGGCGTACCGGTTCTGTGGTCAGATTGTCAAAGATCAAAATACGGTTCGTAGGCTGCGGTGTTTAGCGATTCGATGCCAAGGTCAGCAGCGGGGGACGAACGACGGGGCTTCATTTTTCGATTCGAAGCCAAATTCGATGGGCTGATCGAACGGATGCTGAATCGGAGACGTGGCTGCCGCCGCCTTTTCTTGCTCCGCCGGCGGGATGACCTCCGCTACTTCGGCCACTTCGACGACCGGTTTGGGCAGATTTCGCCGCTTTTCCTGAGCGTGCTGCAATGCTTTGAGGGCACGATGGTAACTCCGCTCCATGGTAGTCATGTAACGGCTGATGCGATCGATTTGCTTGTAGTCGAAGTCGGAGACGAAGGCCAGCGTGAGCATGTTGTCTCCCTGGAACTGGGTCATATCCTTGAATTCCACGTCGGCGCCATTGTTCAAGTTGGAGGATTGCAGACGGTTGCACTGGGTGACTTGGAACATCTGCGTTTCGACGCGCTGGGCCCGATTGAAGCGCCAGAGAGCCTGGGCGACTTGGTCGGTGAGCATCGCCTCTTCGTGATTGACTGGGCTATATGCCTTTCTGACCGAAGCCAGGAGCGCCTCGAAATCGGCAGCGGTTTCGCCACCGACGAGCAATGATTCGGAGCAGAGGCCGTGGGCGAGACGATTTTTGCTGGAGGCTGCCTTACCTTTTTGCGTCTTTGGTCCGGTTGACTTTTGGGCGTTCGCTCGATTGGCGAGGGTCCGCGCCATTTCTCCGGTGAACTGTTCGCGCAGATCCGGGGGAACGGCGTCGAACACGAAGCCATTTGCCTCGCGCAACTCGGCGTCGAGTTTCTCGATGAGATGGGCCGGCGCCCCTTCGAAATTGGCGTCGGCATACGGACGCAGTTGGTCGAACTCTTCCATGGTGAGCATTTCTAATCTCCTGAATGTGAAATTGGGTTGGAGGGGTACCTCCACTTTCTAGTTTTGGGGCCAGAGGGAGGCGATTCGGAGGGACGATTTTTCTAAGTGATAGGAAACGAACGAAATATAAATTTGATCGCATGGTGAGGGACTTGCAAAACTCCGTTCAGAACCTATTGACAGGCGTGCTAGGCAGGCGGCGCGACTAGATTCTCAGGTGATTTCGGCCCTTCTGGTCCCATTCCGAGGCTAGATTGGAGGATTTCCACAGGGAGCGGTGAGTTTTGCAAGTGGCTCTGGTAATCGTCGAGTTTGAGGGGCGAGGAAGTTTGTGTTTGCGTTGTTCGGTACCCCCGGAAGATCACTACCTCCGAGTGCTGACGAGATCCCGACGATGACCGTTTCGCTTATGGCCCGGCTGGTCTTCCTGGCGACATTTTGGCCCCGTGCGGCTGTTACATATATACGAACCGACTCCAACGACGTTCGGACTCCCGATGGCAATAATGAATTCGATCGTTTGATCCTGGATCGATTCGCGGGCGTGCTGGCTTATCGTCCCACCCAATCGCAGCGAAAGTGGCTTCGTTTAATCGAGCCGGAACGGTACTTTATGCGGATTTATTCCTGCTTCAAGCGGATAAAAGTGGCTTTTCTCTTCACCTTGCATCCACGTGCTGCGCCGCTGTCGGCAGGTTGCCTGCCTGTGCTCTCCAAAGAGACAAGGGATCGCTCTACCTGTCCCTGGACTGCTAGCAGGGAAACTTCAAGCGAGTTGTCGGCTGGAAACCGATGGAGTCCCTATCAGATCTTGCGTGTAGTTAACTTGGATGTTCACGTCACACTGAGACGAGAGCGACTGGAGACGATGGCGAATGAAAACCAAATGCGAGGAGTTCGTGGCTGATCGTGAGAATCAGCGGCTTTTCGAGCGAGAAGCTTTGACGCTGGATGCGTCTGAGCTTGTGATCGGATTGATGAAGGAACAGGGAGTAACCCGAGCACAGATGGCGGAAATGCTGGGTACCTCTAGGGCGCACATCAGCCAACTACTCAACGGATCCAGAAATATGACGCTGGTCACGCTCACCGATCTGGCCGCCGCGCTCGGCCAGCGAGTTCAAGTCGGAGCGCGGCCGATCAACGCGGCAAGTTCGTCCGGCCGCAGCCATGAATTGTCGATGGCTCCGGCTTTGTAGCTGTGGCTCGTCGAGAAATCGCAAACCGCGAGCACTGCTGACGAATCCGGCCAGTACGAGGAAACCGCCACTTAATGTCGTTTCTCCTCCAGCAAGCTAAAGACGAGGTCTCCTTGGCGGTTGCCCCCACGAAGCGTTCCGACGTTGTCAGCGTGGGGCTGCGCCGAGGCTTGGTTTTTAACCGGGGCGCGCGGTTCTATCGAAGCAATCGTTCTCCATCGAAACGAACTTCTGGTTCTGCGGTTTAGCGGAAGACCCGCAGCAGGAACTGAATATCCAGATCATCTGCACCTTTGAGCCCCGCTACGACATTACGGACCCGACTTCGAACCAAGCGGCGGCAGCTGGAAGCGTTTCGTCCAGGGATGCCGTGTTCAACTCCTGGCCCTTCTTTCGGGGAATTGTGCAGTCGTCGGTCACGAGAATGGGGTCGCCGCTCCCTCGGTGCCATTTCTTCGCTTGGTCCCGCAAGATGATCCAGCCAAAGTAATCGAAGCAGCCAAAAAGATTGGCAAAGACCCTCGCCCACCGAGTGCCAATCCCCGGACCCCAGTGGAGAAGTGACCGCGACTACGCCAATAGTGGTTCCCCGCCTGCTCTGCTTGGGGAGAACCGTTCAGCGGGTTGGATACGCACGGGCTAATCGATCGGACATCGAGGAGGTGTCCTAGGGTCGCGGCGATTCTCCATAGGGGCATAGCCTCCGTGATAGCTTGACCAGTCGACCGCCCGGTCATCATCGAAAGATACTAACACGCGGCGCCACACGCGGTGCCATCTGTCTGTGGCAGCAAAGTGATAATGTCCCCTTTAAGCAAAGTAGAAATGTCCCCTTGACAGTCCCAGGCTGGTGGGATGGAACAAGGACGACTACTGATGACGCAGGGTGATAGGGACCGTCTGGTGGCACTGAGAAAAGTAGCGGGAAAGCAGATCACGCAGAGGCAAGCTAGCGAGGAGTTGGGTTTAAGCGTTCGGCAGGTGAAGCGGCTGGTCAAAGAGCTCAAGAAGCGCGGTGACGAGGCGGTGGTTCATCGTTTGCGGGGAAAGGCATCCAATCGGCGGATCGAAGAGGCGGTCGAACAGGAGGCGATGGAGATTCTGTCGCGGGATGTGTATCAAGGCTTTGGACCGACTCTGGCGTCGGAATACCTGCGAGACAAACATGGAATCGAAGCCAGCAAAGAGACCGTACGGCAGTGGATGATGCGAAAGAAACTATGGCGCGGGACGAAGGGAAAGGTAACGGAAGTCCACCTGTGGCGGCCGCGTCGGAGCCGCTGTGGGGAGTTGGTGCAATGGGACACCAGTACGCACGATTGGCTGGAGGGGCGAGGGGAGACCATCTATCTGATCGCGATGATCGACGATGCGACGAGCCGCTTGTTTGCGCGCTTTGTGCGGCACGACTCGAGCGAGGAGAATATGAAAATGGCCTGGAGCTACCTGGAGAAATTCGGGCGGCCCGTGTCGTTCTACACCGACAAGGCGAGCCTGTTCCGCACGGCGGAGAAACGTCGGCGCGATGAACCGGGAGTGGATAAAGACCCGGTGGAAATGCCACCGACGCAAATCGCGCGCGCTTTGGGGGAGCTCGGAATTGGCTGGATTGCGGCGCATTCGCCGCAGGCCAAGGGCCGAGTGGAGCGGAACTTTCTGACCGCGCAAGACCGGTTGGTGAAAGGGTTGCGCGTGGCTGGGGCGGCGACGCTGGAGCAAGCCAATCAGTACCTGGAGGAGATTTACCTGGTGTGGTGGGAAAGAGAGCTAACGGTAGCGCCAGCGAGTCCAGACGATGCGCATCGGCCGATTGAAGTGGTGCACAATTTGGCTGGGGCATGGAGCCACGTGGAGACACGGCAGGTTCGCAATGACTACACGCTGCGGTTCGACAGCGTGCTGTACCGAGTCAAACGGGAATCGATTGTGAGCGGGTTGCGCGGGGCCACGGTTCGAGTGGAGAAGCGGCTGGACGGCTCGCTGGCGGTGCGCTATCAGGATCGCTATTTGGGCTGTGAGTTGTGTGAGGCCCATGCCGTCGAGCCCATCGCGGTAGAGGCGAAGCCGGTCCCGGCGGCGCGGAAGCCAGTCGCGCCCCGCAGCAACTGGAATGAGAAATTCGATCTGAAGAAGGCACCGCCGATATGGAAGGCGGCGCAAGGCTCGGGACGCAGAACCGGGGAGAGCGAATGATGCGTCGAAACTGGGGAAGTGGCGGGTCGGTCAAGGTCGCCCGGTACCGGGAAACTCTCCGCGCGAACCGGCCGGTAAGCCGGGGGCTTTTTTTCATCGTTGAAGGAGGGTTTGCGACGATCACTTTCCCGCCACTTGGCTGCGGACGACTACCTGCGTTTTTGAGGCATGGCGGAATCTATCGCTCCGATGTGGTTTTGACCCTGGGCCGGGGCACCGCCTCCCGTTGGTCGGGCCCGGGCCAGGTAAGAGAACACGCCGGGAGGAACGAGTCCAGCCCATCGTTCGCGATGAGTTCCGACCGGCTATTCCTTGATCGGGGTGCTCGCCAGCATTGCCCGTCTCCGCTTCACCGGCAGGCCAAGACTAACATGCATTTTTCAACGACCCGGGCAAAAGGGGACATTTCTACTTTGCC
>JAPKZA010000332.1 GCA_026394015.1 Acidobacteriota bacterium
CGAATGCGGAGTTGGACAGAATAACAACCCGATCATAGGCTCCGATAGCCGACCTCAAACACAAACAGACAATTCCGCCGACGCAAATCCTTTGCCTTCAATGCCGATCATCAAGGTTTTGGCCTAATTCGGACACCAGTGACGTCGAATTGGAAACCGTTGCATTTGCCTGTTGATACACTGCGGCTTCATAAACGATCTTCCAGCCGGAAAACGCCGGTTTAAAATCGAGTGCGGCTACAAAAGTCAAGGCCGTTGCCGTTTTTGAAGCCGAACTGCCATTGGCCCTAAGGGTACAGCTGGCATTTTCTCTCGTCTCACCCGAACCCGGAACCATCCCGACATCCCCTGGAGTTATCGTCCCATCGTTCAACACGAGGTACAGGCAATTGGCAGGGGCGGAGTACGCGACATAGCACGCCCCATTTGCGTCAAGAGCGGAATTGATCAAAATCCACCCGGTCAGCCACCCGCCATCCGGGGAAGGGTTCTGCAGGCTCACACTCGCCGCCACTGTACCAACCGATCCACTTGAAGGCGAAGAAGCGACGATGAACGGAGCGTTGCGAGTTGCCGGCGGAACCTCCCAAGTGCCCCTGG
Source organism: Acidobacteriota bacterium (assembly GCA_026394015.1). GTDB lineage: Bacteria > Acidobacteriota > Terriglobia > Bryobacterales > Bryobacteraceae. The sequence goes on from JAPKZA010000332.1 coordinate 601, forward strand.
AAAGCCAGCCGGATGAGTAAGAAATACCGTCGGTTGCAGCAAGCCAAATCAGCTTGTTCGAGTTAATCGGTCCTGCAAAGGCGGAAGGCGAAGGAAAAGTTACGCTCAACGTCAAAGTCAGGACTTGGCCCGAAATACTGACCGATGAACCGACACCGTTCAGTTGACACTGCGAATTCGCTGCGGAACCCGTGAATTGGCCGTTCGCTTGCCCGATTAATGGCGTCGCACTCAATAAATTACTCCCGCCATCATCAACCAAATAGAGCATCTTGGGGTTGCTATTGTTAACCAACGCAAAATAGCAGGCCTCTCCACCCCAGAGCGGCCAGGCCCGAATTAGGCCATTCAGTACCGCAAATTGAGTCGCCGGCGCGGAGGGGTGAGTGTATCGGAAGACGAAGGACTGGGAGGTTCCACCACCATTGCTCGGACTCACCGTGAATGGGTCGTTCGCCACAGACATCAACGCTGTGTCCACGGAGATCAGCTTTCCATTAAGGTAGAGGTATTCGCGGCTCTGGGCGTGAACAATCGACGATTCGAGGATCCCGAGCGTAAGGAGGAAGGCCAACAATCTAAACTTTTTTAACTGAAGCATCTTTGCCTTATTTATAAGAACATCACATCGCAGAGGCGTCCGAGCGGGACGTTTTAGCCAGCTATTACAAACCAGTTACGGGAGCATAAAACTGTTCCCTGCCCAGAATGGAGCTTAATTCGAAAAATGTAAAGAGTAATTTTATGAAAATTATGCCTCGATCAATGTCGGCACATCGGCGTTAATCGGGCTCGCGTTCTAAACCTCTGGAATAGCGATCACCGTCGCAGTTCTGCTTCACTCGCTGTTTTATCCCTCTTCCCGCTTCTCCGTCCTCTACTTCGAAGGGAGCGACTTCCGGTCCGCCTTGAAAAGGACACCGGGAGCTATCCATCTCCTTGACACGGCCAGACCGGCCAACGGCGAAGAACTCCATCGGCCAGATGCGACCGGGCAACCGGACATTCAGTTTCCATGCGTCGTTTTCCGACGAAATTGGGCGGTTAGGATGGGACTAGCTCGAAGAACCTGGTTTCGGCGGCCGCGGGATTGCGCCGAACTCATAGCTTCCTGGCGTAGCCGCATCAGCCATCGCAGCTATCGCCTCTGCGGCCCATCACAATTGGCCAGATGTTCGAGCCAAAGACGACTAAGGCCAACTTCCGACCGGTCAGGTTCTGTCGGTAACGTATATTCCGGTCGGACGTGACCACAACGTCGAAGCCAGCTCTCTCTGCGGTTTTCAGAAGTTCGCTGTTTTCCAGTTGCATTGGCCATCCCGTTTGTTAGAAGCGCACAGGCCGCGCAGGCACTGCACCAACGGGCGAGGGACTCGCCTATCCTGCCGGGCCAAAGCGAGTCCGTTGTTTGCGTGTTCCTCAAAAAATCCGCACCTCGTGGCCAACGAGAAAACGACGCACTCCCACGGGAACTTTTTTATCAAACACCATGCGCAACGCGGTGGCTCTTGGCGTAGGTCACGATGGCATGGACCGATTCGATCGGAACTTCAAACTGCTCCGATATCTCGGCGACACCGACGCCGTATTCAACGTTGTCGACAATGGCAGCAACAGGCAGACGGGTGCCCCGAAGGAGAGGAGAACCGCCTTGCACCCCCGGTTTGGTTTCAACCAAAAAACAATCCGACCAGTCAATACTTTCCATAGCGTGCATCCAGGAATCTCTGTCCTATCGTCCCACGTTTCCCGCGCCGCGGAAGAGCACGGCCCAGCGAGCCAGCATCCATACTCCCTGCTTCGCCCCGCTCAGTTCATGCCATTCGACATCCCAGTTGAAGCAGGCAATCGTGGGAGTCAGTCCAAGAGCGAAAGGCCGACGTTACGGCGATGCCATACTTCCATGCGGGCGCAGACTCGCCGGTGCCCATGCGCCTCGAATTCGACGAGGCCAAGGCATCGTGACACGAAAGGGAGCACACTCCCTGCCCAACGCCCCCTTCAATCGACGGTCTCAACCATCATTCCATCACTTTTTCGCATCCCTGACCAAGGCGTTCACAGATCATTCAGATTTATTTTCGCCCATTTAAGTCACTTGTTTCCAATAAAACATGCCTTATACGACCCCCTCCGCCAGCTAAATTCCTTGACACCCCTGTGATAGATTTCTAGTGCGAAGGCGCTCTTCCAAACTTGCTGCTCGGCAGCAATTCGGCAGCAGCGCCTTTTTCCATTTCCAAGGAAAAATTCTATGTCCACGCAACCAACGGATGAACAAAAACAGCGTCGCGCCGAAGCCTCTCGGCAGAACGGCCGGAAGAGCAAAGGGCCCGTCTCGCTCGCGGGTAAGTACCGCAGCTCCATGAATGCGATCACCACCGGCCAGCATGTCGAGTTACACAAAGAGGATCTACCGTCGTTCTTTAACTTGCTCTCTCTCGATAGTCGGGCGGATTACAACCGCAGTATCCAGGCCCACTACCGGAAATTCAAACCAGACTCGGAGATCGAGCAAGGCTTCGTCCGCCGTATGGTCTCGGAAATGTTCAGCTTCGATCGCAATACCTCGCTCTACACGCGAGCAATGCAGGAGGAACTCGATACCGTCCTGCGCGAGTACCCCGATATCGATATCGACACTCAGTTTCTCAACGGGCACAAACGGGCGACCGCCCAGAAGGAACTCTTCCGGACCATCGAGCGCAACAAGAAAGCGCATCTCCAGGCCTACGAAAAGTTAATGAAGCTCCTGGCGCAATCAAGGAAAATGTTCCCGTTGCAGCCCCCGGAACCCGTTGATATCTCAGCCGACACAAATACGTTGCAGGACCCCGGCCCGACGCCGGAAGTAGTCGCCGAACTCCTCGCTTTGGCCGACCAAGCCAAAAAGGAACCTAGCTTTGTGCCGCCGGCCTATGTTCTTACCTTCTTGGAAGATAAGGATGTTATGCGTCGCGTGGCCCCGGATTACGATGTTGAGGATCTGCTCGTCCGTTTCGGTCGGGTCAAGCCGCCGATTGCGGCCTAGCTCATGCCAAAAACATCTGAAATCCAAAGGTCGTATCCCCGGGTACACTCCAAAAGTCCGTCCGCGGCCGCGAGTACACCCGAAGTGTGTCTATCGGCTGACCCCGTCGCCTGGGCCAGGCAGGCACTCAACTTCATAGCCGATCCCAAGCAAGCCGAGATACTCAGTTGCGCCGCTGCCCGGGTCATCGTCGTCACCTCGCGCCAAGTCGGCAAGAGCACCATAGCGGCCTTACGAGCCTTGTATCTCGCGCTGCATCAAGCCAATTCGCTCATTCTCATGATCGGCCCCGTCGGCTCCCAAGCTGGCGAAATCCTCGGAAAAGCCACGCATTTTGCCGCCGAACTGGGCCTGCCCATCCGTGGCGATGGCATCAACGAACGGTCGCTCCAGTTACCCAACGGCTCTCGCCTAGTCGCCCGGCCCGCGGTGCCCCAGTCGCTCCGAGGTTACTCCCAAGCTCGCCTCATCATCGTCGATGAAGCCGCCTATGTCCCCGAAGCGACTTACCGCGCCATGTCGCCCATCTTAGCCACCGGCGACGGAGCCCTCTGGGTCATCTCCACACCCAACGGACCCCTCGGCCGCTTCGCCGAACTCTGGCACGATCGCTCGAACGGCTGGACCCGCTTCGAAATCCCCGCCGAAGACTGCCCCCGGCTCAGCCCGGCCTTTCTCGCCGCCGAGCGACGGCTCTACGGAGACCTCTACTTCGCCCAGGAGTACGCCTGTCAATTCATCGCCGCCGGACTGCAGTTACTCACCCGGGCCCAGATCACGGCGGCCACCATCGCCAAGCCGGCCGAAGTGCCCTTCCAACTCCGCGAGAAAACCCGCATCTATCTCGGCCTCGACCTCGGCAAGCGGCAGGACCATACCGCCATCGCCGTGGCCGAACTCCGCTGGCGCTTTGGCCCGAAGGACAATGTCACCCAGGCGATCGCCCAATATCCAACCTTGGTCTTAAGTTACTCCACCCGGTTGCCGCTTGATACCGAGACCACGCGAATCCCGCAGTTAGTCCGCGACACCTTGCAGCGGTACGCCCCGGCCTATGGCGAACCGGCCCGCGTCGACAAGCTCTTAGTCGATGCCACCGGCATCGGCCACACCATCGTCGAACTGATCCGCAAGAATCA
>JAPKZA010000271.1:0-36795 GCA_026394015.1 Acidobacteriota bacterium
CACTCCGGGGACGAACAGCAAGCCGCTCGTGGGCTATGCGGTTGAAGCCGCTGGCAACGGTGCCACTACCGTCAAATGCCGCGTTGTCCCTACGGTTCAAATCGGACCATCGGCGTAACGAGTTCGCTACGCCGGTTCACCTCATGGCCGGTGTAGTTGAAGGGCGGGAAGGACGTTCACACCTTCCCGCCTAACCGGGGGCCGTTCACAGTAGAGCTCGGCCCCCTTAACCAAGTTTCTTCAACCCGTAAAAGGAACGATGACGCCCAACCCAAATCGTGAAGTCCTAACCGCCAAAGAAGCCTGTGAGTTTCTGGGGCTCAGCAAGGCGTCGCTAAGCCGAGCCGTTCACGGCACTCTTTCGAACATGCCGCCATTGCCGGTGATTCGTTACGGGCGGTCGCATCGGTTCCGCCTTCAAACCTTGATCCGCTGGCAGACGGAGAATGAAACATGTCTCTCCAAGTAAGCAAGAACTCGCGAGGCGAAAAGGTATGGCGGTGCCAGTGGCGAGAGAACGGCAAAGGTCGAACCCGCGTACTGGGCAAGGTCACCGAGATGAGCCGGAGCGAAGCCGACAAGCTGCGAAGGGCAATCATTGAACCGCTCGCCAAGCGTAACTCTTCCGGTGCCGGTGTCACCTTGGCGAAGTTCGTCCGCGATGAGTACCTGACCGCTAAATCGGTTTCATGGAAACGCTCGACCGAAGTCACGACTACCGACTTGATCGAGCGCCATATTCTGAAGCCGCTAGGAGAGCGCGTATTGCCATCGGTGACCCGAAAGGACCTTCAGGGGCTTCTAAACGCGCTGGCGGCCACCCATAGCGAAAGCGTGGTGCTCCATGTCCGTTGGCAACTGGTGGCAATCTTCGACCTTGCACTGAGCGATGGCCGCGTGATCGTCAACCCCGCCGCCGCGCTGGAGACGCCGAGGGCCGCCCGGAAGAAGAAGTCACCGACCGTGGGCGACCAATCGCTTATTAATCGGGCGCTGATGACCATGCCGACGATGGAGCGCCTATTCACCGCCCTATGCAATCTGCGGGGGATGCGCTGCGGGGAAGTTGCCGCGTTGAAGATGAGCGACGTCCGGGGCGACGTGCTGACCGTGGAGCGGAGGGTTTACCGCGGCGTAGTCGATACCGTGAAGAACGACCAACCGCGAACGGTTCCGATAGGCGAACTCCTGCCGCTGGTGAAAGAGCACTGCTCTACCCTGCTCGACCAATCGCCCGAAGCCTGGCTATTCCCGAACGAGCGTGGGGACAAACCGCGCAACGCAAACGCCTTGTATCGAAAACGCATCAAGCCGCTACTGGAGGCGGCCGGAGTCGATGGCCTGAATTTTCAGGCGATGCGAAAGACGTTCGGCAACGCGTTGAGGCAGGTTGAGCCGGATGCGAAAACACGGGCGGCCATGATGGGCCACTCCCGCGCCGTTCACGAGAATGAGTACATCGAAGTCACCGACGACGAGAAGCGCACTTCGATTAACAAGCTGGGGGATAATCTCCAGTGAACCAATTTTTTTTAGGAATGCTTGACGCCGGCATGAGCCGCGCCGATTCATCCTTGGCTATTTTCCCCTGGATCTCAGTGGTACTGGGAAGGGTTGCAGCCCTTCCCAGACTTTGCCGCGAGGCTTCAGGCGGCGTACCGTCGTATGAGCCCATACGACGTAACTTGTTGATTCTTTGGAGCGGGAGACCGGGGTCGAACCGGCGACGTCCAGCTTGGGAAGCTGGCATTCTACCACTGAATTACTCCCGCTCAGTGCCTTCCAACCCAACCATCATACCTCACCATTTCCACTTTCGCAGGAACTCAATGAACCGTTTCTGCACCGGCAGCGCATGGTGCCCCCGAACCTGCGCATACCCAATTCGACGCACCGCCCTCGGCTCCAGCGGCACCAGCTTACAATGCAACGCCTCCGGTGCCGACAACCCCGGCACGATACTCACCCCAAACCCATTCGCCACCAACGAAAAAATACTCGCCAAATGGTCGCTCTCAAAAATCTGCTGAAACTGCACCTTCGCACTACTGCAAACCGTCAACACGTCGTCCCGCAAACAGTGCCCCTCCCGCAGTAGCAACATCCGCTCCGATGCCAATTGCGGCAATGCCAACGCGCTCACCCCCGCCAACGCATGGTCCATCGGCACCGCAACCATCAGCGGCTCCCGAAACAACTCACTACACACAACCTCCGGCTGCTTCAACGGCAACGCTAAAATCGCCAAATCCACCTGCCCGCTCCGCAACCCCTCAATCAACTTCTCCGTCGTCGACTCCCGAATATCCAAATCAACCATCGGAAACTGATCCCGAAACGCCGCCATCGGTCGAGCCATCGCATACGGCAACACCGTCGGGATCACCCCCACCGTCAGCCGTCCACTATCCGCCTGCTGCAGGCTCGCCAACTGCTTCTCCGTCTCCGTCACTTGACGCAGAATCTCCTCCGCCCGAACCCGCAACTGCTCCCCATACCGCGTCAACTTCACCCCCCGCCCCAGCCGATCAAAAAGCGGCACTTTCAACCCCGCCTCCAGCCGCTTAATCTGCAGCGAAAGCGACGGCTGAGCGACCCCCTCCTCCTCCGCCCCTCGCACAAAACTCCCCGTTCGCGCCACCGCCAAAAAATATCGAAGCTGCTGAATCTCCACTACGAATGCTCCCCGAATTGCCCAGTCATCTCCCATCATACGGTTCCGGTCCCCGAATTGCCTACACTATGACATGTTCCGAATTCTCGCCCTCCTCACCCTCACCCTGCCTCTCTTCGGCCAACCCTCCCCCGCTCTGCGCGGTTTGAGCCGCCAGTTCGAAGATCTCGTCGACCAAGTCGACCCCGCCATCGTCCAAATCGTCACCCGCGGCTTCGGCTCGGCCACCGAAGGCCCCAGCCATCTCCTCCGCTCCTCCCGCGGCAGCGGCAGCGGCGTCATCGTCGACCCCGCCGGTTACATCCTCACCAACGCCCACGTCATCGGCGGAGCCCGCCGCGTCCAAGTCCTCCTTCCCCAAGCCTCGGAAGACGCAACCCCCGGCCACAGCCTACTCAAGCCCACCGGCAAACTCATCACCGCCGAGGTCGTCGGACTCGACCGCGAAACCGACATCGCCATCCTCAAAATCCCCGGCTCGAAACTCCCTACCCTCACCTTCGGCGACTCCGACAAAATCCGCCAAGGCCAAATCGTCTTCGCCTTCGGCAGCCCCTTCGGCCTCGAAAACTCCGTCACCATGGGCGTCGTCAGCTCCATCGCCCGTCAAGTTCGCTCCGATGACCCCATGATCTACATCCAAACCGACGCCTCCATCAACCCCGGCAACAGCGGCGGACCCCTCGTCGACGCCGAAGGCCACCTCGTTGGCATCAACACCTTCATCCTCTCCCAAAGCGGCGGCAACGAAGGCGTCGGTTTCGCCGCCCCCTCCAACATCGTCCGCGCCGTCTATGAACAAATTCGCGAGTTCGGCCGGGTTCGCCGCGGCCAAATCGGCGTCGTCGCCCAATCCATAACGCCCCTACTGGCCGAAGCACTCAAGCTCCCCCGCGATTGGGGAGCCATCATCGCCGACGTCGCCGCCGACAGTGCCGCCGCTGCCGCCGGTCTCGAACCCAAAGACATCATCCTTACCCTCAACGGCAAAACCATCGAAAACGCCCGCCAAGTCGGCGTCAACATCTATCGCCAAGCCGGCCAAACCATTACCCTCGAAATCCTCCGCGCCGGCCAAAAACTCGAAAAACGCGTCGCCGTCCTCGAACGCCCCCGCGATCCCGACCGCATCGTCGGCCTCGTCCAAGGCGAGTCCTCGCGCGTCTCCAAGCTCGGCATCCTCGCCGTCGACCTCGACGAAAAAGTCACCCGCATCCTCGGCCCCCTCCGCCGCCTCCGTGGCGCCGTCGTCGCCGGCGTCGTCCTCGATCTCTCCGCCGAAGATGGCCGCCTCCTCCAAGGCGACGTCATCTACGAACTCAACGGAGCCCCCGTCAGCGGTGTAGCCGACCTCCGCGACAAGACCGCCGCCCTCTCCCACGGCCAAGTCGTCGCCCTTCACATCGAACGTCAAGGCCAACTCCAACTCCTGCTCTGGGAAGTCGACTGAAGCCGCATGTTATCCTAAACCTTGATTTCTGAGGGTTCCATGCCACTTCTCCGCTACGAAACCAAAAGCGGCATCGCGGTCACCAGGAACCTGAGCAAGGTCCCCTACAAAAAGGGCCTCCGTAGTTTGCTTCAGGACCTGGACCGCTTTCGCGGCTTCTATCTTTCCTCGGGATACGAGTATCCCGGGCGGTACTCTCGATGGGACATCGCATCGATGAAACCGCCCCTCGAAGTCGTCGCCTGGGGCCGAAAAGTAGAGTTCCGTTCCCTCAACCGGCGCGGTGCCGTCCTCTGTCAAATGTTCGCCCAGTTTCTGACTGGCCATCCCCATTGGGAGTCGCTCGTCGTCACCCCCACCGGCCTCGCCGGCACCCTCAAACCGCTCCCCGACTCCTTCCCCGAAGAAGAGCGCTCCAAACAGCCCTCCGTCTTCTCCATTCTCCGGGCCATCGTCGAAGAGTTCCGCCACCCCGAAGATTCGCGCCTCTCCTTCGTCGGGGCCTTCGGCTACGATCTGCTCTTTCAGTTCGATCCCATCACGCTCCGCCTGCCCCGCGGCGATCGTAAGGACCTTCACCTCTTCTTCTGCGACAGCATCTTCTACGTCGACCGGAAGAAAGAAGCCATCGAACGCTACAACTACGACTTCACCTTCGGCGACCTCACCACCGCCAACCTCCCGCCCGACGCCGATCCCGTCCCCGTTCCGCCCACTCTCCCCCCGGCCCCGGTCACGAGCAATCACACCCCGGCCGAGTATATGGCTAACGTCGATAAGGTCCGCGCCCGCATGAAGGTCGGCGACTACTATGAAGTCGTCCTCCGCCAAACCTTCTCCACCCCCTACGCCGAAAAACCGTCCGTCCTCTTCCAACGCATCCAACAAGCCAGCCCCTCGCCCTACGAGTTCCTGCTTCAACTCGGTGAAGAACAGCTCATCGGGGCCAGCCCGGAAATGTTCGTTCGCGTCGAAGGGCCCCGCGTCGAAACCTGTCCCATCTCCGGCACCGCCCGCCGCACCGGCGATCCCATGATCGACGCCGAAGCCATCAAAAACCTCCTCGCTTCCGCCAAGGAAGAGAGCGAGCTAACGATGTGTACCGACGTCGACCGCAACGATAAATCCCGCGTCTGCGTCCCCGGCTCCGTCCAGGTCATCGGCCGCCGTCTCATCGAAAGCTACGCCGGTCTCTTCCACACCGTCGACCACGTCGAAGGCCTTCTGATGCCCGGCTTCGATGCCATCGACGCCTTCCTATCGCACATGTGGGCCGTCACCCTCATCGGCGCTCCCAAAAAGGCCGCCTCCCAGGAAATCGAAAATCTCGAAAAGGATGCCCGCGGCTGGTACGGTGGAGCCGTCGGCATGCTCTCCCTCAACGGAGACATCAACACCGGCATCACCATTCGCACCGTCCATCTCAAAGACGGCCAGGCCGCCTACTCCGCCGGCGCCACTCTCCTCTACGATTCCGACCCCGCCAGCGAAGAGCAGGAAACCCAGATTAAAGCCACCGGCTTCTTCCGCGCCCTCGCCATGGGCAAGCCCTCCCTCGCCCCTGCTGTCTCCACCACCCAACGCGGCACCGGCCTCAAGCTCCTCCTCGTCGACAACGACGACTGCTTCGTCCTCACCCTCGCCAACTACGCCCGCCAAACCGGCGCCGAAGTCGTCACCTACCGCGCCGGCATCGCCGAATCCAAAATCGACGAAATCGATCCCGACCTCATCCTCGTCTCCCCCGGCCCCGGTCGGCCGGAAGAGTTCGGCGTCCCCGCCCTCGTCCGCTTCGCTGCCCAATCCGGCTATCCCGTCTTCGGCGTCTGCCTCGGCCTGCAGGGAATCGTCGAAGCCTTCGGCGGCGAACTCGGCGTCCTCGATTACCCCATGCACGGCAAACCGTCCCTGGTTCGCCACCAGGAACTCGGCTGCTTCGAGGGCCTCCCCGATCCCCTCAAAGTCGGCCGCTACCACTCGCTCTACGCCATCCCCGAAAAGCTCCCGTCCTGCTTTGAAGTCACCGCCTGGAGCGAAGACGGCGTCATCATGGGCGTCCGCCACAAAGAACTTCCCATCGAAGCCGTCCAATTCCATCCCGAATCCATCCTCACCATGGAGAACAAAGCCGGCGTCCGCATGATCGAAAACATGGTCCGTCTCTGCCGCGGGGCTAAATCCCGCCGCCTGGTCACCGGATGAAACTCCGCTGGGCCATCTTCGCCGCCACCGCCGGAGTCGCCGCTTTCTTCGCCATCGATTTCTGCAATCTCATCTACCGCTGCGGCTGCCAAGGCGTCTTCGGAGCCGGAGCCCTGCATTGCAATATCCACGACGCTCACGCCATGAAACATTGCCCCTGGTGTGCCCACGGCGGCGTCGGCTTCGTCGCCGGCATGCTCCCGGTGTTTGTCACCCAAGGCTGGCTAGCCTTCACCAAGCGCCCGCTGGCCCCCCTCAAAAGGCTCCTGGGTGGGTGGATCGCTTTTCCCGTTCTAGGGGGAATCGGAGCGCTCCTAGTAGGAATTGCCCAGAAGTACTGGGCCTAAACGCTATTGCTGATCCTAAACCAACGGACTATGCTGGTTACTGTATACCCCTGGACCCCTTAATGAATATCTCAGACGCCATCTACGTAATTTCTCTTATGATCGTGATCTGGATTGCCATTGAGCTCGGCGGCGGTGGTGGTGGGAAGCGCTCGCGCCAGCCCGTTTATTGATGGCACCCGACGTCATCGTTATCGGGGGAGGCGTAGCCGGTTTAGCGGCCACGGCGGCGCTCGGCTCCGCCGGTTTCCAAGTGGAGTTGCTGGAAGCCAGGCCCCATCTCGGCGGACGAGCCACCTCTTACGCCCTCCCCAACACCGGCGTCGTCGATAACTGCCAGCATATTCTGCTCCGGTGCTGCGTAAACCTTCTCGATTTTTACGGTCGCATGGAAGTCGCCGATCGCGTCGAATTCTCCGGCGACATTCCTTTCCTCGAACCCGGCGGACGCACCTCTCACTTCAAGCGCGGCCTTCTCCCCGCCCCCCTGCATTTCACCGAATCCTTCCTCAAAATGCCGTTCCTTTCCTGGGGCGATAAGGTCGGCGTCGCCCGCGCCTTCCTAGCCATTTTGTGGGAGCGCACTCGACGCACCGATCTCGAAGAGATCTCCATGCTCGATTGGCTCCGCGAAAAGCAGCAGACCCCCAATGCCATCGAACGCTTCTGGCGCCAAGTCCTCGTCAGCGCCATCAACGAGGAGCTAGACCGCATGGCCGCCATCCACGGCTTCCAAGTGTTCTGGCTCGGCTTCCTCGCCTCCTCCACCTCCTACGAAATGGGTGTGCCCTCGGTACCCCTCGTCGACCTCTACACCTCCCCGGCGTGGAGCAAAATGCCCCTCGTCGCCGTCCGCACCCGCATGCCCGTCGACAAGGTACTAGTCCGCGACGGCCAAGCCCACGGCGTCGTCGTCGCCGGCCAGGAACTCCCCGCCCGCGTCGTCCTCTCCGCGGTCCCCTTCGAAAAAATCAACGCCTTGGCTCCCGAAGCCGACCTCGATCTCTCCGCCTTCACCCACTCCTCCATCACCGGCGTCCACTTCTGGTTCGACCGTCCCGTCACCCACCTGCCCCACGGCACCCTCCTCGACCGCAACCTCCAATGGTTCTTCTCGAAAGATGGCGGCCGCTATCTCCAACTCGTCGTCAGCGCCTCCCAACCCTGGCTCAAGCTGCCTCGCCAGCAAGTCATCGATCTCGCCCTCGCCGAACTCGCCGAATTCCTGCCCCTCGTCCCGACCGCGAAACTCGTCAACGCCCAGGTCGTCAAGGAAGCCCGCGCCACCTACAGCGCCCTTCCCGGTCTCGGAAAACATCGCCCCGGCAATCGCACGAAAATCGCCAATTTCGTCCTCGCCGGCGACTGGACCAACTCCGGCTGGCCCTCCACCATGGAAGGCGCCGCCCGCTCCGGATACAAGGCCGCCGAAGTTGTTACCGAAATCCTCGGTCGACCCCAACGGTTTCTTCTGCCCGATATCGCATAATGGGAGTTATGATCTTGCGGCGTATATTGCTCCTGGCCCTCCTCACTCTACCCGTCTGGGCCGACCCGCCCATGACCCGGCTCCGCGTCGAGGTCCGCAAGGCCTCCAACGACAAGCCCGTCGAACGAGCCAGCGTCATCGTCCGCTTTGTCGAAGGCCGCAGCGCCATCAAGCTCGGTAAGAAGATAATGACCTCCTACCAGCTCAAGACCAACCAGGAAGGTGTCGCCATGATCCCGCCCATCCCCCAAGGCAAGATCCAGGTACAAATCATCGCCAAAGGTCTCCAAACCTTCGGCCAGATCTTCGACGTCGGCGAGGAAGAAAAAACCGTCGAGATTAAGTTGAACGATCCGCAAGCCCAGCACTCGGTTCACCAGTAGAGGTCACCCATGCTTGCCTCCTTGCTCGAATCGACCATCGACCGCGAAATCGTCTTCCTTCGCGCTCTGGCCGCTACCCAGGCGATCCAAACCCCCAAGCCCGGTGCTTGGTCACCGAAACAAGAACTAGGCCACCTCCTCGATTCCGCCGTTAACAATCACGTCCGCTTTGCCAACGCCGCCCTCGCCGGCGCTTACACCGGACCCGGCTACGCCCAGAACGAGTGGGTCGAGCTCCACGGCTATCAAACCATGCCCTGGCTCGAACTCATCGACCTCTGGTACGACCACAATCGCCTGCTCGTCCAACTCGTCCGCCGCATCCCCGCCGACCGTTTGACGAGCCTCTGCACCATCGGCGGCACCGCCCCCGTCACCCTATCGGCACTCATCGGCGACTACATCCTGCACATGCAGCACCACATCGACCACCTACTCGCCCGCGTGAACGTTACTCGCTACCCACAATAGCGATACACTCGATCTCCACCCGCACGTCCCGCGGCAACCGCGCCACCTCCACCGTCGACCGCGCCGGCGGGTTCGACGCGAAATAGCGCGCATAAACCGCGTTCATCGCCGCAAACTCGCCCATATCTTTAAGAAACACCGTCGTCTTCACGATCTGCCCCAGCGACGAACCGCAAGCCGCCAACACGGCCGCCATGTTCTCCAACACCCGCTCGGTCTGCACGCTGATGTCGCCATCAACCACCTGCACCGTCGCCGGATCCAGCGGGATCTGACCCGACAAATAAGCCATGCCATTGTGGACGATCGCCTGCGAGTAAGGGCCAATCGCGGGAGGGGCGGAAGAGGTAGCGATAATGTTCATGAACTTTCTAGCCTACTACGGCATCACCAAAGTACCTACCAACTCCCCCACGCTAGCGATCTTTTCTTCCTTCAAAAATTGCCCCAACTCCCGCGCAATCCGCACCGGCGCCCCCGGATCCCAGAACGTCGCCGTCCCCACCTCCACCGCCGTCGCCCCCGCAATCAGAAACTCCGCCGCGTCCACCCCCGTCGCAATCCCCCCCAACCCCACCACCGGAATCTTCACCGCCTTCGCCGCTTCATAGACCAACCGCAGCGCAATCGGCTTAATCGCCGGACCCGACAATCCCCCGTACCCATTCCCAATCCGCGGCCGCCGCGTCCGCGCGTCAATCGCCAAACTCACAAACGTGTTCACCAAACTAATCGCGTCCGCCCCCGCCCGCTCCGCCGCCTGTGCAAGCGGTTCAATCTTCGCCACGTTCGGCGATAACTTGATAATCAGCGGTCGCTTCGTCAACGGCCGCAGGCGGCCCACCAAATCCTCCAACATCGCCGGATCCGACGAAAACACAATCCCCCCGTGCTTCGTATTCGGGCACGAAACGTTCAACTCATACCCCGCCAACCCCTCCTCCCCGTCCAATACCCGAATGACCTCCTCGTAATCCTCCGGCGCATAGCCAAATACATTGGCGATAATCGGCGTCTTCAGCCCCCGCAGCGCCGGCAACTTCTCCGCCACAAAAGCCTTTACCCCAATGTTCTGCAGGCCGATCGAATTGATCATCCCCGCCTCCGCCTCCCAGATCCGTGGCGGCTTATTCCCATCCATCGGCGTCCGCGACAAACCCTTCACGACGATCCCGCCAATCGCGTTCAAATCCACCAGCGAGGCGAACTCAATCCCGTAAGCAAAAGTCCCCGAAGCGGCCAACACGGGATTATTCAGTCGGATTCCGCACAAATTCGTCGATACAGAAGAAGAAGAGGTCATCGTAAAGGTCAAACTCCACGATATCAGTACGAACGATTGCCGTAACGGTCAGCCAAGCTTGCCAACGAACTAGGGTATTCGTCGGATGGGCTCGTTCGTGGATTCGGTTAATGCTTAGTAAGAGGAACAGTAGCGTCACAGTGGAACCCAAAATCCAACGGTCGCAGACGGCAAAGTATCGGTCCTTAGCCACGAAATTCTTCCTGTTCACTGCAGGACTCATGGCATGGGTCGTGCTCGTCGTCGTCGCCTACGATCACATCAACGGCACTTTGAGTCTCGGCAAAAGCGCGATCCTCTTGGCTGTCGTATTTGTCATCGCCGCCTCCCTCTCCCTGATCACGGTGCGTTTGCTCGTCAAGCCCATCGAGACCCTGGAACAGGGTCTGCTCGCCGTCAGTCGGGGCCAACTCCGCCCCATCCGATACCGCAAGTCCGGCGACGAAGTCGAGTTCCTGGCGCAGAGTTTTAACCAGATGATTGAGATGCTCGGCAAGCAGCGCCGCGAAATTGAACAGCACCAGGAACTGCTCGAACAACGCATCAAGCAGCGCACCGAAGCTCTCGAAGAATCCATGCAGCATGCCTTGGCCGCCAGCCGCGCCAAAAGCGAGTTTCTCGCCAACATGTCTCATGAACTGCGCACCCCCATGAACGGCTTCCTCGGCATGATCGAACTCGTCATCGATAGCTCGCTTACCGCCGAGCAGCGCGAACAACTCGAAACCGCGCAGCGCAGCGCCCTCTCTCTGCTCCAACTGCTCAACGATATCCTCGACTTGTCGAAGATCGAATCCGGCCGCATGGTCCTCGAACAGATCCCGTTCAACCTGCGCCTGCTCGTCAAAGACTGTGTGCGCTCCCATGCCGCCAAAGCGATGCAGAAAGGCGTGCGGCTCGTCATGGATGTCGCGCCGGAAATGGGTAGCCAGTTTGTCGGTGATCCCCTCCGCGTCCGGCAAATCCTGCACAATCTCCTCAGCAACGCCGTCAAGTTCACCAGTGCCGGCCAAGTCACCGTCGGTATCCGTTCCGGAGAGGCCGACCGCGATGGGAACCTCGAACTGATCCTCACCGTCGCCGATACCGGCATGGGCATCGCCGAAGAAAAGCTCCCCCTGATCTTCGAAAAGTTCACGCAAGCCGACGGCAGCATCACCCGCCGCTTCGGTGGCACCGGTCTTGGCCTCGCCATCACCCGCAAACTCGCCGAAATGCACGGCGGAGGCGTCACGGCTACCAGCCAGTTGGAAGTCGGCAGCGTCTTCCGCGTCGCCTTGAAACTTCGCCCCGCCGAGACTGCCGCCCCCGCCGAACTCGACGCCCCCACTCGCGAGGTGGCTCTCGCCAAAGGTCGAATCCTCGTCGTCGAAGACAACCTGGTCAACCAGAAAGTCATTCAGGGCCTGCTCAAAAAACGCGGTTATACCACCGCCGTCTCCTGCGACGGAGCGCAAGCCCTCGCCCTGCTGGAATCCAATTCGTTTGATCTCGTCCTGATGGACATTCAAATGCCCGTCCTCGACGGCCTCGAAACCACCCGATGCCTGCGGGCCAACCAACGGTGGCGGGAGTTGCCCATCATCGCCATGACCGCCCACGCCATGAGCGGCGACCGCGACCGCTGCCTGGAAGCCGGCATGGATGAATATCTAACCAAGCCCATCAACTCGCGCGAACTCTACGCGACGATCGAGAAATATTTAGCCGACGTCCAACCCGACCGCAAGCCTCCACGTCCCCTCGACTCCGAAGCGCCTCTCCTCGATCCGCGCTTCACCTCCAGCTTCCTCCCGGACGGCTCCAACATCGTCGACAATATGGTCCGCCTCTTCCTCCAACTCGCTCCCGAAAGGATCGAGCGATTGCAGCAAGCCGCTCACCTAAACGAGGCGTCAGTCGTCGCCAATGAAGCCAAACAGGTCGAATCGGCCGCCACCTCCATTGCCGCCAGTCTCGTCGCCGACCGCGCCCGCCGCCTCGAAGAAGCCGCTCAAGCCCAGGACCCCGCCGCCATCCGCCACTCCCTCCTCCTGCTCGAAAGCGAAATCGCCCGCCTCAGCCGCCACAATGAGCAGGCGCTTGCTCGCTCAGCTCAATAATCCGCCCCCACAAGCTCTCCATATCCGCCTGCGTCGTCGCCAGGTTCCCCACCGCCACCCGCAGCGTAAACTCCCCCCGCAGAATCGTCTGCGAAATGAAGAACTCCCCGCTCCGATTGATCGTTGCCGCAATCCACCGATTCTCCGCCTCCGCGCCCCTCTTCCGAAAGCACACCGTCGAAAAAGGAGCCGGAGCCGTCACTTCGAATCGCGCATCCGCCTCCACCATCCGCCGCAGCGACTGCGCCAGTTCAATCTGTCGCCGCAACTCCGCAATCAACCCCTGCCGCCCAAAATACCGCAACACAAACCACAGCTTCAGCGCCCGGAACCGTCGTCCTAACGGCACCCCATAGTCCATCAAATTCAACGCCCGCGGATCTTCGCTCGTTCGCAGATACTCCGGCGTCACCGAAAACGCTCGCCGCAAAATCTCCGGAAAACGCGTATAAAACGCGCTGCAATCCACCGGTACAAACAACCACTTGTGCGGATTCACGACATAGGAATGCGCCCGCTCCGCCCCCCGGATCAGATGCTGAAACTCCGGCAGCAGCAGCGCCGCGCCCGCGTAGGCCGCATCAATATGCACCCAAATATTGTGCCCCGCCGCAATCTCCACGATCTCCGCCAACGGGTCCACGCTCGTCGTCGATGTCGTCCCCAAGCTCGCCACAATACAGCAGGGCGTATACCCCGCCGCCACGTCCGCCGCAATCCGTTCCGCCAAAATCCCCGCATCCAGTCGGAACTCCCCATCCGATGGAATCTTCACCAGGTTATCCAGCCCAATCCCCACCGCAATCGCCGCCTTGTCCACGCTCGAATGCGCCTGGTCCGAACAATAAACCCGCAGCCGTTTCGTCAAGCCCAGCCGCCGGGAATCCGGATCCGCCATCTCCCGCGCCGCCGCCAACGCGTGCAGCGTACTAATCGACGCCGTATCGAAAATCTGCCCAAAGTAGTCGTCCGGCAGCCCGCTCCACTGACGCAGCCAAGCCAGCGCCACCTGCTCCAACTCCGCCACCGCCGGCGACGCCACCCAGTTCAGCCCGTTCGCATTCAGCGCCGCCGCCAGCATCTCCGCCAGCACCCCCGGCACCGATCCCGTCGACGAAAAATAGTTAAAAAACCGCGGATGGTTCCAATGTCCCACCGCCGGAAGTATCTCCGACTGGAAGTCCGCCAGCAACTGCGCCAGCGGTTCGCCCTCCTCCGGCCCCTGCGCCGGCAATCGGTCCACCAAGTCCCCCGGCTTCATGTCCGCCGTCACCCGGTACCGCCGCGAATTGGCCAGGTAGTCGGCGATCCACTCGATCGCCTCCAAGGCCACCGGGCGAAAAGCTTCCACGTCGTGCTGACCCATCTAGATCCCCTTCAAGTCCGCCTGCATCTCCGGCAGCCAACTCGGGAACCACCCCCGAAACACCTCCCGGTGCGCCTGCAACGCCGCGCCTAGCCGCGTCGGAGCCACTACCGCCGGGAATCCTCGCAGCGCCAGCGCCTCCTGCACACCCAAGGGCGTCGGAAACGGGTCGATCTTCGCAATGAACTCCGCCAGCCGTTCTCCCAGCCGTGCCACACCCTCGGCGTTTCCCGTCGTCACCGCCCGGTCCAACCCCACGATCAAGTCCGGCACCGCGCACGCGCACCCCGAAATTACCCCATCGCTAGCGTGTCGCCGCGCCGCCAAAATCGAGTCATTCCCAATCAACAACGTAAACGGCGTTTTCTCCCGCTGCTCGGCCAAGGCGGCAAACATCTCCAGGTTCCCGCTGGAATCCTTGATCCCGGCAAAGCCCCCGGTTGCCAGTACCTCACACGCCGTCTCCGGCGCCAGCCCATTCGTGAAAAACGGCAAGTTGTAAAGGTACGTTGGTGGAAGCCCCGCCGACGCATCGGCGAACCGCAGATAAAATTCGCGCAGTTCACTCTGCTGATAACGGAAAAAGTACGGGGGCATCAACAATAGCGCTGCCGCCCCGCTCCCCGCCGCATCCCGAGCCAGCGTTAAGGCACCTTCCAGCGTCGAATGCGACACGTTCACGAGCAACGGCACCCGGCAACGCCGAATCGCCATATGGGCAAAACGCATCCGCTCGTCAAAATCAAAATGCACAAACTCGCCCGTCGCACCCAACAGCGCGATTCCGGTCGCCCCGTGCCCGGTTACGAAATCTAAAACATCCAGCGCCGGACCAATGTCGATCGTGTGGCCGGTCGAGCGGCGGGTGGTTACAAGCGCGGCCATAGGGCCTTGAATCTGGATCATAATCGAGGGGGAGAAAGAACCTGTCGTTCGAGACTTAGCTCTTCATTCTATCGTCAAAAATGAGGGAAAATTTACACAGCCCGGCTGACCGAATCCCTTTCCGTCGCGTATCTGATCTATGATGCAGCTTCTTTCCTCCGCCCTCCTCTTCGCGGCTCTCGCCTCTGCACAGGACTACTTCCCCCTCGCCGTCGGCAACCAGTGGATCTACCGCGCCGCCAAAGAAACCATCGTCACCTCCATCGAAGGCACCGAAAAAGTTGGCGACCGCGAGTACTCCATGTATCAAGGCCTCACCGGCCAGCGCACCCGCCTCCGCTACAACGACCGCGCCCAACTCGTCGCCCTCTCCGCCGACGGCACCGAAGCCCTCTGGGCCGATTTCAACGCTGACCGTTACGATTCCAAAATCGAACCATGCACCGGCCCAGCCACCGTCGTCGCCCGCGATTGGGCGGTCGACCTCGGTAAGCAAACCCTCGGCGGAGGCATCGCCGTCCGCTATCTGCCTGGAATCTGCGCCGACGCTGGCGTCACCCGCGACGTTTTCATCCCCGGCGTCGGCCTCGCCGAACGGGAAATCACCAGCTTCATCGGTCCCAAACTCTACCGGCTCATCTACGCCCGCGTCGGTGGCCTCGCCGTCTTCGGCCAGGGTGAGCACGCCTTCCGCCTCAGCCTCGACCGCGTCGCTTACCCCCGCAACGCCGAATTTGAAGCCCGTCTCACCCTCGAAAACACGACCGGCCAGCCCCTGACCCTTCGCTTCAACAGCGGCCAAAGCTTCGACCTACGCATCAAGAACGAACGCGGCGAGTCCGTCTACACCTGGTCCGCCACCCGTCTCTTCCCCGCCGTGATGCGGGAAGAAGCCGTCGCCGGCGAAAGAAATTGGACCACCTCCGACCGACTAGCGCTCGAACCCGGTCAATATACGATGGAAGCCGTCCTCTCTACCCTCGACCGGCAACCCTATCTGGCCACCGTTCCATTGATGATCCTTCCCTAAGTTGCGCCCATCGCCCTCTCATTGCTATCATCAATGCTGGAACGTTCTGTAAGGATTGGTATTTCTGTAAATGGCAAATCATGTTTCGGCTCAAAAGCGGGTCCGCGTTACCGAAAAGCGCACCGAAATCAACCGGATGCGTACGACTCGCCTCCGCACCGTCATCAAGCGTGTGCGTAAGCTGATCGCGTTGAAAGATGCAACTGGCGCCGGAGCTTATCTCCCGTCCGTGTATTCGATGGTCGACCGCTCCGCCAAATGGGGCATCATCAAGAAGAATACGGCTGCTCGCTACAAGTCGCGCGTCACCGCTCACATCAAGAAACTGACCGCGTAATCGCAGTCACCTAAAGTTTCTCTCCAGTTTTCCCGGCCCGTGCTAAGCAATTAGTACGGGCATGCTTCGTTATCTCATGATATTCGCCCTCATCCTGTTCGCTCAGGCCACGTCCCTCAGCGGCACCGTCTTCGATGCCGCCTACGCCGAAGTCCGGCTCCTCCAGGGCGGGGAAGTCCGAGCCAAAACCAACGCCACGGCCGATGGCGAATATACTTTCCCCAAGCTCGACGCCGGCGAATACGCCCTCTCCGTCAATGGCCGGAAAGTCCTCGATCTTACCCTCGTTGCCGATTCGCCCCAACTCCTCGACGTCTACACTCGCCCCTCCACCAATGTCCCCGGCATAAAGCTCGACGAAAAGACGATGAAAGCTAAACTCGTCAAGAACGTCACCCCGCTCTATCCCCCATCCTCCCGCGCCAAGCGAATCCAGGGCCCGGTCCTCCTCCGCGTCCAACTCAACCCCGCCGGCCAAGTGGTCGATATCGAAGTCATCGCCACCCCCCACTCCGACCTCGCCGAAGCCGCCCAAGCCGCCGTCCGCCAACGCCTCTACCAGCCCACCCTGCTCAACGGCAACCCCGTCCCCGTACAAACGGAAGTACGCGTCAATTTCACCCTGCTGCCGTAAGCGCCAATATGAACTGCTCCATTACCGTCCGGTCGTCCGGCCGAATGTCCCGCAGTCCCCGGTCGGCCTTGAATAATCCCTGCACCGCCGCCTGCATCTGCGCCAGCGTAAAGGCCTGCGCCGTCTGCGCCACCTGCTCCGCCCGCGCCTTCCACATCGGCACGCCCTGCCGCGAAAAATACTGCTGAATCTGTGCCGCCCCCGCCAGCCGCGCCTCCTTCGCCGTCATCGCCATCCGAAACTGACCCGCCAAAAAACTCAACGCCAGCGGCAGATACTCCCCCTCCCGCACCAGCGTATCCAGTACCTCGAGCGCCGTCTTCCGGTCCCGCCGCCCCATCGCCGCCACCAACACGAAAATCGTCGATTCCCGCGCATCCGGCACCATCTTCTGCACCTGCTCCAACGTCACCGCCCCGCCCTCTCCCGTCAGCAGGCCCAGCTTTTCCAACTCAATCGAAATCCGCGTCGCGTTCGCCCCCGTCGCCTCAATCAACAACTCCATCGCGTCCGGCGCCAACCGCAACCCGCTATCCCGCGCCAACAATTGCGCCAACGCCCGCGCCTCCAGCGGCGTCGGATGCGGAAACTCCACCTGTGCCACCACACAGCTGTAGAACTTTTGAACGCGTTCAAGTTTTGCCTTGTCCTCGTTGTCGAACTCGAACCGGCTGCACTGCAAAATCACCATCACCCCCGGCGGCGGGTTCTTCAAAAAGCGAGCCACCGGCTCCGCCGCACCCTCGGTGTCCTTACCCCGCGGCAGCGCCACCTCGGCCGACGTGATCCAAATCACTCGCTTCGACGCAAACAGCGAATACGACATGGCATCGTCCATTGCGTCCGCCAACGTCGTATCGTCCAGGTCCAACCGCGTCAGCCCCTGCTCCCGCTCCTCCCCCTCCGCCAACCAGTACTCAATCAACGCCCGCCGACACTTGTCCCGCTTGTACCCATCCGGGCCTACGAACAAATAAACCGGAAGCAATCGCCCCAGCTTCACCTGCGTCAAAAACTGCTCCGGGGTCATCGCCATCTAGAACCCCGAAAGCACTGCGCTCACCACCGACCGCGCCACGTCCCGGCTCAATCGTTCCAGCGCCGACTCCGACTCTTCAAAGTACTGGCTCTGGTCAATACTGATCTCGTACCGCTCGCGGACCTCCATATTCGGCCGCGTAAACAGCACCTTCCCCGATGCCTTCTCCGTCAGCGTCAGCCGCAGAATCACCTGAATCTGCACCCCGGCCGCACGGCTCGTCACCTGGTCCACCACTGTCGGAAACGCCACGTAATTCACCACCACCCCGCTCAACACCGCATCCGCCCCGTTCGGGTCTGCCACAATCTGATACCGCGTCCTCGTCAAAAACTCCCGGCTCACCGCGTTGCCCAAACGGTCCGCAATCTTATACCGCGTCGTCAAATTCCCAAACGTCGGAATCGCAATCGTCTTCACCGTCTTCGGCATCAAATCGGCCTTGCCGCCTACGTGGTACCCGCAGCCGGTCAAACCCAATCCACTCACAAACGCCCGCCGCTTCATAGCAACTCCGCCACCACGTCCACTGCCACCTCCGCTACCAATTGGTGGTTGTCCGCCGCCAGCCAAAACCAGCAAGCACGGCTGTCGTTGTGGTCCACTTCCACTGCCCCCACCGCGTATCCCGACTGCCCCGCCATGTTCACGTTATTCGGCGGATCCAAATCCTCCGTCCGCAAATCCACGCCCTCACCCTGCAGGTGCTCCAACAATCCGGCAACCTTCACCGCCCCCGTAAACTCCACCCACAGCGACATCGCGTAGCCGTGGAAAACCGGCGCCTGCACCAGGCGTAGCGACGGCATCGGCACCGCCCCGTCCAGCGCCAGCAGCGACGCCAAATCCCGCTCGATCCGCTTCTCCCGCCCCGCCCAGCCGATCGTCGAATCCTCCCCCGGCTTCGCCACCAGGTTGAACGCCACCTGCTCGCCAAAAACATCCTTCGGCAACGGCTTGAACGTGAATAATCCTACCGCCTGCCGCTGCAACTCATCAATCGCACGCCGCCCGCTCATGCTCGCCGGCTCAAAAATTGTCGCCACCGCCCGCCGAATCGGCTGCCCCTGCTGCACCAGCGTCAAAAAGTGCGCGAGCATGTACGCCGCCGGCTGCGGAATCGAATGCACCGCATCCCCTTCCGGTGGCTTCGTTTCGAAAAACGGAGCCCGCACCCGAGCCTCCGGCTCTCCCGCCAACTCCCCCGTCAAATCCACGATCGCGGTTCGGCCCCGATGCTCCTGCACGAGCGCGTAAGCCGCTCGCGCCTCCTCCGGCTGCCCGCTGAAAACGATCACCTTCGCCGAAGCAATCTGCTCGGCGTCCAGCGCCGGAATCACCTCCGGCTCCTCATCGTCATCCTCTCCGGCTACGGCAATAATCGCGCTCACCCCTTCGCCCGCCGCCGTCAATACCAACTGGCCCTTCACCCCGGCATCGGCAAACCGCGCCTGGAAATCTTTACCTACGAGCGAATCCCCGCCCAACAAAAGAACAATCGGTTTAGCCAACTTGATGCTCCGCGGTCGGTTCAACCGGCCGTACCTTCCGCTGCAAAAGACCGCCTATCCGTACCGCAATCCCGCTCCCCGTGTACCAAACCCCCATCGCCAGCAACACCAGCTGCGAAAAATTGAACACGAGAAACAAAAACGCCCCCAAAGCAATCACGCTCCGAAACGACCGCGGGCTCAGCATGTTGAAGTCTTTGAAACTCCGGTATCGCCAAGTGCTCACCATCAAAAAAGACAGCAGCCCGATCAGCGCCATCCATCCCACCGCCGCCATCCAGTTCCGCAACGGCGTCGAACCAGCCGCGTACACCACCGCCGCCAGCATCCCCGCCGCCGCCGGTATCGGCAATCCTACAAAATACTTCCGATCCGGCCGCCCCGGATTTTTCGGCACCGGATTCTCCTGCACGTTGAACCGCGCCAACCGCGATGCCCCGCACAACAAAAACAAAAACGTCACAAAATATCCCGCCCGCTCAATCGGCACCCGCCACTCCGCGTTCGGCAGCAGCGACCAATCGATGAACAGCAAGCCCCACGTAAACGCCAACACCCCCGGCGCCAAACCAAACGAAATCACGTCCGCCAGCGAGTCCATCTCCCGCCCAAAATCGCTCACCGTGTTCGTCATCCGAGCAATACGCCCATCCAACCCATCGACGAAAACCGAAATCCCAATCATGATCGCGGCCAACTCAAAATGGTGCTGCGCCGAAGCGGTCTGGTTCAACGCTGTATCCAGCGCCCCCCGAAACGACTCCATTACCGCCAGAAATCCCAGCAGCAAATTGCCCGCCGTGAACATCGTCGGCAGCGCATACGCCGCCCGCCGAGGTCGCCGGTCCGGCGATTTCGGGTCAATCAAACGCTCCGATAAACTCAGCCTGCGCATTATTTCCTTTTTGCGATTACGGACGAAGCCGCCGAAACGCGGTCGCCCACTTTCACGGCAATATTCCATTCCGGACCAAACCAAACATCCACCCGCGAACCAAACTTGATGTAGCCCATCCGCTCTCCGGCGGCCAAGGTATCGCCGACCTTCTTGCTGCAGATAATGCGGCGTGCAATCAACCCGGCAATCTGGCTGAACGCCACCCGCACCCCGTCAGGAGCCTCCACCACCATCGTGTTCATCTCGTTATCGGTCGACGCCTCGTCCTTGCTCGCCACCAAAAACTTCCCGGTCTGATACTTCACGTCCACCACCCGCCCCGCGATCGGCGTCCGGTTCACGTGCACATCGAACACGTTCAAAAAAATGCTCACCCGCGTCTTCCCGTCAATCTGCTTGATTAACGTCACCTTCCCATCGGCCGGCGAAACCGCCACCGCGCCCCCCGGCACCGCCCGTTCCGGGTCCCGGAAAAACCAAAGGCAGAACATCGCCAAAATCACAAAAGGGATCGCCATCCAGGGGCGTGTCAGGTAGCCAGCCAACGCTCCGCCTGCCAGCAAACCGAGCGCATAGTAAATTCCGTCAATAACCATATCTGTAATCTGCTATTTTCGCAGATAAACCCATGCGTCTCTATCTCTCCCTCCTTTTGGTCTTTTCGCTGCATGGTCAGGCGCCCCCGAAGTCGCTCAACCCCAAGGTTGAAAAGATCGTCTCCTCCGTTTCCACCGAACGCATCGCCGCCACGTTACAGCGGCTCGAAGCCTTCGGAACCCGTAATATTTTCTCTTCCCACGAACATCCCACCCGCGGCGTCGGGGCCGCCTACCGCTGGATTGCCGACTCCATGAAGGCCTACAGCCCCCGCCTTCAGGTCACCCTCGACGAACACCAACTCAAGCAATCCGGCCGCGTCTTCCGCGACGTCAAAATCGTCAACGTCGTCGCCGTTCTCCCCGGCACCACTCAAAAAGACCGCCACGTCATCATCAGCGGCCACTACGACTCCCTCCACATCGTCCGCAAGAAAGTCGGCGAACTCGAACGCATGGACCAGGAAGCCACCGTCGCCGCCGACGCCCCCGGCGTCTCTGACGATGGCTCCGGCACCGCTGCCGTCATGGAACTCGCCCGCGTCATGAGCCAATACGAGTTCGAAAAAACCATCGTCTTCGTCGCCTTCGCCGGGGAAGAGTACGGCCTCCTCGGCGCCAACGAATACGCCAAACGCGCCAAAGCCGAAAAGACCATCATCGACGCCGTCCTCAACAACGACATCATCGGCAACGACATGGCCGGCAACGGACGCGCCGCCAACTCCTCGGTCCGCCTCTTCTCGGAAGACCCCATCGATTCGCCCTCCCGTACCCTCGCCCGTTACGTGAAGGAAGTTGGCGAACGCTACGTCCCCTCCATGAACGTCAACGCCGTCTTCCGCGCCGACCGCTTCGGCCGCGGCGGCGATCACACCCCCTTTGACCGCATCGGCTATCCCGCCGTCCGCTTCACGACGCCCAGCGAATTCTACGCCAACCAGCACACCGGCTCCGACACCTTCGCCAACGCCTCCCCGGCCTACGCCGCCCGCGTGACGCAGGTCAACGCCGCCGTCGCCGCCGCCCTCGCCTGGGCCCCGCCCGCCCCGGACATCTCCACCAAAACCCGCTCCGTTACCAGCAACGAAGAGGTCGAAGGCCCCAGCCTCAGCCGCGGCAAAACCGGCTACGACGCCTTCCTCAAGTGGAAGGAAGTCGGCGATGTCACCGACCTCGCCGGCTTCTCCGTCGTCCGTCGAGACTCCACTGCCCCCTTCTGGGAGAAGGAACAGTGGGTCGGCATCGGTAAGGAGTTCCGCCTCGTCGACGTCTCCATTGACGACATCGTCCTCGGCGTCAAAGCCGTCGACAAGGAAGGCAACGAAAGCCCCGTCTCGGTTTACCGGATCGTGCCGCGCAAGCTACCCTAGGGTCATGCTTTCACGCCGCGATTTTGCCTCCCTCGCTGCCGCGCTGTGGGCTGAAGCCGTTGCTTCGGCCCAACAGCACCATCACGATCTCGCCCCCCAAGTCGCCGCCACCGCGCCCGTCTTCTTCACGGTGAAAGAACGCGCCACCCTCGATCAACTCACCGCCCTCATCATCCCCGCCGACGAACGCAGCGGAGGCGCCCTCGCCGCCGGCGTCACGCAATACATCGAAACCGTCGTCTTCCACGCCCCAAGGCCCCTCCAAACCGCCTGGCAAACCGGTCTCCGTCCCTACATTGGTGCCGCCGATCCCACCGCCCTGCTCACCTCCGCTGCCGTCAACGAGTTCCGCCCCCGCACCCCCGCCGAACGCTTTTTCGTCCTGCTCAAAGACGCCTGCGTCGACGGCTTCTACACCTCCCGCGAAGGCATCACCAAGGAGCTCGGTTACAAGGGCTACACCTTCCTCCGCGAGTTCCCCGGCGCCAAACCCGCCGACCTTAAGCCCCCTCCCGGCTACCAACCCTTGCTCAGGCAGAGGAGCTAACCCATGGCGAAAATCTACGACGTTTGCATCATCGGTTCCGGCGCCGCCGGCGGCATGACCGGCCACGTTTTGACGCAGGCTGGCCTCGATGTCGCTATGCTCGAAGCCGGCCCCAAACGCGACCCCTCCGAACTGCCCGTCCATCGCCTCCGCCGCTGGAACCTCCCTAAACGCGGCCTCCGCGGCGACTACTTCCAGGAATATCTCGAAGAATCGAAGTTCCTCATCGACGACAAAAAGGAGCCCTACGGCTGGGTCGGCGACGACTATTTCCAATTCGTCCGCGTCCGCGCCGTCGGCGGCAAAAGCCTCTTCTGGGCCGGCGTCACCCCCCGCCTCGGCGTCGAAGAGTTCCAGCCCCTCGACGATCACGATACCCGCTGGCCCATCTCCTACGCCGATATCGCCCCCTGGTACGACAAGGTGGAAGCCCTCATCGGCGTGTCCTCTTCCGGCAAACCGCTGGGGGCGTTCCCGCTCAACAACGGCCTCCCCGCGCTGAACCCGAAGGTGGCCGAACTCGAGTTCGCCAAGGTCGCGGGCAAGCTCGGCAAGGGCCTCGAGATGATCCCCATCCCGAAGGCGATTCTGACGAAGGATCACAACGGCCGCCCCGCCTGCCACTACTGCGGCCCCTGCTGGGTCGGATGCGACAGCGGCTCCAAATTCGATTCCCTCCGCGTCTTCGTCAACACGGCCGAAAAAACTGGCAAGCTAACCCTGATGCCCGGCTCCCGCGTCCGTTCCATCGAACTCGACAAAGAAGGGCGAGCCCGCAAAGTCCACTACTACGACGTCGCCAACAAGACGTGGAAGGAGCTGGAAGCCAAGCAATTCGTCATGGCCGCCGGCTGCGTCGAATCCGCCCATATTCTCCTGAACTCCAAAATCGCCAACTCCTCCGGCCTCGTCGGGCACTATCTCTCCGAGCACATGTACGCGTCGATCGGCGGCCATCTCCCGCAGTTGACCGGTCGTGCCGTGACGAACGAGGATGGCAACGGAGCGCATAGCTTCATCCCTGATCTCACGAAGAACTGGCGCGGCAAAAAGTTCCTCCGCGGCTATCAGATCTTCCCCGGCGGCAGCACCGGCGAAACGACGTTTGCGGGCAAGTCGCTCCCCGGCTTCGGCCAGCAGTGGAAGAAGAGCATCCGCGACTATCACACAGCGGGCGCTTCGGTGCTCTTCCAGGGCGAAGTGCTCCCCTACCGGGACAATCGGATCGAGGTTGACGAAAAGTTGAAGGACGACGCCGGCATCCCCGGCATCCGTTTTCACTTCAAATATCGCGACAACGAGAAGGCGATGTTTAAGGACATGATGGAGACCGGCGAGGAACTGTTGAAGGCCGCCGGAGCCGAGTACTTCCCGCCGAAGAACCCGACTTGGTCCCCTTACGGCCATTCCATTCATTACGTCGGCACCGCCCGCATGGGCACCGATCCCAAGACCTCGGTGACCGACCCGTACGGCCAGTCGCATGACGTGCCGAACTTATTCGTCCACGACGCCGGCATTTTCGTTACCGCCGGTAACCAAAATCCGACGCTGACCATCTTGGCCCTAGCCATGCGAGGCAGCGAGCGCATCGTCGAACGCCTGAAACGCCGAGACATCTAGTGCGTAAACTCCTCCCCACCCTGAAATACCTCTTCGAAGTCGAAGTCCACGTCTACGCCTTTTCCATCGCCGCCAACGTCCTCCTCTCCTTCTTCCCGTTCCTTCTCGTCCTCATCTGGTTCGCCCGACTCGCCGGCTGGAACACCGCGGAGCAATCGGTCTATTTCGCCATGTCCGACCTCTTCGGCCCCCAAGTCGAAACCCAAATTCGCGGCGGCATCAACTGGATTCCCAACCGCTTCTCCCACTTCAGCTACACCTCCGTCCTTCTCCTCCTTTTTACCGCCAACGGCATCTTCGAACCCCTCGAAGTCGCCCTCAACCGCGCCTGGGGCATCACGGAAAACCGCAGCTTCTTCAAAAATCAACTCATCTCCATGGGCCTCATCTTCGCCTGTGGCTCCCTCGCCATCCTCTCCATCGTCCTCTCCGCCCTCAGCCGTGACTACGCCCAAACCGCCGGCCCCGTCCTCGGCATCATGGCCCCCTTCTACGACAAATTCCTCTCCATCACCCTCACCATGGCTAGCCTCTTCGTCATCTATTGGGTCCTGCCCAATCGCAAAATCCCCGTCGCCCGCGTCGTCCCCACCGCCATCACCGTCGGCCTCGCTCTCGAAGCCTTGAAGTACATCCTCCATCTCATCTGGCCCTGGTTCCTCCGCAAACTCCAAGTCGAATACGGACCCTTCTACTGGGCCGTCATCATCGTCTTCGTCAGTTTTCTCGCCAGCATGATTATCCTCGCTGGAGCGGAATGGTCGGGCCGCTCGCGGGAGCCCGCCATTTCGGAAAATTGAATATAATAGTGGGTTCGGATAGAGGTGAACCCATGGCTGAAGCCAACGACAAGAAAATCGAGATCTCGCGTCGCGACGCGGTGAAAACTGCCGCTGCCGGAGCCGCCGTCGCCGCCGGCGTCATCACCGGCGCGCCCTGGATTCAAAAGGTGAAAGCCGCCAATAGCCAGCTCCAAATCGGCATCATCGGCACCGGTGGCCGTGGCTACTACCACATCACCCATCTCAACAACATCGATGGCGCTCGCCTCGTCGCCGCCTGCGACATCTATCAGCCCAACCTCGATAAAGCCGTCAACGGTTCCAAAGACAAGCCCAAAGGCTACAAGGACTATCGCGAAGTTCTCTCGAACAAGGACGTCGACGCCGTTATCATCGCGACGCCGCTCTACATGCATTTCCCCGTCACCCGCGACGCCCTCCTCGCCGGGAAACACGTCTTCTGCGAAAAGTCGCTCGTCCATAACGCCGAAGAGGTCCATGCCCTTCGCAAAATGGTCAACGAGCGCCCCAAGCAGGTGATGCAGGTCGGGCTCCAGCGCCGCTACAGCCGCTTCTATCAAACCGCCAAGCAGATGGTCGAAAAGGGCTTGATCGGCGACGTCACCAACGTCTACGCCCAATGGCACCGCAATCTCATCAACGTCCCCAGCGCCACCTGGACGATGAAGAAAAACGACCCCCGCGGCGAAGACGCCAACTGGCGCCTGTTGCGGAAATACTCCGGCGGCCTCGTCGCTGAACTCGGCTCCCACCAGATGGATATCGCCGACTGGATGTTCGGCTCCCACTTTGAGTTCGTCTCCGGCGTCGGCGGCATCGACTATTTCAAAGACGGCCGCGACGTCTATGACTCCGTCCAACTCATCTTCCGCTACCCCAAGGGCCAGCGCCTGATGGCCAGCTATATTTCCACCAACCAGCATTGCCCCCTCTTCGGCGGCCAGCGCGCCCAGTTTGGTGAATGCATCATGGGCACCCAGGGCACCATCCACATCACCGTCGGCACCGATGACGAACCCGCCCTCGGCATGTGGTACCGCGAGCCCGCCAAAAAGGTCCCCGACGCTAACACCTCCAAAGCCGCCGTCGCCAGCGCCTCCCTTGCCTCCACCGGCAAAGGCTCCCGCCCCCTCCCCATCCTGCTCCAGCAAGGATGAGATCACCGAGCAGGACAGCTTCATGAATCGCGAACTCAAGTTCGCCAAGCGCTGGCTCTATTCGAAGGGTGTCATGGTCCCCGAAGAAGATCGCAACCCCGTCGATCAGCAGTTCATCGAGTTCATCGAATGCTGCCGTACCCTCGCTAAGCCCAAAGCCGACCTCACCATCGGCCTCAACGACTCCTCTGCTGTCATTCTCTCCAATCTCGCCATGGATGAAAGCCGTCGTGTGTACGCCTCCGAACTCGACAAGATGGGTACCGGCGAAGCCCCGAAGAAAAAAGCGTAGCCGCGTTACAATAGAAGACGTTGCCTCAAGAAGATCACCCTCTCGGCGTCGAAGCAGGAACCTTGCCCCACGCTCCAACTTGGCAGCGAGTCCAACTCGCTCGCCATCCCAAGCGTCCCCATACCCTTGACTACCTCGAGCGGCTCATCACCGATTTCCAGGAAATCCACGGCGACCGGGCCTACGGTGACGACGCCGCCATCGTGTGCGGCTACGGCCTCTTCGAGGGCGAGCCGATAATGATAATCGGTCATCAAAAAGGCCGCGACACCAAGCAAAAGCTCAAGCGGAACTTCGCCATGCCCAAGCCGGAAGGCTACCGGAAAGCGCTCCGTTGTATGAAGCTCGCCGCCAAGTTCAACCGTCCGATCCTCTGCCTCCTCGACACCCCCGGTGCCTATCCTGGCATCGACGCCGAAGAACGCGGCCAAGCTGAAGCGATCGCCGTTAACCTCCGGGAAATGACCCGCCTCGGCGTCCCCGTCATCTCCATCGTCATCGGCGAAGGCGGCTCCGGCGGTGCCCTCGCCCTCGGGGTCGCGAACAAAGTCTTCATGCTGGAAAACTCCATCTACAGCGTCATCAGCCCCGAATCCTGCGCCGCCATCATCTGGCGGGACGCCGGCAAAGCAGAACTCGCCGCCGCCGCCCTCCGCCTCACCTCCCGCGATCTGCTCGATCTCAAGCTCATCGACTCGATCGTCCCCGAACCCCCCGGCGGCGCTCAGGAAGATTGGGACGCCTCCGCCCAGTTCCTCGCCACCACCCTCCGCTCCGCCCTCGCCGAACTGAATAAGATGAGCCCTGCTCAGCTCATCGAGCATCGTTACGACAAGTTCCGCCGCATGGCTAACTTCTTCGAGGAATAGTGAAGAACCGAACCGGATTAATTATCGCTGGCGTCGCTGTCGCCGTAATTGGTCTAATGGTGTATTCTTCTATGGATCTGGCAGGCTTCCGGGTTGAAGTCTGTAAAGAATTTAGGGGTCGCAGCGCCTGTCGTACCGCCTCCGGTTCTAACCGCGAGGCCGCCCAACGTACCGCATCCGATAACGCATGCGCCCTCATCAGCTCAGGCATGACCGATTCCATCGCATGTCAGGGCTCCAACCCGGTTTCCGTTAAGTGGCTAAAAGGCAACTAACAAAAACCAGTTACATTTGAGCCAGTCAAAACGTCTCCACTGAAGGATTTGTTGAACTTTTTGGCCTGCTCCTCCGTCTGACTCTCTCAGGAGCCCTTTACACGTGAAAAAATGGAAGATTGTCGTCGGCATCGTTGTGGTCTTGGCCATAGCCGGCGGTGTCTACGCAAGTTTGCAGTGGAGCAAGAAAGGTATTGTCACCGTGCAGACGGGCAAGTCTTTCCGTCAGGATCTGACGTCCGTCGTCACCGCCTCCGGTGAGGTCAAGCCCCGCAACTACATCAACATCGGCAGCAACGCCCAAGGTCCGTCCCGCATTACCGACATCATGGTGAAAGAAGGGGACCGCGTCCGTAAGGGCCAAGGCCTCGCCAAGCTTGAAAGCGTTCAGCCGGAAGCCGACGTCGCCGCCCAACGCGCCACCGTCACCTCCACCCAGGCCGAATCCTCCGCCGCTGAAGCCAGCCTCAAAGCCCAGGACAGCAACCTTCGCACCCTCGAAGCCTCCATCGAACGCAACCGCGCCGACCTCAATCGCGCCAAGCTCGACTTCGCCCGTTCCGAAAATCTCCTCAAGGAAGGCCTCGTCTCCCGCCAGGATTTTGACTCCCGACGCGCCTCCGTCCAGTCCGCCGAAGCCACGGTACGCGAAAGCGAAGCCCGCCTCGCCCAGGCCCGCGCCCAAATCGAACAGTTTCGCGCCAGCCTCTCCGCCGCTCAACGCCGTATCACGGTCTCGGAAGCCAACCTCCGCCGCGCCTCCGACGTGCTCAGCCGCACCCAGTCGGTCTCCCCCATCGACGGCGTCGTCACCAACCTCCCCGTCCGCGTCGGCGAAACCGTCGTCCCTGGCATCCAAAACTCTTCGGCGTCACTCATCATGACCATCGCCGACATGTCCATCATCACCGCCGAAGTAAAGGTGGATGAAACCGACATCGTCAACGTCAAGCTCGATCAAATCGCCGACGTCACCGTCGACGCCATGCCCGGCCGCTCCTTCAAAGGGCACGTCATCGAAATCGGCAACACCGCCATCCTCCGCTCCACTGGTCTTGCCGCCTCCCAGTCCGCCATTTCCAGCCAGGAGGCCAAGGACTTTAAGGTGGTCATCGCCCTCGATAACCCCCCCGACGAAATGCGCCCCGGCCTTAGCTGCACCGCCAAAATCGTCACCGCCACGCGACAGAAGTCCATCACCATCCCTATCCAGGCCCTCACCGTCCGCCAGACCGGCGACCTCGTGCCGCTGAAAGAAGGGGAGAAGACCCCCGAACTCCCCATGGATCCCGCCTCCGTCAAGGCCCGCAAAGTCGAAATCCAGGGCGTTTTTGTTATCCAAGGCGAGAAGGCCGTGTTTAAGAAAGTGGAGACCGGCATCACAGGCGTCACCGATATCGAAGTCACCTCCGGTCTCAATGAAGGCGAAGAGATCATCACCGGTAGCTATAAAATTATTCGCACCCTGCGAAACGATGCCAAAATCAAGGTAGACAACAAGTCGCCGGTCAAGGCAGAATCATAAAGGAAGTTTCATTAAAACACCCATGGCACAAGCAGCGGAAGCATCGGCCCAGGCCCGCGGAGAACAACTCCGTCGCGACGGCGTCATCATTCGAACCTACGGCCTCTGGAAAACCTACCAGATGGGCGACCAGACCATCAACGCCGTCTCCGGTGTCGACGTCGAAATCCGCCGGGGCGAGTACGTCGCCATCATGGGACCCTCCGGCTCCGGCAAGTCCACCCTCATGAATCTCATCGGTTGCCTCGATACCCCCAGCACCGGTGATTACTTCATCAACGGCTCCCTTGTAAGCTCCATGAACGACGACCAGTTGGCCCACATCCGCAACAAGGAAGTCGGGTTCGTTTTCCAAACCTTCAACCTCCTCGCCCGCGCCACGGCTCTCCACAACGTCGAACTGCCCCTCATCTACGCCGGCGTCCCCCCGGCCCAACGCATTGAACGCGCTAAACTCGCCCTTCGCCAGGTCGACCTCGAAAAGCGCATGTTCCACAAACCCAACGAACTTTCCGGCGGCCAACGCCAACGCGTCGCCATCGCCCGAGCCCTCGTTACCAACCCGTCCATCCTCCTCGCCGACGAACCCACCGGCGCACTCGACTCCGCCACCGGCGTCGAAATCATGGCCCTCTTCGAACGCCTCTATCAACAAGGCAATACCATCGTCCTCGTCACCCACGAACACGATATCGCCATGCACGCCCATCGCATCATCTTCCTTCGCGATGGAAAAGTGGAACGCGATGAGCCGGTCAAGCACTAACGCTCGAGTCGATGAACTCCGCCGCCGCCAAGCCGCCGCTCTAGCCGGCGGCGGCCCCCAGCGCCAAGCCCGCCAGCACGCCGACGGAAAACTCTCCGCCCGCGAGCGCGTGAACCTCCTCCTCGACGAAGGCTCGTTCGAAGAACTCGATCAACTCGTCCGCCACCACTGCCGCGACTTCGGCATGGACGAGCAAGTCATCGACGGCGACGGCTTTGTCACCGGCTACGGCCTCGTCCACGGCCGCCTCACCTACGTCTTCGCCCAGGATTTCACCGTCTTTGGCGGCTCCCTCTCCGCCTCCAACGCCCAAAAAATCTGCAAGGTCATGGACCTCGCCCTCAAAACCGGCGCCCCCATCATCGGCCTCAACGACTCCGGCGGTGCCCGCATTCAAGAAGGGGTCCTCTCTCTCGCCGGCTACGCCGACATCTTCCTCCGCAACACCATCGCCTCCGGCGTCATCCCCCAAATCTCCGCCATTATGGGACCCTGTGCCGGCGGTGCCGTCTATTCCCCGGCCCTTACCGACTTCGTCTTCATGGTCGACCACACGAGCCACATGTTCGTCACCGGCCCCGACGTCATCAAAACGGTCACCCACGAAGATGTCTCGAAGGAAGATCTCGGCGGCGCCCAAACTCATAACGCTCGCTCCGGGGTCGCCCACTTCCTCGCCCCCTCTGACCAGGACTGCCTCGCCCACATCCGCGAACTCCTCCGTTATCTCCCCCAGAACAACGCCGAAGATCCCCCCCAGCTCCCCTCTGACGACCCGATCGACCGAGCAGCCCCGGAACTGGATTCGCTCGTCCCCGAGGCCTCCAACGTCCCCTACGACATTAAGGAGGTCCTGCGCCTCACCGTCGACCACGGCGACTTCCTCGAAGTCCACGAGCACTTCGCCCCCAACATCGTCACCGCCTTCGCCCGCCTCGACGGCCGTTCCGTCGGCATCGTCGCCAACCAACCCGCGGTCCTCGCCGGCTGTCTCGATATCAATTCGTCCCTGAAAGCCGCCCGCTTCGTCCGCTTCTGCGACGCCTTTAACATCCCGATCATTACGTTCGAAGACGTTCCCGGCTTCCTCCCCGGCACCGAGCAGGAGTGGGGCGGCATCATCAAGCACGGAGCCAAACTGCTCTATGCTTATGCCGAAGCGACGGTCCCCAAGATCACGGTGATCACCCGGAAAGCTTATGGAGGAGCCTACTGCGTCATGGGCTCCAAGCATCTGCGGACCGATCTCAACTACGCCTGGCCGTCTGCGGAAATCGCCGTCATGGGAGCCGAAGGGGCCGTGAACATTCTCTTCCGTCGCGACGAAGCCACCACTCGCCAAGCCAAAATCGACGACTACAACCAGCGTTTTGCCACGCCCTTTGTAGCCGCCGAAAATGGGTTCATCGATGCGGTTATCGAGCCCCGCCAGACCCGCCTAAAGCTGATCCGAGGCCTCCGCATGCTCGAAAATAAAAAGGACTTCCTGCCCCGCAAGAAGCACGGCAACATCCCGCTCTAGCCAACGCTACAAAGCCGCAACTATAAGGGAGCGGTGGTTACTCCGACGCGAGGGTAGCAGTTAGATCGATCGGTACGGACGCCAGCGCCTTTGCCATCGAGCCGCTTTTTTGCCTGCCTCGCCAACTCTTGGAACTGTTCTTCGGCGATGCCTGGAATGATCACATCCATGGCCAGTTAAATGTAATCCTCCGCCGACCTGTTCCAGAAGCATCCCGCATGGGAAGCGGCCAGGAGTTCTTCTGGGCTTGTCGCTGCCCCGTCCCGGATCGTCCGCGCGCCATTCTGCTACCGATCTTCTGGCCATCGTGCCCTCCTCGCGGTCGCTCTCATCGAAAACTACCTACCCAGCGGCAGCAAAACCCTCTTCTCCGCCGACCCACCATCCCGCCACGCTCCCGCCTAGTTGTTTCTCAAAGTCGATTGTTTTCCTTATACAAACGGTCGCCGCGACGATAAGACTCCTAGAAAGCGATAAAATTGAATGGCTCCCTCCATCACCCAACACGAACTCCAGCAGCAACTCGTCCGAGAGCTTGTCGTCGAGAGCATGGAGTATCTGGATCAGTTCGACCAAGACCTCCTATCGATCGAGAACCGGACCAACGACGAAGAGACCCTGCACCGGATCTTCCGGGCGATCCATACAATCAAAGGCTCAAGCGGTTGCCTCGGGCTGCGCGAACTCGAGCGGATGGCCCATGCCGGCGAAAACCTGCTGAGCTGGCACCGGGACCGCGCTATGACCCCGGGTGCCGAGACCGTCCGGGCCCTGTTCCGGTTCTGTGACGCTTTGCGCGGTCTGATCCGCCAGTTATCGAACACACCCGAGGCGGCCCAAAATGTCCCGCTCACCGCCGAGCATCAGCAAATTCTGGCTGATCTCAACAGCCTGCACCAGGCGCTCAAGCAGGAGCAGTTAGGGACTTTCAAGGAGTCCGCCGGGGGCTCCTACGGTCTATTCGCCGACGATCCGGCGCCGCAGCCCGCCCCACCCGTCGCCCGCGCCACACCCGTGGCCTCCGGTAGCGACGAACCGACCGCGAAATCAGGCGTCGAGGCCGCCGTGGCCTCCGATGTCGCCATCCGCGTGGCCGTCTCCCAACTCGATATCCTCATGGATCTGGTCGGCGAACTCGTCCTGACGCGCAATCAGATCCTCGGCCACACTGCCGCATTGCTCAATCCGGGGATGGCCAAATCCGCCCAGCGGTTGAACCTGATCACCTCCCAGTTGCAAGAGAACGTCATGAAGACCCGGATGCAGGCCGTTGGCCATGTCTGGAACAAGTTCCCTCGCCTGGTTCGCGATCTGTCGAAGGAGCTCAACAAACCGGTTGCGCTCGTTATGGAAGGCAGCGACACCGAGATTGACCGCACTTTGCTCGAAGCCATCAAGGACCCGCTCACCCACATCGTGCGCAATTCGATCGATCACGGCATCGAATCACCGGAGCGGCGCCGGGCGGCCCAGAAAACTCCCCAGGGGGAAATCAAGCTTCGCGCCTTCCACGATGGCGGTCTGGTCGTCATCGAAGTTTCCGACGATGGCGGCGGCATCGACCGCGAGCGGGTTCTCCGCAAAGCCATCGAGCGCGGTCTGATCTCTCCTGATCAGGCCAACGGAATGCCGGACCGCGAAGTCTGCGGCCTCATCTTCGCACCCGGGTTTTCCACCGCCGAGTCCGTCACGAATCTTTCCGGCCGCGGCGTCGGCATGGACGTTGTCAAAAGCAACGTCGAACGCATCGGTGGTGCCGTCGTCGTCGAATCCGAGCCCGGCCGCTCCACCACCGTCCGGCTTAAAATCCCGCTCACCTTGGCCATCATTCCGGCCCTCCTGATCCTGGCGGGCGGCAACCGCTACGCCATCTCCCAGGCCAGTCTCGTCGAACTCGTCCGCATTGATGAGGAAAAGGCCGCTTCGGCCATTGAA
Organism: Acidobacteriota bacterium; assembly: GCA_026394015.1. Lineage (GTDB taxonomy): Bacteria > Acidobacteriota > Terriglobia > Bryobacterales > Bryobacteraceae. The sequence continues at coordinate 33,405 of JAPKZA010000271.1, forward strand.
CACATCCGCGGCTGCCCGCTCTACCGATTGCGCGGCCAACTGCTGCCCCTGCTCTACCTGCGTGAACAACTCGGCCTGTCGCCGGACGCCACCGGCAACGCCCTGCTGCTGCTCGTGCTGGAGGCCGAAGGCCGCCAGTTCGGCATGATCGTCGACGACATCCTCGACACCGAGGAGATCGTCGTCAAACCTCTCGGTCAGGAGCTGAAAAGTCTGTCCGTCTGCGCCGGCGCCACCATCCTGGGCGACGGTCGGGTGGCGCTGATCCTCGATGTGCTCGGCATGGCCCGCCGCGCCGGGCTACTCGAAGACGGCCGCAAAAAGCCTGCTGCCGAAGCTGGCTTCGCCGCCGTTGCCGATACCGAGGTGCTGCTCGTTCACATCGGGGCCAATCGGCAGGTGGCGGTCCATCTCGATTCCGTCGCTCGCCTCGAAGAGATCGCCCTCGACCGCATCGAGTGGTCCGGCAACTCGGAGGTCGTCCAGTACCGCGACTCCATTCTCCCCTTGATCGCCGTGGGTTCGGTGCTCGGCGTACCCCCCGCCGGGGACGCCCGCGAATCCGGCAAGATTCCCGTCGTCGTCTACTCCCACGAGGGCGCCCAATATGGCTTGGTCGTCGACCGCATCGTCGATATCGTCCGTTGCGCGGCGGCGATCAGTCCCTGCGCGAACCGGCCGGGCATTCTCGGCTCGGCCGTCATCGCCAAACGCGTCACCGACTTCCTCGACGTCCCGGCGCTCGTCTCGGTCTCCGGCGTGGTCTCCTACAAATCGAACTCCTGGGGGTTATTCTAGCCATGTCCAAGCAGGTCTGCACGTTCTATCTCGAAAACCAGATCTACGGCCTCTACGTCCTCCAGGTCCGCGAGGTGCTCCGCTACCAGGAGTTGACCGCGATTCCCCTGGCCCCGGGTCCGGTGCGCGGACTGCTGAATCTGCGCGGCAGTATCGTCACCACCGTTGACCTCCGTCGCCGCCTCGGGCTGCCGCCCAATGAGTCGGACGAACCGGCCACCAACGTCGTCGCCCAGACGGCCACCGGCCTCGTCAGTCTGCTCGTCGACCGCATCGGCGACGTCGTCGAGGTTGAGGCCGACGACATGGAGCCCCCGCCCGGCGCCCTGCCCGAACCGATTCGCTCTCTGATTGCCAACGTTTGCAAACTGCCCACCGGGTTGCTGCTCATCCTCAATCTCGAACGCGCGATGGAACTCGACGCCTTCCCCACCTGAAATCAATCTTCTAAGGAGTCCTCTCATGTCCCTGCATACCCCTGACGCCCCGCCCGCCGAATCCGTCGAATTGACCCCCCCAGTCCGCCGGCGGAGGGAGCCGCCCTTGAGCAACGAACCGGACGAGATCAAAGAGCTTCGCCGGGAGATTGACGAAGCCTATACCAACACCCGCGCCGTGCTCGCGATCCTCTCGGCCCTTAATAACGCAGCCTGCGAAAAGGAGGCTCTCCAAGCCTCGATCGATACGCTTCGCCTCGTCTTTGATCTTCCATACGGCTCGTGCTGGATGCTGGACCCGGCGGCGAAGCTTCTGCGCTTCCATCTCGATTCCGGGGATATCACCCCAGAGTTCCGCCGCCTGTCCGTGGAAGGCAGCTTCTATGAAGGCATCGGACTGGGCGGCCGCGCTTGGCGCAACCGCGACGTTTTCAGCGTCCCCAATCTAGCCGATCTAAAGGACTGCTTCCGGGCCGAGGCGGCCAGCGCTGCGGGCATCCAGAGTGCGGTCTGCCTGCCCGTGTTAATGGGCGGCACGGTCGTGGCGACCCTGGATTTCTTTTATAAAAACACGGTAACCTTCTCTAACGGCCGCCTGGGCGTTCTGCGCCACGCGGCCGACCTCATCGGCCAGGCCCTCGAACGGATCCGCGAGGACCGGCACCAGGCCGAGGCCGCCGTCAACGCCAAGGCGCTCAACCAGATTCTCGAACGGGTCAGCCAGGCCACCAGCGGGGAGGACGCCGTCCGCATCGCCCTCGAAACGATCAAAGAAAGCTTCCGCTGGGCCTATGGCGGCTTCTGGGCCCTCGATCCGGAAGGCATGGTGCTGCGCTTTAAACAGGAGTCCGGTTCGTTTACCGAAGAGTTCTGCCGCCTCAATGTTTCGGCCCGCGTCCGCGAGGGCCAGGGCATTTGCGGGCGGGCTTGGAAGCAGCGGGATCTGTTCTGGACGGTGAATCTCGCCGAACTGCCGGAGTGCGGGCGGGCGGCCGAGGTGCAAGGTGCCGGGGCGGTCAGCGGCGTTGGGTTCCCGTTGATTACCAATGGCGAGGTCACCGCCGCTGTCGAGTTCTTCGCCCTCGAGGCGGTCGAGATCTCACTCGAACGCGCCGAGACGCTGCGCAAGATCGCGACGCTGATCGCCCAATCGCTCGCCCGGCTCCAAAACGCCGAACTGCAGGCCGAGGTGATGGCCAATACCCAGGCCGTCAATCAGGTCCTCCAGCTCGTCGGGCAGGCGACGACCCCCGAGGAGGCCGCCAAGGCCGCCCTCGATGAGGTCCGGCTGGCCTTTGGCTGGGTCTACGGCGGCTATTGGATGATGGATCCAGCCGCCCCCGTGCTGCGCTTCGCCGTCGATTCCGGCGTCGCGAGCGAAGACTTCCGCCGGGCCACGCGCGAGGCCACCTTCCGCGAAGGCGAGGGCCTCAGCGGTCGCGCTTGGCGCAATCGCGATCTGTACTTCATCCGCGACATCGGCCACCTGCAGGACTGTCCGTTCACCGCTCCGGCTCAAAAACTGGGAATCAAGAGCGGTATTTCGTTCCCCATTGAAGTCGAAGGCGCGGTGGTGGCGACGATGGAGTTCTTCGCTCTCGAGTTCCTGTCGCTATCCGAAGAGCGCACGCAGGCGCTCCGACTGGTGGGCTCACTGGTCTCCTCGGCCCTCGAACGACTGCAAAAGGTCCACCGCGAGCGCGATCTGGTCGGCCGGCTCCGGGAGGCGTTTCATTCTGTCGCCGACAAGGCCCAGTTCCTCGCCACGGCCTCGGAACAGTTGACCGCCGTCAGCCAGCAGATGGGTTCGCGGGCCACCGAGACCTCCCAGCAAGCCACCCTCGTCTCGGCCGCCTCCGAGCAAGTCAGCCAGGGCATCGGCTCGGTCGCCGCCAGCGCCGAAGAGATGAGCGCGAGCATCAAGGAAATTGCCCGCAACGCCACCGAAGCCGCCCGCATGGCCGCCACTGCCGTGGGCGTCGCCCAGCAAACTACGCAAACCGTCAACAAGCTCGGCGAAAGCAGTGTCCAGATCGGCAAGGTCATCAAGGTCATCACTTCGATCGCCCAGCAAACCAACCTGCTCGCCCTCAATGCGACCATTGAAGCCGCCCGCGCGGGCGAGGCTGGCAAGGGTTTCGCCGTGGTCGCTACCG
>JAPKZA010000271.1:36812-38475 GCA_026394015.1 Acidobacteriota bacterium
CAAGCAAACCGCCGCCGCCACCGAGGACATCAGCCAAAAAATCGAGGCAATTCAGAACGACACCCGCGGCGTCGTCCTGGCCATCACCCAAATCGGCGAGATCATCAAGCAGATCAACGATTACCAGAACACGACGGCCTCGGCGGTCGAAGAGCAGACGGCGACCACCAATGAGATCGCCCGCAGCGCTAACGAAGCCGCGATGGGGGGCAACGAAATCGCCCGGAACATTACCAGTGTCTCCGAAGCCGCCCGGCACACCGCCCAAGGGGCCGCCGACACCCTCGAATCCGCGCGCGAACTCACCAAGCTCGCCGCCGATTTGAACTTGGTGGTCGAACAGTTCCAACTCAGCTAGGCTGCCCCGTCGCCCGCTGCCGTCCTCTCGATCAACAGACTTATGCCGCCCTCATCATTAGAAAAAATACGGGTGCTCGTCGTCGACGATTCGGTCGTCATGCGGCAGCTCCTCGTCCGGTTGATCGGCGATGAACCGGACTTTGAGGTCGCCGGCATCGCCGCCGACGGCCGCACCGCCCTGGCCAAAGTCGAATCCTGCGCCCCCGGCATCGTCACCCTCGATGTCGAAATGCCCGGCATGGGAGGGCTCGACGTCCTGTCGGCGATCTGTCACCTGCATCCGGGCCTGCCGGTCGTCATGTTGAGCAGCGCCACGCAGACCGGCGCCGTGCAGACGGTCGAGGCGCTCTCCCGTGGCGCCGTTGGCTGTTGCCCGAAACCGACCGGGGCGACCGGCGCCGCCGCCACGCTCGAGATTCTCCGCGGCCAACTCTTGCCGCTCCTGCGGTCGCTGGGCCGTCCCGGTCCGGCCCCGCGGTCGACTCCGGTCGGAGTGCCGCGGGTGACCGGAATGCTTCAAACGGCTCCCCTGCCGCCCCGGCGCCCGGCGCCCCGCCTCGTCTTGATTGGAAGCTCGACCGGCGGACCCCATGCGCTCCATCAGATTCTCCCTCGCCTCCCGGCGACCCTGCCGGTCCCTGTGGTGGTCGTCCAGCACATGCCTGCCCTGTTCACCGCACCGCTTGCCAACCGGCTGAACGAGACCTGTGCGCTCGCCGTCCGGGAGGCCGTCGACGGCGAACCGCTGATGAACGGGACGGTCTATCTGGCGCCGGGCGGCCGCCATCTCAAGCTCGTGCCGACGCCCTCCGGCATCCGGATCCGCCTCGACGACGGTCCGCCGGAAAACTCCTGCCGACCGGCCGTCGACGTGCTGTTTCGGAGCGCGGCGCCGCTTTTCGGCCCGGCCGTCCTCGGTGTGATCCTTACGGGGATGGGCCAGGACGGCCTCCTCGGCGCGACCGAACTCGACCGCGCCGGGGTTGAACTACTCGTCCAGGATCAGGCCTCGAGCGTCGTGTGGGGAATGCCGGGGGCGATCGTCCGGTCCGGCCTGCCCCACTCGATTGTCCCTCTCGCCGGCCTCGCCGAGGCGATCGCCGACCGGTTGCGGGTAGGATGCTCGAATCTCTGCCGACCGCTCAGTAAGCCTACGTCATTCGGCGGGTAGGACGGACGGCGGGAATCCTGCTCGTCGGCAAGAAGTATCGGATCGCCGCGCGCGTTGTCCCGGTCGCCCACCGCGAGGGATCGTCCTCGCTGCCGCCATGGCAGCCCCTTCCCCCGGGCGGAGCCGAGCGGA
>JAPKZA010000271.1:38480-50562 GCA_026394015.1 Acidobacteriota bacterium
CTTCCGAAGAAGCCAGATTTCTCTGCGGCGGCCAACCGTTTGCGGCGCTGGGCGCGGTGGCTCGGCCAGTTCTTATCGCCGGAGCCCGTTCTTACTTCTGGTCGGCGACCTGCGCCGTGGTCTGGTCGGCAACCGGTGCCGACGGCTAAGAACCGAACCCGTCGGCCATCCAGGGGCCGGAACTGGCGCCGCGCTCCTTCACCGTTCTGGCTACCGATCTGTCGGCTACGGCCCTTGCGCGGGCCCCGCGAGGCGTGTACGCGCTCCCCGAGATCGAACGGGGTTTTGTGCCGGCCCGTCGTCTGGCCGCGCCCTTCTACGGGTTGTGGCGAGTCCGCCCCGAGGGGGGCCTGTTCGTCCCATTAGCCCCCTTGCTCCTGATCGGCGAGTGGACCATGCCGGGCCCGTGAGATCGGGTTCTGCGGCGCAACGTCTTGCCCTATTTTGCCTTGCCAGAGAGCAAGCAGATCCTCGAACGGAAGCACCGGCGTCCGCACCCCGAAGGCTGTTGCTGCTGAGCTCGGAGAAATCGCCGTTGACCCTGACCGCGGCGCTCGCGGCCCGTCCGGCGGGCTGTACGGATTGTTTGCCAAGGGCGGATCCTCCCAGAGGTGGGCCAGTTCGTCAAATTCGCCCCCTCGAAACGGATCGGCGAGTTGACCATTCTGGGCCCGTTCGATCGGACTCTGCCGCGCAACGCCTTGCGTTACTTTGACTTGCCAAAGAGCGAGCGGATCCTCGAACGGAAGCGCCGCCATCCTCGCCCCGCGGGCTGTTGTTGCTGAGCTTGGCGGAATCGCCGTTTAGCCGTGACCGCGGCGCTTGCGGCCCGCCCGTCGGGCCCAGCGGCCAGAGTACGGTTCACATTCGGATCGGAACGGACGATAACCCCAGTAAGTATGTCTTGGTCGCTTCCCGCCGTTCCCGTGGCTCTTGATTACCTCGTCGGTCGCGCGTTGCAGCTCCGCCGCGGTGCCGCCGCTGAGCGTGGCGAACTCCGCTCCCAGATAACCCAAATGAAAGCCGAATGCGCCGCTCTGATTGGTTGGAGCGAGCGCACCGAAGCCGGATTCCTGCGGATTGGCAACTTCGCCGCCGACAGCTACCGTTTGCTCGACGCGCTCGGCCAAGCCGGCCGCGCGATTGAAGAAGCCGCGGCCGGCGAACTGATCGGCGGGAACATCCAGGCCGCCCATGAGGTCGCCACGCCCGCCTTCGGTCTGCTCGCCGAGGCCGCAGGGGCGCATCGCCAAGTGATCGCCGGGCTCGACCGCACGGCTCTACAGTTAGCCAGCCTCGCCCACGGCCAGCAGGAACTCCATACAATACTGCGCTCGCTCGGCCCCTTGGCGACTCTGCTCAGCATCGATGGCACGACGACGGCCCTCGAAGCGCGGGGTAGTTCGGCGACCCTCGCCGAGGAGCTGCGGAAAATTAATCAGCGGCTCCGCGACTGGCTGGACCACCAGGCCGAACAGATCGCCGAATCGAGCGGCCAGGCTGCCCGCGAGAACCGGGAACTGCTCGCCGCCCTCGACCAGCATCGGAGGCAGGCGACCGAACAGCAGGAGGCCTGCCGTCAGGGGCTGCGGCAGCTGGGCGAGGAACAGGTCCGCTTGCGGGCCCTGGGCACCGAGATCGCGGGCCTGAAGCCGGTCATCTCCGGCTGCGTCGGACAGGTCGTAGTCGCTTTGCAAAGCCATGATTCTGTCCGTCAGCGCATCGAACATTGCTGCGCGGCCTTGGCTGAGTTGGCCGCAGCGGTCGACGCTGAGCTCGACGGCCCGGCAACCGGCCCCCCGGTGATCGCCTTCGTTTCCCGTGTTACGGCTCTTCAAGCCGAGCAACTGGCCGGCATTGAAGAATCGATCGCCGAGGCCATCGCAGGATTGCGGGACGGGCTCGGCAGCACGGTGTCCGGACTGACCGCGCTGGTGGATTCGCTCGGCTTCCGGGCGGCTCGCGGCGTTTCGCATAACGCTTCCAGCGATAGCGCCTTGGCCCTCCTCGCCGGGACGCTCGACCGGATCGCCAGTCTGGTCCGCTCAACGCTTGACACCGAGCGGGAACTGATCGCCCCGGCGCTTGACCGGTCGACGGCGACCGTCCGCAGTCTATTCTCTTCCTACCGGTCCGAAATTCGGACCATCGATTCCGATCTCGCGCTTTCGGCCGTCAACGCCCAAATCCATTCGGCCCGCACCGGCGCGGCGAGCGCTCTCGATATCCTTGGTGCCCAGGCCGGGGCAATCTCCCGAGACGCCAAAGCGATCTCGGCCCGCCGCGCTCTTGAGTTCACCACCCTCGAAGACGACCTGTTGGCGCTGGCACAGGCGGCGCAGACCGGCTTGGCCGCCCGCGGTCTGCTCGGCAAGGAGTTACTCGACCGCTCAACCGGTATCGGCGCCTCCTTGGGCGTAGCGGCGGGCGAATTGCGGGGCCGCGTGGCGGCGGTCGCCGGGCCAGCCGGGGAACTACGGCAGGGCCTCTCCCAGGTACAGGCCGAAATCGAGGGCATCGGCGAGGCTTTCGCGGTGGCCCCGACCTTGCGCCGCCGGCTCCTTGCGATCGCGCGCGACACGGCCCAACAGCCGCTCTATGCCCACTTTCTATCCCGCACCGAGGCTCGCCTGGCCGATCTACGAAGCCGGTACACAACCGCCTCCGAACGCGCACTGCACGACCGCGCCGCCCGCCCTGGGCTTACCAGCCCGCTGGAACTGCCCAGCGGCGAGGAACCGGCTGACAGCGGCTCGGTTGAACTGTTTTAACTTCCAACCCAGTCGCGAGGCCTAGCCTCAGGAGACATTGTGCCGAAAAGAATACTCACCGTGGATGACTCTTCCACCATGCGCCAAATGGTCGGATTGACCCTCAAGACCGCCGGTTTCGAGGTGCTTGAGGCGGCCGACGGAGTCGAGGCGCTCGAGAAGTTGCGGCAAAGCCCAACGGTCGATCTCGTGCTCACCGATCTGAACATGCCCCGCATGGATGGCCTCGAATTGACTCGCCAGATCCGCGCGATGGCCTCGGGCCGAGCGGTCCCTATCATTCTCCTGACCACCGAATCGAGTCCGGAGATGAAGCTCCGGGGCAAATCGGCCGGGGCGACAGGCTGGATCGTCAAGCCGTTTCAGCCCAACCAGTTGCTTGAGGTCATAGGTAAGGTGGCCCGGTAAGGATTCCGACGAAAAATACTCACATCTGGGCGGAACGCTCCGATAAATCAAATAGAAGGAAAAGACACATGCCTCCGAAGAAAACTGAACGTGACTATGAATATGATTATTTGAGCCTTTCCTATCAAATCGAGGATTTGCTCCAGAAGAAGACGGCCGCCTACAGCGTCCAAGGCGAGATCGAACAACTGCACTTTAAGCTGCTCGATCTGGCACGGGAAGCTGTCAGCGCCGAAGACCCGCGCGACCGCGAGTACGATTATCTCGCCGCCGCCTACCGCATCCAAGAGCTCCTGCAACAGAAGACGGCAGCGTATTCGCTCGCCCACGAGTTCCAATCCATGCAGGCCCAACTTGACGAACTCGGCCGGAAGCTCGGCTGGAACCGTCCCAACGGGATGGGGGGGCCCGAGACTCCCTTTCTCACCGACCGGCTCAGCCGTTTGCAGAGCGAAATCCAGGACCTCCGGGCCGCTCTGGTCTAGGGTGTCCGCCATGCCCAAGGCGGTTTGGACGCGCTCAGAGAGCGAGCAGCGAAATCTGGAGTACAACTATCTGGCGCTGAGCTATCAGATCACCGCCTTGATCGAACAGCGCGGCGAGGAGAGAAAGCTAATCGCGGCGCTAGCCGAGGTAGTTAAAGAGGTGGAATTGTATCTGGCCGCCGAGCCTGGGCCGGTCGAGCGCGCCTCGATCGCTCAGGTCCTCGAACAAGCGGCGAGCGAAGCGGTCTCCCTCCTCCGGCTCAGTCTGGCGGCCTCGGCTTACGCCGATCAGCTAATCCGGATGCAACTCGACTTGGCCGGTTTGGGCGGTTTGCTGGGCTTCGAGCGCCGGTGCTAACTGATCGAGTCGGTCGAGCCGCTGCTCCATTCGCGCCAAAGCCGCCTCGAGACGGGCCAGACCACCTCCATCAATGGTCTGGTCGCTTAGCTTCTGGTAGGTCGGGTTGTTTACCCACCAGTCCATCCCCATCTCCCGCGCCTTGTCGACCGAACAGACAACCAGCCGAATCTGGATGGCGATCAATTCAATGTCGGCGATGCGAACCCGAATGTCGCCCGCCACCACTACGCCTTTATCCAAAACCCGCTCTAGCACGTCGGCCAGGGTGGAACTATGAACCCCGTGCTGTATGGAATTCGCCATTACTATCTCCTCCTAAAAAAGCGACCCGAGCGGACCTAAGTCTACGTTCACGTCCTGCTTTTCAAAACCAAACTGCCGCCGCAACGCTTCCAGTTGCTCGCTCTGTGCCGCCAAGGCTTGGCCCAGGCGGTCAATTTCCTCTTCTGTTAGGTTGCCCGCCTCCATCCGCCGGAGCGACTGCCGCTCCATCAGCTCATGCAGAAGCTGCGTCAAACCCAGAACCAGCTTCAAAAGCCCGTTCGCACCCGTCTCCACCGCAGGACTACTTACCACTTGGTTTGTCATACACCTCCGCAATCCGCCCGGCAGACATCAGCAGCACGTTCAGATTCAAGTAGATCAAGTCCACCCCGGCTAACGACAAGGTCACCTCGCCCGTGGCGACCACCCCTTTATGCAACACCCGGTCCAACACATCGCATAGTGAGGGCCGTCGGCCGGAGCTGGCCTCGGTCGGAAAAACAATCTGCTCGCTCATTGAACCTCCTCTATCTCATCAACGTCCGTGGTTGGGGAACCGTGGACGAGCAGGCCTGCTCTCTCGCCCATGTCGTCCTCCGCGCCGTCGTCCGCCCGCCCGGCCTCTTGTTGCGCCTCCCAGTCGTCCAACAGGTCTAATAAAACCGATTCCCGCGCCGAAAACCCCGCCTCGTCGATCGCCCCCCGCTCTAACTGAAGATATAACTCCCGTAACTCGCCGCGAATCTGTTCCCCTTCTTCGGTCCGCTCTTTCTGGGCAGCCGCCATCAGCTCTTCGACGATCCAAAGCAGTCCGCTGGCCGGCAAGGTAACTAAGTTATCCAACAAGAACATCACCCATCTATCGGATGAAATCCCCCACCAGCTTTACCCGCGAAATCATTGCATAGCCTCAGATTATCCCTGGTCCGTCCGGCGGTCGCCGCCTCAGGAAAGTCCGGTTAGTAAGTCAGGGAAATCGGGGTGCCGGGAGGAGTAAGTAGGTACGGCGGAGGGTAATGGCCGGCGTTGAAACGGACGATAGATGGACTGATGAAAGAGAAACTGAAAGGCGTAGCCGGGTTGGTTGGGATCCTAAATGGACTCGGCGAGTTAGTTGAGAAGCTCTCGGACATGGAGAAAAAAACCGGTGGTGCCATCCGCGCGGAAGCAACAGCCCATCCCGGCGGCAAAGCGCGGGGCATCTATGGCATCCGCGTCAAATTCGGACTCGGCGGAGAAGATATCGACGTCGAAACGTTTGGCAACGTGAAGCAGGACCGCTCCACCGGCCAGGTGGTCGTTGACGAGGTGCGCGAGCCCGTGTGCGATCTGTTTGAGGAAGACGGCTATCTCCTTCTGGTTGCTGAAATGCCGGGCGTCGTCGCCGCCGATCTGCAGTTGAGCCTCGATGGCGACCTGCTCACCCTGCACGCCGAACGCAAGGATCGTAAATACCACAAGGAACTGCAACTACCGCGCCCGGTCGATCTCGCCAAAGCGCAACCATTGGCCAACAACGGCGTCATCGAGATCCGGTTTCCCATATGAGCTCCCTCCGCCTCCGCGTCGCCGAAGCCGCTACGAAGGACGTGGGCCGCGCCCTGGCGCGCCTCGACCCGGACGACCTCCGGCGGCTGGGACTCCAAACCGGGGATGTCATCGAGATCCGCGGGAAGTCGATCGCCGTCGCCAAGGCCCTGCCCTCCCATCCTGCCCATCGCGGTCACTCCCGGATTGCGCTCGACGGACTGACTCGGGAGAACGCCCAAGCCGCAATCGACGATCTGATCGAGGTCGCACCCGCGCCAGCCGCGGCCGCCGACCGAGTCGAGATCGTTCCCCTCGGCGTCGAGCCGTCCCGCCGGGACCTCGACTACATCGGACGGCTCCTGGATGGCCTCGTCGTCCGCGAGGGCGCCCGTATCCGCGCCACCGTCTTTGGGGCCCGCTCGGCCGAGTTCCGCGTGGTTCGCACCAGCCCCAGGGGTAATGTCGTCCTCCACCCGATCACTCAGTTACACGTACTCCCGAAGGCCGGATCCGCCGCCCCCGCCGCTGAGCGAAAGCTCTCCTATGAGGATGTAGGCGGACTGGGTCCCCAACTACAAAGGATCCGCGAGATCATCGAACTGCCGCTGCGGCACCCGCAGTTGTTCGAGCGGCTCGGCATCGACCCTCCCAAAGGCGTACTTCTCTACGGTCCACCGGGCACCGGTAAAACCCTCATCGCCCGCACGATCGCCCAGGAAGCCAGCGCGCGGTTCTTCAGCGTCTCCGGTCCCGAAATCGTTCACAAATTCTACGGTGAAAGCGAGGCCCATCTCCGGAAAATCTTCGCCGAGGCGGCCCGCCAGAGCCCGAGCATTATTTTCCTCGATGAGATCGACTCGATTGCGCCGAGGCGCGAGCGCGTCCAGGGTGACGTCGAAAAACGAATCGTCGCCCAACTCCTGGCTCTTATGGACGGCCTCGAACGCCGTCAGAACACGGTCGTCATCGCCGCTACTAACCTACCGGACGCCCTCGACCCGGCCCTGCGTCGTCCGGGTCGTTTTGATCGCGAGATCGAGATCCCCGTGCCGGACCGTCCCGGGCGGGCCGAAATCCTGGAGATCCATTCCCATGGCATGCCTCTGCATAAGGAGGTGTCCCTCGCCTCGCTAGCCGCCCGCACCCATGGCTTCGTCGGAGCGGATCTGCAAGCGCTGTGCCGGGAGGCCGCCATGCGCTGCCTGCGACGGCTTCTGCCGGATATCGATCTCGGCTCCGCCGAACTGCCCTACAGCTTGATTGAACAGCTCCAAATCCTACCGGCGGATTTTGAGGAAGCGCTTGCCGAGATCGAGCCTTCCGCCCTGCGCGACGCCTTCGTCGAGGTGCCAAATGTCGCCTGGGAACAGGTGGGCGGCCTCGACGAGGTCCGGCAAAGGCTTATCGAGGCCGTCGAGTGGCCTCTTCGTCGGCCCGAACTGTTTGCGCAAGCCGCGGTTCGTCCGCCCCGGGCCCTACTACTGACCGGACCTCCTGGGTGTGGCAAAACCCTGCTGGCCAAGGCTGTTGCCACCGAAAGCAAGGTCAATTTTCTGTCCGTTAAAGGCCCGGAGCTGCTCTCGAAATTCGTCGGCGATAGCGAGCGGTCCGTACGGGAACTGTTTCGGAAAGCCCGCCGCGCCGCCCCCTGCATTCTCTTCTTTGATGAGATCGACGCCGTCGGTCCAGTCCGCGGACAAGGCCAGGATCCCGTCGCCGACCGGGTCCTGGCCCAACTGCTGACCGAGATGGACGGCATTGAGGAGCTCTGCGGAGTCTTCGTACTGGCGGCCACCAATCGCGTCGACCGTCTCGACCCGGCGCTCCTTCGCCCGGGTCGGTTCGACGAGATCATCCCGATCGAACCGCCGAATGCCGCCGGACGCGAGGCGATCCTTCGCATCCAGTTTCGCGGCAAGCCCGTCCCGAGTGACCTCGATTGGCCCCGTTGGGCCGCCTTAGCCGAAGGCTTTACCGGAGCCCAATTGATGGCCGTCAGCGACCGCGCCGCCTTCGCCGCCTTGCGGCGCGCTTGGAATGGAGAACCCTTATGGATTCGCCCGGACGACCTTCAGACCGCCATCGATTCCCTGCGTGCGGCGACCCAACAAGGACCATCATGATCTACGTATACGCTATTACAGAGGAGGCACCCTGGGATCAGTGCGGCGGCTCCGCTCCTGATGGCTGGCCGCCGGCAGTCGACGCCAATCACAAGGTCATCCTCATTCCTCTAGGCCAACAACTGGCCGCCGTCGCCAGTCAAGCCGACCCCGAGTCGTGGTCCGATGATCCGGCTGCACTCGCCGCCGCCGCGTACGCCCATCACGAGGTGGTCTCGGCCGCTCACCATCGCGCCCCGGTCGTCCCTTTCCGCTTCGGAACAGTGTTCTCGACCCGCGAGGAACTCATTCTCCGTTTGGCGGCCCAGGCCTCAACCTGGCTCGACTCGCTCCAACTCGTGGCAGGATGCGCGGAATGGGACCTCTGCGTCGAAGTCGACCAGAGTCGCTTGCGGGAGAGTCTTAGCGGCGGCCTGAACGCATCAGCATCGGCCCTATCGCCCGGGCGCCGTTACCTGCTCGAACGAACCTTGGACCGGGAGTTGCCCGCGCTCGCCGCCGAGCGGTCGCGTGCTGTCTGGACGCGGCTGTTGACCAAAACCCAACCGATCGCGCGCTCCTCGGTAGAGCTCTCGAGCGGTCATCGAGCCTTCCTCATCCCCCAAACAATGACTAAAGTATTCTCTCTACTCGTCGAGGAGATAAACGAGCTCGAAGTAGGGTTAAGGGTTACGGTTTGTGGAGTCTGGCCACCTTACAGCTTCGTTGGCCGCAGCCTACCCTTGAAAGCTCAACATGCCCAAGCAAAGACCGAGGAGTACCCGACCAACCCGCCCCGCGCGGCGATGCAGTCGGAAGCGGTGGGCGCGTCCTGAGAGTAACTGAGGGGCGGGTCACCGTACAACAGACCAATTAAAAAATTAGGAAGTTTAAGGAGAAAATTATGGCTAATGTAAGCAAATCGACTGACTCGTCCAGCTTGGCCGAGGTAATCGATCGTATTCTCGACAAAGGTATCGTGATTGATGCCTGGGTCAAAGTTTCGCTGGTGGGGATTGAGCTGCTTTCAATTGAAGCGCGCGTCGTCATCGCTTCGGTCGAAACCTACCTCAAGTATGCCGAGGCGATCGGCCTAACCAGTACCGCCGCGATGCCGCACTAAACGCAGCCCGGTGCACTAAAGACCGCTCTCTGGGAGCCGCCCGCCCTATTCCAACTGCGCGGCGGCTTCCGGAAACGAAACTGTTCCCTTCCTGGTTGGCCCTCCCGCAAGCCCTCCCCCAAAACGAATCGCCCGGCCCGGCGGAACCCCATTTGGATCTTCTTCGGTTGAAACAACTTATGTCACGAGATACTAGCTCCTTTGAGAAAATGCGACAAGAGCGGCGGGACCTGCTGGCCAGTTTGGCCAGACAGTCGGAAGCCCGGAAGCGCAAAGTGAAAGAACTTTTGGAGCAATGCGCCGAACAACGGGACAAGCGCGAGAAGCCTCCCTCCGCGCCGCATCCGTCGCCCGCGGAGCCCGCGCTTGCGTCCGCGTCTGAGCCCACCCTTGCCCCCAAGGTAGATTCGATCAACTCTCTGCCGCCCGTCCCCCTCCCCGTGTCGCAACCATCCGTAGGGGCGGACGCCTTACTCGTCGAACGGCTGAGTAAGGTGGAGGCGGCTTTGGTCGCCCTGCGCCAGGAGGCGGCCTTGGGCGCTTTGCGCCAGGAAGCGGCTGTGGGCGCTCTGCGCCAGGAAGCGATCGGGAGTATCGATGCGGCGGCCATTCAGCGCTGCGACGCCCTCGATGCCCGAATGGGCTCGGTAAAGGATGCGCTCGAGGAGATTGTAGGGAGACTTCGCAGTCTCAACGGGGACTTGTCCGGCGTCCGGGATCACCTGCGGAAGCTGGAATCGGGCCTTGACGGCTTCCAGTCCCGCGCCAGCGGCTGGGACGCTGCCGCCAGTAGCGTCGATGACGACTACCGCAGGTTGGCTGAAGTGGTCGAATCCTTCGGTGGGGAACTGCGACAGTTGCAGGATCGTTTGGAAACAGGCGAGCAGAACCGGACGGCGCACGACACGAATGTAGCGGGCGAACTGACGAATCTGGCCCAGCGGTTTTCGAAAGTCGAATCCGGACTCCTTTGGGCCATCGACATGGTTCAATCTTCCGAGCACGGCGCCGGACGCTTAGCCCATCTTCGCGAGCGGGTCCGAGAGATTGAAGTGGGTTTTCAGCAGATCCTGCAGACCCTCGATTCGATCCAGCGCCCATCGGATACTGAGCCATCAACCGTCGGCCACCAATCCACCGCAAGCGTTTTGGCCAGCTTGTCCAAACTGGTCAGCGGTTTGCGCGGCGCCCAGTCCGAGCGCCCCCTGGCGACGACCTCGGACCGCACCGCGTTACTTGGAGTACATTCCCATGATTGAAGAATTGACGACCAAATCGTCCGTCAGCTCCGACCAGGNNNGCTCCGACCAGGTGCTGCTTGAGCCGAGCCAGGACTTTGTCTTGACCCGCGATATTGACGAGGTGTCCGAGCGGGCGCTGGCCTACTTGGCCATCGGCTCGGCGGTTCACTTTGCCGGACCCGCGGGAACCGGAAAGACTACCCTCGCCTTTCATATCGCCGCCCGCCTGGGCCGGCCAGTGGTCCTACTACACGGAGACGACGAGTTCGGCAGCTCTGATCTGATCGGGAGGGACTCGGGATTCCGGCGCTCGAAGGTCGTCGACAACTACATCCATTCGGTCCTGAAAACCGAGGAAAAAGTGAATTCGATCTGGACCGACAATCGTTTGACGACGGCCTGCCAATTGGGTCACACCTTGATCTATGACGAGTTTACTCGGTCGCGGGCAGAAGCCAACAACCCCTTGCTGAGTGTGCTCGAGGAGCGCATCCTGAACATTCCTAGTCTTCGCCAGAGCGGTGACGGCTACCTCCGCGTACATCCCGAGTTCCGTGCGATCTTTACGTCAAACCCGGAAGAGTACGCCGGCGTCCATCGAGGGCAAGATGCGCTGATGGACCGGCTGGTGACGATTCAGATGGGACAGTTTGACAGGGAGACACCCAGGCAATCGTTGATCTCGTGCGAACTCTGCGCCTGGCCAGCGAGACCGGCAATCAGCCCAGCATCCGCGCGTCGTTCGCCATCGCCAAGGTTCTGGCCCTTCGCGGCGCATCCGCCGCGCTCGAAGACTCGACCTTCCGTTGGGTTTGCCGGGACGTCCTCGGAGCCTCGATTGCTCGTGTGACGCGCGACGGAAATCCGCTCCCTGGCCACGTTATCGACGACATCGTCGGCCGTTTCTATCGCGAAGCCGCGTCGGCCTCGCTGCAGTAACGCAAGTCTATTCTCTTTGGGGGAACCTTCATGCCAGTCAGCACAAAAGGTAAGTCTTCGGCTGGGCGCCGGTCAAGGGCCGCAGTGCCAAAACACTACCGCGATCATGAGCTCTTTATGCAGGTCACCTGTCTAGAGATGGAGAAGGCCCGCCGCGGCGTCGAACGAGCGGCGGCGTTGGTGCGGGTTCGCGATATCGACTCCCGGCTTACCGAGATCGACCGGGAGCGGGAAGCAATTCTGTTAAAGCTGGCCGCTTCTGGCGCCCTGGACCCGTCTTCGGTCCCGGAATCCTCGCCGGCTTCTCCTTCTGCCGCTTCGGGCGGGTTTCGAATTCAGTATTAAAGGCTACGCAATCATGGCACAGTATCTCTACGCGATCACCTCTGCGGCAAATCCGCTTCACTCGCTGGTGGGCGGCTTGCAGCAGGCTCCGGTTTACCAAGTTACGCACGACGGACTCACGGCCGTGGTCAGTGACTGGTCCGAGTCACGACTTCGACCCGAGAGGCGTCACCTCGGAGCGCATCAGGATGTCCTCCGCGCCCTCCTGGAGCAGACAACCCCGCTCCCCATTCGTTTCGGCGTCATCTCGGCCGGAGAAAAGTCGACCCAAAGAATGCTGCGGTCCTTCGCCGACGAACTTACCGGGCAGCTCGAAAGGGTCCAAGGGTGTGTCGAGATGGGCCTTCGGGTCCAGTGGAGCGTTCCCAACATCTTTGACTACTTCATCGCCGAACACCCCGAACTAGGGGAACTCCGGGATGATATTCGAGCAATGGAAACCGCTGGGCAGGTTCAGCATCAGGCTCGCATCGAACTTGGCCGCACGTTTGAGCGGATTCTCGAACAAGAGCG
>JAPKZA010000208.1:0-11494 GCA_026394015.1 Acidobacteriota bacterium
GACCTTCGCGCAATCGCCGCCGAGCTTCAGGGTCGCGAAGCGCGTGATATCCGCGACTTCGCCGGACTGGAGCTTTGCAAAGACGATCACCTGTGCCGCCGCGAATTTTCCATCGAGGCCGACCTTCGCCGGTAGCTGCGGAATCAGGTTCCGGTCCAGCTTCAGTTGCTTTTGCACCCCGAACTCGCCATTCAGTTTGCGGTCTCGCGAGTGAAACGAAACCACCGTCTCTCCCGCCGCCCCGCTCGCTCTCAATTCGACGATATAGCGAATCTCCCGCTTCTCCGGCCACTCCTTCCCCGTCAGAAAATCAGTCCCTAGCTTCTTCGCCAAGCCCGCCATCTGCTTCTTCCATTGCGGAACTTTCGGTAGCGGCGCGACTGGCTTCGGAGGCGGAGCGAACGCGAACCGCGGCTGAGTCACCGTTTCGTCCTCAAAATCCTCAAAATCGTCGTCCCCCGACTCCAACTCGTAGATCTCCTGGATATTCTGAACCGCACTAAGCAGGCCGGCGCTCTCGGCATACAACACGGTCGCCCAAAGATGCTTGCAGGGCCCGTCCGATGCAAAGTAAGGGCACTCACAGTACATCGAAAGGTCCCTCTCCTCCCAATCAATTTCCACTTCGTAACGGTTGCGCGAGCCCCGCACCTGGGTCACCACGCGAACGGCACTGCCCTCTTCCAGCCGGACCGCCCCACTGAGAAAATAGGCGTTCCCGCGAGCCCGCACGGTCGTCGCAAAAGCGCGCGCCACCTGCGTCGAAAGCTTCATCGCCCCGCCCCCCGCAGCGCCCGCCGAATCAGCTCGACCGACGGCCAACCAGCGATCGCCTGTTCCTCGACGTAAATCCGACATCCCAACCCATAGCCCCTCGCCTCCGCGTCCGGGCCTTCCAAATCGCAGCCATCAATCCGCACCGTCGGCGATCCAATCAGCCGTTGCGTCTGCGCCTCTGCCACCGTTTCCACCGGCACCATCGCAACCTCCTCGGTCCTCCCCTCCAAACGCAGCGCCTCCCGCACAGCCTCTGCCGCGTTCCCGTAACTCGGGCAGCAACCAAAATAAAACAGCTCAATCGTCATCCATTCACCTCAGGAAAACAGCCACCGCGCCAGCACGAACAATCCTCCCAAAACAAACAAACCGCCAAAGATCGTCTTGTTCCACCGCGCCAGCCAAACCGGCAGGTAGATGTCGAAGTTGTCCGCCCGTTCTTCAGTATAACGACCTGCCATATCCGTCAAAGGGCAGCGTCCCCGGTTCACCAAAATCACCAAACACGCAGCCAAAACCAGCCCCGTCAGCATCGCCGCCCAGCGAACATCCCCGCCATCGGAATCGCTACAATGCAGCCCACAAAGAAGACCCAAACCACCGTGTGCAGAACCTTAATGCCCACCAGGATCTTCCCCGCGTTACTGTTAGGAGTCATGTCGGAAGATATCATTAAAGCGATCAAACTCGGAGACCCCGCTACCCTAAATCGTCTCTTAACCGTTGACCCCACCCTCGCCACCGCCCGGCCCGACGGCCACCGCACCCTCCTCCACATCGCCACCGATTGGCCCGGCCATTTCCCCCACGTTCGCCAAACCATCTCAACCCTCATCGCCCACGGAGCCGACGTCAACGCCCGCGCCCTCGGCCTGCCCCATTCCGAAACGCCTCTCCACTGGGCCGCCAGCAGCGACGACGTCGAAGCCCTCGATGCCCTGCTCGACCACGGAGCCGATATCGAAGCCCTCGGCGGTGTCATCGGCGGCCTCACGCCTCCCGCCGACGCCGTCGCCTTCGCCACCTGGCGCGCCGCCCGTCGCCTCGTCGAACGCGGAGCCCGCCCCACCATCTGGCAAGCCGCCGCCCTCGGCCTGCTCGCCGAGGTCGAAGCCCACTGCCACGCCGCTCCCGCCCCCACCCCCGACGTCATCACCAACGCCTTCTGGGGAGCCTGCCACGGAGGCCAACTACTCACCGCCCAGTATCTCCTCAGCCGCGGAGCGAATCGAAACTGGGTCGGCCACGACCGCCTCACCCCCCTCGCCGCCGCCCTCCGCAACGGATCCAACCCCGAACTCATCGCCTGGCTGCGAGGCTTCTAGAATGAACCGTCGCGACTTCATCGGGTCCCTCGCCGCCGCCAGCCTCTCCGCCGCGCCCCTCCCGGCCATCGACGCAACCGCCATGCAAGAGCACCTCACGGCTCTTAGCCTCCACGGCCGTCCCCCCGGCGGAACCTTCCAAAGCGGCGTCAGCCGCATCGGCTACTCCGACGCCGATATCGCCGGCCGCAAATTCATCACCGGCCTCCTGGAAGCTGCCGGCGCCCAGGTCAAAATAGACCCAGCCGGCAACATCTTCGCCCACCGACCCGGCCTCGACCCCTCCTTACCTCCCGTTCTCTTCGGCTCCCACATCGACTCCGTTCCCAACGGCGGCAACTTCGACGGCGACCTCGGCTCCATCGCCTCCGTCCAGATTCTCCGCCTACTCCAAGAAAACCGCCTCCCAACGCGCCGCCCCCTCACCGCCGTCGTCTGGGCCTGCGAGGAAGCCACCTTCGCCGGAGCTAGCTTGAACGGAAGCCGCGCCGCCGCCGGCCAAATGTTACCCGGCGAACTCAATCACGTCTCGAACGGCCTCGTCAAAGCGGAAGCGATCCGGCGCATCGGCGGCGACCCCTCCCGCATTGAAAGCGCCCGCATCCAACCCGGTGCCTATCATGCCTATCTCGAACTCCACATCGAGCAAGGCGGAACCCTCGCGCGGGACGCGGTGCCCATCGGGGTCGTCGATGGTATCGTCGCCATCGATCGCTACGAAGCCATCGTCACCGGCCTCGCCAACCACGCCGGAACCACCCCCATGGCCGATCGGCAGGACGCCCTGCTCGCCGCCGCCGAACTCGCCCTCTCCGTCCGCGAATCTGTCACCAGCGAACCGGGCCAACAGGTCGGCACCGTCGGGCACATGGAGGTAACCCCCAACTCCGCCAATGTCATTCCCGGCGAAGTGCGCATGACCATCGAACTCCGGGACCTCTCCTCGGCCAAGCTCGAACGCCTGATGGAGAAAATCAGAACCCGCTCGAGCGCCATCGCCGCCGAAAGCAAAACCACGATTCAGCTCACCAAAAGGGCGCACAACGAATCCGCCACCGCCGCGCCGGAAATCCAGCGCGTGATCGAAGCCGCCGCCAGCAAACTCCGGCTCAACACCCGCCACCTCCCCAGCGGCGCCGGTCACGACGCCCAGATGATGGCCACCCTCATGCCCATGGGTATGATCTTCGTCCCCAGCGCCCGCGGCATCAGCCACTCCCCCAAAGAACTCACCTCCTGGCAGGACTGCGCCAACGGAGCGAACGTGCTCCTCGAAGCCGTCCGGACTCTCGCCCGCTAGTCTCGAACAGACGGGGTACGTCGCCCTGCCTCACGGAGCCGACAACAATCCTATGCTCGGCTACCCCGCGCCCTTGATCGCTAGTCGCCCCTCAAATGGCTGTAGTAAAAGAACATGTCGAAATCGCCGGGAACATACCCGAGCGATCGCAGCAGCAGCGCAACCTGCCCTCGATGATGGACGCCGTGAATTGCCGCGTGATGCAGCATTTCTCCAATAGAAAGTGCCCGCTTCGGGCCATCGCCGATCGCGAATGCAACCAGCCGCTCCAACTCCTCGCCCCGAAGCCCGTCCAAAAAGCTCCGGACATTTCTCTCGATTTCCGCCCATTTCTCCACAACGGAAGCATGCGTCGGGAAATCCACCCCGCTCAGTTTCGCACCTCGCCTCGCGCCTCCCGCCCGCTCAAGCCATCCCCACTCCGTACTCATCATGTGAACCAGCGTGTTGCGGATCGAACCATGGATACCGGAAACCGGCTGAATGAACTGCTCCGTTGTGAGTAGCGAGACAACGTTGAATAGCTTCGCATTGGCCCAGTAGCCGTAATCGAATTGGACCCTAAGCGATGTAACGTTCATCGTTCGATTATAGTTGCCGATTTCCGCCGCCTTGTCGCGCAGCGCACCGCATTCCGGGACCCGTTCCGTGCCAACATCCGTCGAACCGAGCTTCGCCAAGGCCGCATGGCTTCTCTACTTCGTAAAGCTGCGCCAACTTTCGGCAACTTCCGCTGTACTGTGCGCCCGCACCCTCCTGGTTCCCCGGGGCCCAACCCCGCCCAACTCGCGCAATGCTCCCCGTCCGGAAATACACTCATATCCACTCCCAATTCCGCCCGCGGTAGCCGAAATTGAGCCCCTGTGTGCCGCGTCAGCACTTTGTATCCGTTAGTCATGCCGTCCTCCAATACGCTAACGGCTACCTGAAAACTCACCTATAGTAATGGATTGGGCGGCTGGAACGTTTTGTAGTCGGCGGCCTCCACTTTGATCGGTCTCGTAACCCGATGGAATAAGTACGGCCCACGTCTCTTAATCGAAACT
Organism: Acidobacteriota bacterium; assembly: GCA_026394015.1. Taxonomy (GTDB): domain Bacteria; phylum Acidobacteriota; class Terriglobia; order Bryobacterales; family Bryobacteraceae. The sequence goes on from JAPKZA010000208.1 coordinate 4,449, forward strand.
ATCCGCAATATCATTTCAGCAATAGCGCTCCTCGTCCTCTCCTGTCTCCCCGCTTTCGGGCAAATTACCATCTCGACATTCGCGGGAACGGGATCCCCGGGGCGCGGACCCGACGGACTTCTCGCGACGGAAACGTCGATCAACAGCCCTACCGGCCTCGTGACTGGCCGCGGCGGCAATACCTACTTCATCGAATTGGGAACCTTGATTCTGCGCCGTGTCGACTTCGCTGGAAATATCTCCCCGGGACCGGGGTTCGGTGAACTTGGGTCCGCGGAGGGCAGCGCCATCGCCTTCGGCTTCAACACTGATGAATTCAACAATGACGAAATCTACACCGCCTCCGGATCTACCATCTGGCGTGGCCCTCGGTTCAATCAGACACCGGAGGCGGGGGTTCGCAATGGTGGTTTCGGTGGTTTCGACGGAGACGGCCCCAACGCCTCAAGTCGACTACTCAATAACCCCACGGGCATGATTGTCGGAGCCAACGGCGATCTCTATATCGCCGACCGAGATAATCATCGTGTCCGGAAGGTTACGTGCAGCGGCGTCATCAGCACCGTCGCGGGCAACGGTACCGCCGTCTCCTTGGGCGATGGCGGGCTGGCGACTCTCGCTGGCGTCGTCAGCCCGACTTCGGTCGCTTTCGATCTAGCGGGCAACCTTTACGTCAGCGAGTCGGGAAACGGCAAGATTCGCCGTGTGTCTCCGGCCGGTACCCTTTCCACCTTCGCCGGAACCGGGACCCGTGGTTTTGCTGGCGATGGGGGGCCCGCCGTCGCTGCCCAACTTGGTGCCATCCAGGCGCTCGCCATTGACAGCACAGGTAACGTTTTCGTTGCCGATCCGGACAATCGGCGCGTGCGCCGCATTGCCTCCTCCGGTGTCATCACTACTTATGCGGGCATTGGCTCCGCGGGTTCGGGTGGGGGTGGGGGATTGGCCACCGAAGCCCAACTCAATCAGCCTGTCGGCCTTACGATCGATACCACTGGCCACTTGCTGATCAGTGACAAGGCCGGACATCGCGTCCATCGGGTCGGCCCCCATCCGCCAAGCGTGCTCGGAATGGGGCCAGTCGGATTCACTGCGCTAGAGGGGAAAACTGAGACGCTGAACCTCCAGTTCTCCCAACCGAACGGGGCTACGCAATAGGGAGTCGTAAATGGGCTTATCAACAGTGCACTGGACGGTGCCGGCGCATGTTATGTCGCCTATTCACAGCCCCAGAGGATTCTATACCTTGTTAATGATGCGGGTCCGGATGCGGGCCTGTCCCCGCCTCTTGTGCTCGGTTCCACCGGGCAAGTCAGCAATAGCCAATGCACAATCTCAGGTCTCGGCTCCTCAGCCGTAGTTTCTGGCGATAATCTCACTTTGCGACTTAGCGTCTCATTCAAAACCACTTTTGTCGGGAATAGGGCGATCTGCCTCGCCGCTAGGTCATCGCAAGGCCAGAATTCGGGATGGCAACTGATGGATCGACTGACCGTCCTCCCTCTCGTATTTCCTACCGCTACGTTCCCCTCTCCACTCGATGCAACGGCATCCGTATTCTCTTTTCAAGATTCACCCTCCGCCTCCACCCTCCAAACCGTCTGGATCTTGATCAACTCCGCTTTGGACGCCCGGAACGCGTGCTAGATCGGCTACTACCAGCCCGCCAATTTGCTCTTTCTATTCCCCGACAACGGCGATGGGACGCAAGCAACTCAAATGCCTCTGAGCGGCAACGGCGTCCTGGAAAATTCCCAGTGCCGAATAATCGCCTTACGTTCAAGTCGCGGGTCCTTAGAAAATACGTTATATGTGCAATTGGATATCCAGTACAAAAACACCTTCCGCGGAGGCAAAGGGATATGGACCGCCGCCTCCAATTTGGCCGGAGCTGTCAGCCCCTGGGAATTCGTGAGTATGGTCCTCCCCGCGCCATAACAGTCGACCCCATACTGAGACGGTGAAGGGTTGAATGCACCGCAACCGAAAGGCTGCGCACGCTCATCCAATAGAGGCATAATCGACAGCACCAGTGCGCTTTCCCGGGAATTCGGACCGTACCTTGGAAGATCATTCGTCCTTGACTTGCCGGGACCAGTTCGGCCAGCTGCGGGTCGCACTCCATGACCGCCTTCGCCCAGCCCAAAATACCCCTGCGGGACGAAAAAACATGGAATTAGACCTTGGCCGGCGAAGGCTTCACAGATCATTCATATTTATTTTTGATTAGTTAAGTCCTTTATTGGCATCGTTAATCTCTCGCCAAATCCCTCCAGCCGATCGCAATTCCTTGACACCCCTGTGCTAGATTTTTAGTGCGAAGGCGCTCTTCCAAACTTGCTGCTCGGCAGCGGTGCGGCGGCAGCGCCTTTTTCCATTTCCAAGGAAGAATGTTATGCCCACGCAACTAACGGATGAACAAAAGCAGCGACGTGCCGAAGCCTCTCGGCAGAACGGTCGCAAAGGAAAAGGGCCTGTCTCGCTCGCCGGTAAGTACCGCAGTTCCATGAATGCGATCACGGCCGGCCAACATGTAGAGTTACATAAAGAAGACCTGCCGTCTTTCTTTAACTTGCTCTCCCTGGATGACCGGGCAGACTACGTCCGCAGCATCCATGCGCACTATCGAAAATTCAAGCCGGACTCAGAAGTCGAGCAAGGCTACGTTCGCCGCATGGTCTCGGAAATGTTCAGCTTCGATCGGAATACTTCGCTTTACACGCGAGCGATGCAGGAAGAACTCGATACCGTCCTGCGGGAGTACCCCGACATCGATGCTGACACCCAATTTCTCAACGGCAACAAACGGGCCATCGGACAAAAAGAGCTCTTCCGGACCATCGAGCGCACCAAAAAAGCGCATCTCGCAGCCTACGAAAAACTGATGAAGCTCCTGGCCCAATCCAGAAAGTTGTTCCCGCTGCAGCCTCCAGAGCCCGTCGATATCTCAGCCGACACCAAGACGTTGGAGGACCCCGGCCCGACGCCAGAAGTCGTCGCCGAACTGCTCGCCATGGCCGACCAGGCCAAAAAGGAACCTAGCTTTGTCCCGCCGGCCTATGTCCTCAACTTCTTGGAAGATAAGGACTTTATGCAACGGTTGGCCCCCAATTACGATGTTGAGGATTTGCTCGTCCGCTTCGGTCGCCTCAAGCCACCGATAGCCGCCTAACTGGCCTCGGCCGCGGAGAAGTTTACCCCAAGAACAAAAGCACGGCGCCAAGCGCACACCCGAAGTGTGCCCAAACGACTGCATTTCGCCCCAAATGGTTTTCGTTCGCCCCACCCGGATCGGTGTCCTAAAGCCATGAAACTGTCCCTCGCCCTCCTCCTAGCCTCCTCCGCCGGAGCCAGTTTTACCCCGGTCTCTCCCTTCCCCCCAGCGGAGCCAACCAAAAGGCCGCCGTCACCCAATTCATCGGCCCCGTCCAAATTTCGATCGACTACTCCTCCCCCGCCGTCAAAAACCGGCGCGGCCAAATCTGGGGCAAGCTCGTCCCCTACGGCCTCCACATGATCGTCAACCCCACCGAATGGACCATCATCTTCTCGAAGAACTCCACCGCTTGGGGCAGTTTCTTCTACGAACCCTCCGAAGACGTCCTCCGCGTCACCGCCAAGCCCACCAAACACGACTTCCGCGAGTACCTCACCTACGAGTTCCCCGTCCGCCAACCCGCCGAAGCCGTCGCCGAAATGCAGTGGGAAGACCTCGCCATCGCCTGGACCATCGCCGTCCCCAATCTCAACGAAGTCTACCTCTCCCGCATCCGCGAAGAGCTCAAAACCGTCCCCGGCTTCAACTGGGCCGCCTACGTCGAAGCCATCCGCTTCTGCCTCGATCGCAATATCAACCTTCCCGAAGCCCTCACCTGGGCCGAAACCGCCATCTCCACCCCCTTCGTCGGCGAACCAAACTTCTCGACCCTCTCCGCCAAGGCCGAGGTCCTCAAAAAACTCGCCCGCCTCGCAGACTCCAAAGCCACCCGCCTCCTGGCCCTCAACCACCCCACCGCCTCCGTCCTTCAAATCCACCAATACGGTCGCCAACTCCTCGCCGACCAGCAGCCCGCCGAAGCCCTCGCCGTCTTCGAACTCAACCAGAAACGCCACGGCGACACCTGGCCTGTCCACCTCGGCCTCGCCCGCGCCCACGCCGCCCTCGGCCACAAAGCCAAGGCTCTTGAACACGCCAAAATCGCCCTCCCCCAAGCCCCAGACCCCGCCAACCGGAAGTCCATCGAAGACCTCATCGCCTCCATGCAGTAACCTAACGAGATGTCCGTTCTTCTCCTCGCCTTCCTCCAGACCTTCTTCAGCGTCCCCGGCGTCGACGCCCCCGAACTCGCCGCCTGGGGCACCCATCAAATCGGCGTCCGCACCATCGACCTCAAACACCCCGCCCAACCCGACGTCCTCAACATCAACAAAGAGACCGGCCAAGCTCCCCTCTACGACCGTCCCCTCAAAATCGAACTCTGGTATCCCGCCCTCATCCCCGCCGGCACCGAAGCCCGCACCCAATACGAAAGCACCCTCCCCGGCCGCAGCCCCAAGCCCTTCACGATCGACGGCAAAGCCCTTCGCAACGCTGCGCCCCTGCCGGACCAGCGCTTCCCCCTCGTCATCGTCTCCCACGGCTACCCCGGCTCCCGTACCTTCCTCACCTACCTCACCGAAAACCTCGCCTCCAAAGGCTATGTCGTCGCCGCCATTGACCATACCGACTCCGTCTTCGGTGCCGTCAAGCCCTTCCCCTCCACCCTCGTCAACCGCTCCCCCGATCAGCTCTTTACCATCGCCTCTCTCGCCGCCTCCGAACCCAATGTCGACGCAACCCGCGCCGCCATCATCGGCTACTCCATGGGCGGCTACGGCGCCCTCATCAGCGCCGGCGCCGCCCCCAGCCCCAACTCCTCCCTCGCCAAAATGCTCCCCGCCAACCTCCTCCCCGCTGCCGGCAAACTCCCCGCCAACGTCCGCGCCATCGTCGCCCTCGCCCCCTGGGGCGCCCAACCTCCCATCAACACCTGGGACCCCGCCGCCCTCGCCAATATCCGCGTCCCCTCCCTCTTCATCGTCGGCGACAAGGACGACATCTCCGGCTACGAACAAGGCGTCAAGAAGGCCTTTGACCAGTCCGTCAACTCCAACCGCTGCCTCCTCGTCTACGAAAACGCCCGCCACAACGTCGGCGGCAACCCGCCCCCCGCCATCCCTCTCGACTTCCAGACCAAGGAGAGCTTCGACGAACCCGTCTGGCGCAAGGACCGGCTCAACGCCATCAACCAGCACTTCATCTCCGCCTTCCTCGACCTCCATCTCAAGGCCGACGAAACCCGCCGTCCCTATCTCGATGGTGCCTTCAAAGGCTTCCAGAAACGCGCGATGATCGGCCTCCAGCAGAAGTGCGTCGCCCCCACAATGTGATAGATTCCTCCCATGACTTCTCTCTCCCGCCGAGCCCTGTTTCTGTCTACCGCCGCCACCGCCCTGGCCCAGAAGTACGTCCCCAAGCAGAGTGACCGCCCCGAAACTCTGACCACCGACGAGCCCGGCTTCGTCCCCCTCTTCGACGGCAAAACCCTCGCCGGCTGGGACGGCGACCCCAGATACTGGCGCATGGAAGCCGGCGTCCTCGTCGGCGAGATCACCCCCGAGACGGTCATCAAATCCAACACCTTCATCGTCTGGAAAGGGGGCCAGCCCAAAGACTTTGAACTCAAAGTCGACTACCGCATCACCCCCACCGGCAACAGCGGCATCAACTACCGCAGCGCCCTCATCCCCGATCCCGTCCGCCCCGACCACAAGTTCGCCATGCGCGGCTACCAGTGCGACATCGACGGCCGCAACGTCTATACCGGCCAGAACTACGAAGAGAAAGGGCGTCTCTTCCTCGCCCTCCGCGGCCAGGTCACCCGCGTCACCGGAGACCGCAAGCCCATCGCCCTCTCCACCTTTGCTGACCCCAAAGAGCACATCACCGCCGACTGGAACGCCGTCCACCTCATCATCCGAGGCAACACCTTGATCCACACGATCAACGGCCACGTCATGAGCATCGTCATCGACGACGACACCGACCCCATCCGCCATCCCGCTCAAGGCTCCATCGGCGTCCAGGTCCACGTCGGCCCCCCGATGAAGGTCGAGTACCGCAACTTCCGCCTGAAGCAGCTCTAGCTAAGACACCGTCCAGGGCACTCGAGCCCTCGGCGTCGAGTCGATATCGAGCACTAACGGCTTCTTATCCACCTCTCGCAAAAGCTGCCTGAGCTTCTGAAGTACCCCTGCCCGAAACCCCGCCGGAAATAGCTTCGAATGCCCTCCGACGTGACGTTCAAGATGAAGCACGACCCGTCTTTCCCTAGCCGCTATTGCCCGCCCTGCGTGGAGCCGCTCCCGGTCGGAAGCGGCCTCAGCGGCGGCGTTCTCTAACCCGGAAATGGTGTCCAAAACCTTCGCCGCGACAGTTTCGGCTAGGCCCTTCAAGTTCGTTGCCTCCGGTGGCTGACTGATCCTGCGATAGTCTTTCGCCTCAATGAGCCAAGCGGTCGGCGGTGCCGACTGCTGTCGCATCGCCACTACATCCACCGCCTTCCTCCGGCCCGCCGCATTCCAGACAGACCGGTAATGCTCCCACTAGTCATACTTCTCGGCAGCATGTGTGGAAGAGAACTCAAACCGAAGGTTGTCCTCCAAAAGTGCGGGCATAACTAAGGCACGGATACGGAAAGGCCCATCTCCGTATCGATGTACCGATCAGACTGATACAACTCCTCGTCGAGAGCCACGATGCTCCCAATATCATCCATTGACTTGCCCTGCTCAACAGCAATGCCGCCCTCTCCATCAGGATGAAGCCCAACGTACCAGCTATCCAGCCTTTGAAACTGCTGGCTCTGTAAAATGTGCAGTTCCCTCAGCAGAAACAGGCTATGCGTCGCCAAAAACACCTGGATCCCACCATCCGCCAACTGTAAGATCGTCTTGGCTAATGACTTGAGGATCCTCGGATTGAGGTTCGCCTCGGGCTCGTCCCA
>JAPKZA010000208.1:11563-51295 GCA_026394015.1 Acidobacteriota bacterium
CTGGCGCAGCCCTTCCGCCACTAGGTGCATTTCGATCTTCCCGGATTCGTGCCGTAGATAGAATCGCCCTGAACCGTCCAGCTCAACTTTGCCACCCATCGCCTCTTCCAATGGATGCAATAGCTTCTTGATCGTTGCTTCTCTTGGCCCTCTCGCCAGCGGTGCGCCCAGTAGAATACAGGTGTCTCGCCAAGTCTCTTCAAAGGGCAAGTAGGTTGTCTCGTAGAGCGATATGAAACCCGGAAAGATCGTCAGCAACTCTCGCGTCGGCAAGTACGCCGGAGCCTTCTCGAGGCTCGCCGTCGGCGATTGCTTGATCGTCACCTCAGACTCCGCCAAAGTCGAGAACGAATATTCCAAATTCAGTCCTGGATCGTCGAATCGATAGGCGGCCGAGCACTTACTGCGCCCCCTCGTTCGATGCACCAAACGCCCAAGACTATCCGGTCGAAACACGCCCAATAGCTTAGCTGCAAGCGCCTGTTGCAAGTGCGCTTTACTCCCGGGCCCCCGGCTGTTTCCGGCCAGCCCGGCGTAGATCGCCTTCAATAAATGCGTCTTCCCCGAACCGTTCTCGCCCACGAATACGTTCAGGTTCCGCCCGAACCGAAACTCGACGTCCGAAAACACCGTGAAGTTAACCAGGTGCAACGACTTCAACATAATGGTCTTCCTACTCTAGCCCAAACGCCTTCCGCACCGCCCGCGACGCCGGGTCCAGCACCGTCTTCTGCGACTCACTCGCCGGCAAGCCCGTCAGCAGCACAAACGTCACGTCCTTCGCCGCGTTCGCCCAACACAGCGTCCCCGTCGATCCGCCATGCCCAAACGGCTCTGGCTTCACTGACCACCCCAATCCGTACTCCGCGTTCTGCGGCGTCACCATCAACTGCGCCGTAGCCGGCCGCAAAGGCCCCTTCCCGGGCTTCAGGAAGTACCGCAGCAGCTTGGTGATGTCCGCCGCTGTCGCATGCGCCCCGCCCCACGGCACCCCCAACTCCCGCCACCACGGGCTGTTCCAATCCCACCCCGTATCTCCCGGCGGGTCGGCATGCTCCGTCTGGCTTCTCACGACGTCAGCCAACTTGTACCGGCCCAACCCCAACGCCGTATCGCCCATCCCCAACGGCCCATAAACCCGCTCCGCCAGCAACTGCGGCATCGCCTGCCCGGCCACCTTCTCCGCCATCGTCGCCGCCAGCAGAATCCCCATACTCTGGTAGCTCACCTTGGTCCCCGGCGCAAACAGCAGCGGGGTCTTCACGGCCAGCGCCGCCCACTCCGGCAGCGGAGCATGACGCTGCCGCAGCGCCGTATTCTCCGGCAACATATCCGGCAACCCCGAGCTATGCGTCAACAAGTGCCGCAACGTAATCCGCCCATCCAACCCCGGCAACACCTTCGCCGCCGGAGCGTCCAGCGCCAACTTCCCCGCGTCCACCAGCGTCATCACCGCCGTCGCCGTCATCGGCTTCGTAATCGACGCGACCAGGAACGGCGAACTCCCCTTCGCCGTCCCAAACGCCTTCTCGAATACGCCGTCCCCCTGCGTCACCCGCAGCACCGCCGCCTTCAGCTTGCCGCTCGCCACAGCCTGTTCTATCGGCTTCACCGCCTCAGCCATCTGAGCCGGGGCCAAGGCCGCAGCGAACAACGCACGTCGGGTCATCATGGGCAATATCTTACCAGTGCGTCAGCGATCCGTCCGGCCGATAGTAAACGTTCTTCTTGCCCGGCTCGGTCACCTCGCCAATCAACTTGCACTTGGTCAGATCCACCGTCGTCCCCAGCCCCGGCCGATCGTTGCGATACGCCTTGCCGTCCTTGAAGTCCAAACACTCCGGCAAGTACGGAATCGGCCGCCCGCCGTAGTTGTATTCCATAATCACCGGCCCCGGAAACGCTGACAAACAGTTCACGAGCGCCGCCGTCGCCACCGGCCCCGTGAAGTGCGGAATGATCCCCACCGCATGCGTCTCGCAGATCGCCGCAATCTTCATCATCTCCGTGATCCCGCCCACATTCGGCAACGTCGCCCGAATGTAGTCGATGTCGTGGTTCTCCACAATCCGATTGAAGTCCCACCGCTGGCCCCACTCTTCCCCATGCGTCAGAGGCACCGTCGTCATCTGCCGCAGCTTCGGCAAGTCCTGATGGGCATGCTCATCGCGAACCGGGTCTTCGACAAAATACGGCTCAAACTCCTCGATCAGCTTGCACGCCCGCAACGCGTCGGCATAGTCAAACCGCTGGTGAAAATCGATGCACCAGTCGCCGTCCGTCCCCACGCCCTCGCGCACGGCCTTGCAGTCCTGCGCCACCTTCCTTACCCGCTCGTGGGTGTTGTAAACGCCGCCCGACGGCGTATCGCCCGCCCCCATCCGAAACGCTCGATAGCCCGCGTCGATCGTCGCCCGCGCCCGATCCCGCAGCGTCAGCGGCGGTGACCCCGCCGGCCGCGGCGCTCCGCCCGTCGCGTAGCATTCCAAGTGGTTCCGCACCGCCCCGCCCAGCAGATCATGCACCGGCAACCCCAGCGCCTTGCCCTTCAAATCCCACAGCGCCAAGTCCATCGCGCCCTGCGCATGAATCTTCTCTCGCCCCGGCGGATAGAACCAGGCGATATACATCTCCTGCCACAACGCCTCAATCCGAAACGGGTTCTGGCCAATCAGCGTTCCGGCGCACTGCTCGAGCGTATCTTTCTTGCCGCCCTCGCCAATGCCCACCAATCCGTTGTCCGTCTCCACCGTCACCAGCATGTTGCTCTGGGCGAAGGTCTGGTTCACGTTCGGCGGCTCATAGATCCGCACCCGCTTCACTTTGATCTTGGGCAGCGCGGCCTCTGCCGCACCCGCTCCGGCCACTGCCGACAAAAACATCCGTCTCGATATCATCGGGCCAGTCTATAGGCCGCGCACCGCCACGTCAAACCATCGGGTGTTCACAATCCCCTTCCGCTGCATCTGTACCCACAGCCGATACCGCCCCGGCCGCGGAAAGATCACGTTGAACTGCACCGTCGGCGCGATCTCCGGCTGATACTCCCATTGCGGATGCACATGCACCATATCCAGCAAATCCTCGCTCGCGACGAGCAAATGCCCCCATGCCCCCAACCACGGCTCCAACCCTTCCGCCGGGTCCACGTCGAAGAACAGCATCGTCTTCTGCCCCGCGATCGGCTGCGCTGGCTCCGGCCGCAACTTCACGCCCATGTTGCCCTTCGCCTCAGGGATCGTCACCTTCGGCCCCGCCGCCACCAGCACCGTCTTCGCAATCAACTGCGGCGTCCCCCCCGCCGGATAGAAGTCCGCCAACACCCGATACATCCCACCCTGCGGCAGCAGTATCGCCAACCGAAACGACCCGTCCGCCAACCGTTCCGGATGCTCATGCGCGTAGAACGTCAGGTCCTCGCTGACCACGAACAGGTGGAACAACTTCTCGTGAATCTCGTTGAACATCACGACCGGCTTGCCCGACTTCGGGTCCATCACCCGGAACGTCAGCAGCACCGTCCGCCCCGCCGCCGGCCGCTCCGGCACCGTGCTCATCGCCACTCGATATTCCACCGGGTCCGGCAGTCCGGCCTCTAACTTCATCCCGCAGCGCGGGCATTTCCCGGGACCCTTCGACCGAACCTCCGGGTCCATCGGGCACAAGAAATCCACCTCTTGTGCCCAAGCGCACAACGCCATGCCGAGCAGGAGAATCGCCCGGATCACACCGGCTCAAACGGCCAACGAGCCGTCGTCGTGAAGCCGCCATCGGAAGCAATACACTGCCCCGTTACATAGTTCGATGCCGGTGCCGAGAGGAATACGGCCAACCCCGCGATGTCCTCGGGCGTTCCCGCTTGCGGAATCGATTGCACCCCTTGCAGCCAGCCGTGCATCACCGGCGCCTTCCACATCTCCCGGTTGATGTCCGTGATGATGAACCCCGGCGCAATGCAGTTCACCTGAATATTATGCACGCCCCACTCCGCCGCCAACACCCGCGTCAGCCCCGCAATGCCGGCCTTCGAGATCGCATAGACGCTCAGATACGGCACCCCGTGCGTCGACATCAAGCTGCCGATGTTGATGATCTTGCCCCCGGTCCCGCGCTGTACCATCCCTTTGCCGACAAGCTGCGTCAGCTCGAAAATGCTGTGCAGGTTGGTCTGCAAGATCAGGTCATACTCTTCCCGCGAGTAGTCTTCCATGTGCCGCCGCGCGTTCCGCCCCGCGACGTTGATCAGAATGTCCGCCTTGTCCGCGAACGCCTTGCCCACTGCCTGAATCGACTCGCGGCTCTCCATGTCGAGCGCCACCGCCTCAGCCGAATAGCCAGCCGCGTTCAACGCATCGGCCTCCGCTTGCAGCTTTTCAATCGACCGCGAAGCCAACACGGTATGCGCTCCGGCGGCCGCGATCTCTTTCGCAATCGCCAAGCCAATGCCGCGGCTCGCGCCAGCAATCAGGGCCGTCTTGCCCTTCAGGGAGAATAAGGATTCGAGTGACATTTAGGTCGTCCGAAGATATCGCGAAGTCCGCTGCAGCACAACCAGCGCTCCCAGGTACAGCAACCCGCCCACCAGCAGCGTCTCCCGCAATCCCAGGTAGATCGCCAGGAAAATCGCCCCTGCCGAACCCAGCACGCTCGACGCCGCGTTCAAGCTCCAAGCCCAACGCACCGATGGCTTATGGAACTGCTCCAACCGCGATAGCCCCTGCGGAAACGGCATGCCCATGAAGAAGGCAGCCGGCGCAATCATCAGCGTCGTAATGGCCATCTTCGCCGCCAGCGGCAAACCCACCAGCGCCGAAGTCACCGGCGCGGCGGACAGCGCCAGCAGCAGCACGAACAGGCTCACGAGCCCCAGCACCCCGCACAACTTCCGATCGTTCTCGCCCACCAGCTTCCGGCTCAGAAAGCTTCCCAACCCACTGAAGACCAGCATCGAGAAGATGATCACCGTCAGCGCGTACGTCGGGTGCCCCAGGAACAAAACGAACTTCTGAATGAGAGCCACCTGGATCAGAATGTACCCGACACCGATGCACAGAAAGTAGAGCAGGAACTGCAGCACGCCCTTCTCCCGCGGCAGCTTCGTGCCCAGCACGAGCGGCGGCATCGCCAGAATCACGAACGTCGCCAGCAGGCTGATGCCCACGAGCGAGAACAGCAACGGCACCGCCTTGTTGATCTTGTAGTCCGCGCTCTTGCCCTCGGGGCTCGTCAGAAAGCTCCACAGGTCCCGCGGTTGCACCGTGTAAAAGAAGAACGGCCGGTTGTCGTCGACGGTCGAGATATCGAACGGATAAGCCGAAATGTAGTCTTTCAAATCGGGCAGCGTCAGCACCTTCACGAACGGGTTGTCCTTCGTCGTGCCCGGCAGGTAAACCACTTCAAGCTTGGCTTCGGCCACGATGAGCTTCGCCCGCTCCACGTCGATCTCCGAGAACGGCTTCCGCGCAATCAACACCGTGTCGCGAGCGCCCCAACCCTGCGTCGATCCTTCGCGGACCACCATCACATGCTTGGCGTAATCTTTCTCCCCGAGCCGACCCAGCGCGTCCCGCGCCAACGTCAACAGCCGAACCGATTCCCGCGGCGGCTCAAAGCCCCAGCGCGTGATGGCCAGCACCCCATCGTCGGTCAAATGGCTCAAGTAATCATAGAAAGCATCGGTCGTATACAGGTTGTTCTCGGACAGCGCGAACGCCCCGGCCGCCGTCGAAGCCCACGTGTCGACCAGCGTCGCCTGCAGCACCTGATACTTCTCTGGGGACCGCCGAATAAACGCCCGTCCATCCTCTTCCACAATCCGGATCTCCGGCCGCTTATACAAGCCCCGCGAGAAATCCAGGAACTTCTCCCGCATCACCGTCGTCGCGATGATCGGGTTGATCTCTACACCCGTAATGTCCTTGCTGCCCGTCGCCAGCGCGCGCGATACGTCCCACCCGCCGCCCGGCCCAATAATCAGCGTCTTCGCGCCGGGGCGCATCTTGTACGGGAACGCTGGCCCCTGCAGCGTCAGGTCTTTCTTCTCGCCCTCGGATAGGTTCGCAAAGTCGAAGTTCGCAATCCCGGTCGAAGCGTCCGCGTCGATCACCACCTGCAACTGCCCGCTCTCCCGCTCCTTAGCCACCGCGATCCGCGAGAAGCTGTTCCACTTCACGAACACTTCGTTATCGAGCGTCTGTCCCTTGGCGTACTTCACGTCGATGATCGGCGACTTCGCATTCGCCACGATGAGCACCACCAGAAGCAAAGCCATCGCGACCGCCGCCGCCCGCATCTGCCTCGCCCCCGCCAGGTTGTACCAAACTGCCGAGCCGACCGCGAACAGGATCGCCGCGGCGATCACCGTGTTCGGTCCGCCGAACGTGTTCAGCAGCGGGATCAGCAACAGGCAGCCACCGGCCGCGCCGAGCAGGTCGAAGAAGTAGACCTTGTCGATGCGCTCAATCGTCTCCGAGATCGCCAGCGACACGATGGCTCCCGCGATGAAGAAGGGCAGGGCACTGAGGAAGTAGACCGCCGCCAGCGTCGAGTTCGAAAGCTCCGTCCCCCGCGTCAAAATGAAGATCAGCGTGATCAGCGGCACCACCGCGTTCACCGCCGAAAGAAAGCCCAGCTTCTGAAACATCGTCCCCGGCCGGGCCGCGACGACGTAGGAAAAGACTCCTCCAGCGCCCAGGCCGAACAGCGCGATGGAGATGGCCAGAAACGCGAAGTGGTAGTAGAAGACGACCGAAAAGATGCGGGTCATCGACAGTTCGAGCAGCAGGGTCGCCATCGTGGTGAAGGCAACGCCGAGATAAACCTGGGGCCAGCTCTTGGGTAGCCCAGACTCAACAGAGGAAGAGATGCGAGACAATCCTCTATGTTATCAGCCTATACTCACGGTATGATGCGCTGGCCTTTCTGCCTCATCGCTTTCTCCGCCGCATTCGCCCTCGATCCGGACCGTTCGGTCCTCCGACTCCTCAACAAACAGAACACCGCCCGGATTTTGGATCGGACCCAGGTCAGTCCAGAACTCGATGTCGTCGTGGCCCTGAACGACCCCTACGGTTGGTGGAGCAAGAGCGCCCGGCTCGGCGTCTTCCTCCAGCGTCGTGACGAGCCGGGTCTGATCTACCAGCTCGCTGTGGCCAACGGCATCTACGACGAGGATTGCCTCCCACGCGTCGAGCGCGCCACCAACACGGACGTGGTCATCTCGTGCCAAGCAGAGAAAGGCGGGCCCGGCGCCCATCGGAAGTTCGTCTACGACATTCGTGCCAAGGCGCTTGTGAAACGAGTTGACTACGGCTCCTCTCCAGCCGAACGCCGCGTAACGTTGAAGTATCAACCGGGGCAGGAGCCGCCCTTCCGTCTTCTCGCGGGTCGAGAGGAGCCAGCGCCCACTGCCAAGCCGGTATTCCGAAAGGCCGAAAACATTCTCGAAGAGATTGGCCCGACACAGGTCGTGGCAGGCACGCGCTGGTTCGGCAAGACCTTCTACAACGGGGAAGGCATGACCGGCGTCGGCGGCTTCGGCTATTTCGATCCGGCCACAAAGTCTCCCGTCATCTACTCGCCCAAAGAGATCCGAGGCTGGTCGGTCACCGCGCTCCTCGTCGAGCCGGACGCCGTCTGGCTCGGCATTGCCAAGCGTGGCGAGTGGGGAGACGGCGGCGGTGGTATCCTCCGTTTCGACCGGTCGACCCAGCAAGTAACCAAAATCGCCCTCCGGGAGATCGTCCAGAAGATCTCCCGCTCCGGCGCTACGCTCGTGCTCGATACCGAGTTCGGCGCGGCGCTCTACGATGGCTCCAATGTGATCCGCCGCTTCTTCGTCGACGAGACGACCGATGGCCGTCTCCGTGTTGTGGAAGCTAAACCATCGCCGACGGCGGCGCCGGATCTTCCGGTCGCCCAGCGTTGACGAGCGGCGTCCGAATCATCACAAACGCCAGCACCGCCAGAATCACCAAGCCCACTGCATAGGTCGGCTCCTGGAAGAACTCGGGAATCGGAATGCCCCACAGCACCATCGCCGCGACGCCCAAGCCCATCAGCCCTTCTCCCGCGATCAGCCCGGAAGAAACCAGCACCCCGGTGTTCTCAATCCGCGCCTTCTGCGCTTCATTGTGCCCCGCCCGTTGGCTCAGGTAGTCCGTCACCGAACGCAGGCATCCGCCTACGAAGATCGCGAAGGTCGTCGCAAACGGCAGGTACATCCCGACGGCCACCAGCATCGGGCTCTTCACCTGCAGCATGATCATCCCGATCCCCATGAAGATGCCCATCACAACGAGCGGCCAAGCCATATCGCCGCCCACAATCCCCTGCGCGATCAGCGCCATCAGGCCCGCCTGCGGCGCCGGCAACTTCGCATCGCCGAACCCGATGCCGCCCTGCTTGATGTTCGCCTCATGCAGGTACATCACCGGGAAGAACATCACGAGCGACGACACAACCACCGATAGCAACTCCACCCATTGAATCGTCCGCGGCGTCCCGCCCAGAATGTAGCCCGCCTTGAAGTCCTGCAGCAGTTCGCCGCCCACCGCCGCCGCGACGCAGACCACCGCCGCCACCGCCAACACCGTCGCCACGCCCTTCGGCCCGTTCACGCCCAACGAGACCATCAGCAACGCTGCAATCAACAGGGTCGAAAGCGTCAGCCCGGAGATCGGGTTGTTCGACGAACCAATAAAGCCAACCAGCGACCCCGAAACGGTCGTGAACAGAAACCCGGTGATCAGCATCACGACGGCCGCAACCACCGCGATCCAAACCTCGCCCGCGAAGTAGGTATACACCCCAACCATCGCCAGGAACGTCACCCCGATCAGCGCGAACACCACCTTGAAGCTCATGTACTGCTCGGTCCGCCCCACCGTGCCCGGCTCCGGTCCGCCGCTGCGCAACTCGCCAATCGCCTTGCTCAAGCCGCCGATCAAATTCTTCCGCATCCGGAACAGCGTGTACCCCGCGCCGACCAGCATCCCGCCCACGGCGATCGGCCGAACGATGTAACGCCACACCGCATTCGCGGTCGCCGTCCATCCGCCCGTCAACTGGTCCGCCGGTACAAACTGCGCCAGATTCGGCCCCAGGAAGTACATCAGCAGCGGGATGAATAGGCCCCAGGCCAGCACGCCGCCCGCGAAGTTCAACGCCGCCAACCGCGGCCCGATGATGTAGCCGACCCCGATGTAGGCCGGGCTGATCGACGGCGCCGCGGCCACCGTGAATCCGCCCGTCGCCACGAACTTGTCCCCGCCCAGCTTCAGCGTGCTCTTGCCCAACTGCCCGATCGAAAAGAAGAGCGTATGGTCCGGATCGAACAGCTTCATCACCCCGGCCAGATAGATTCCCGCCCCGGTCAGCATGTTGTAGAAGAGGTACTTCGCCGCGCCCGACGCCGTCTGCCCAGCCTTATGAATCTCGGCCGCCGCCACCGACTCAGGGAAGGGAAGTTCGTCGTCTTCAACCAGCGCCCGTCGAACCAGCGAGACGAAAAGAACGCCCAGCACCCCGCCCACCAGCATCAACGCCGTCGACTTGAAGTACGCGTGCTCGAAGTCAAAGGCCGGCCAACTCTTCGAGATCACGAACGCCGGCAAAGTGAAGATCGCTCCGGCGGCGATTGACTCGCCGATCGACCCGGCCGTCCGCGCGATGTTCTCTTCAAGAATCGTGCCCCGTTTGGCCCGCAGCAGCGCCATGCCGATCACGGCCGCCGGGTACGTCGCGGCAATCGTGATGCCTGCCTTTAAGCCCAGGTAAGCGTTCGCCGCCCCGAGCACCACGCTCATCACCAGTCCGATCGCCACCGCGGCCACGGTGAACTCGGTCATCTTCATGTCTTCGGGAACGTAGGGCTTGTGCTTCTTTTGGCTCATAAGCGAGGTCTCAATGGGGAAGATGATACCAACTACCCCAGACGTCTTGCTTCCGATAGTACAATCGCCAGAGCATGAGTACACCCTTCCGATTAGATGGTCGCGTCGCTTTAGTCACTGGCGGCGCCAGTGGCATCGGTGAAGCCACCTGCCGCGTCCTGGCCAACGCCGGGGCAAAAGTCGTCGTCGCCGACATTGATCTGCCCAAGGCCGAAGCCCTCGCCGCCGAACTCTCGGGGTTGGCCGTTCACTGCGACGTCACGAGCGAATCCGCCGTCCAGGCGGTCTTCGCCAGCCTCCCCCAACTCGACATCCTCGTCAACAACGCGGGCATCGGGCTCGTCGGCAACGTCGAAGAGACCGGCCTCGCCGATTTCGAGCGCCTGATGAAGGTCAACGTCACCGGCCCCTTCCTGATTACGAAATATGCGATGCCCCTGCTCCTGGCTTCTGGCGGCAAGGTCGTCAATATCGGCTCCGTGGCCGGCTTGATCGGCGTAAAACGTCGTTATGCCTACTGCGCCACCAAGGGCGCCGTCATCGCCATGACCCGCCAACTCGCCGTCGACTACCCCACCCAGATTCGCGTCAACGCCATCTGCCCCGGAACCGTCGATTCTCCCTTCGTGGCCCAGTATTTACAGAAGTACCATTCCCATGAAATCGAGAAGACCCGCGCCGAACTCAATACCCGCCAGCCGATCGGCCGACTGGGCAAACCCGACGAAATCGCCCATTTAGCGCTCTATCTCGCCTCCGACGAGGCGGCGTTCGTCAACGGCAGCGTCATCACGATCGACGGCGGTTGGACCGCCGCTTAACAAACAGATGCGGTTCGGTCGATAAGGACAGTACGTGCTGGGTTGACTTTTGCTAATCAAGTCCCGGATACTAGCAGAATCGTTGGCCCAGTACCAAATGTCCGATTTCACTGACGAGGGGCACAGTCAGAATGCGTATCTTCCTGGTTTTCTTGATCTTTATTGGTCAATTTAACCTGTTATTAGCAGTACCGGCTTCCAGAGCCAAAAAAACCGGTCCCGTTCGGCCGGCCGCCAAGAGTATAGCGAAAAGCAAAGCCGTCGCGTCGAAGCGACCGGTTGCGGTTGCAAAGAAAAAAGCAGCTCCCAGTAATGTCGCGGGAGGTCCGTGGCTGGAGCCAACCTTCGCCGATTCCACGCTTGGTGACGTCATTGATGGCGAGGACCTCATCGTCCGACGCGCCGCCGTCGATGCGCTGGGGCCGTACAACGGCAGCGTCGTGGTCGCTGATCCGCAAACCGGACGGCTGTTGACCATCGTCAATCAGAAGTTAGCCCTCGGCAGCGGCTTCCAGCCCTGCTCGACGGTGAAGATCGTCACCGCGATTGCCGGCCTCAAGGAAGGCATCATCGAGAAGAATACGCTGCTGCGGATCGGGCGTCGCTCGACGATGAACCTGACCGAGGCCCTGGCGCATTCCAACAACCCCTATTTCGCGCGGGTGGGCACCGATCTTGGGTTTGATCGTGTCCACGCCTACGCCAAAATGCTCGGCTTGGGCGAACGAGCTGGCCTCAACATAGAGGGCGAGTTCCCTGGCGTCCTCGCCTCGGAGCCGCCCAAATTCGGTGGCGTCGGCATGATGACGAGTTTCGGCGAGGGCATTCAACTGACGGCCCTGCAGTTGGCTTCGCTGCTGTCGGCGATCGCCAACGGCGGCACGCTTTACCATCTCCAATATCCCCGAACCAAGCAGCAGATCGAGAGCTTCGCGCCCAAGGTGAAGCGCCACTTGGCGATTCAGAATGAGATTCCGGACGTCAAGCCCGGCATGATGGCCGCAGTCGACCACGGGACCGCTCGACGCGCTCAGTATGACGCCAACGAGCCGATCCTTGGCAAAACCGGCACCTGCACTGATCGAGCCACCCCGACCCACCTCGGCTGGTTTGGCAGCTTCAACGAAGTTGGGCACAACAAGCTGGTCGTCGTTGTCTTGCTCACCGGCGGCAAGCCCGTCAACGGCCCGGTCGCTGCCGAAATAGCCGGCAGCGTCTATCGCAACTTATCGAGCCAACAGTTCTTCGCCGTCGCGAAGTAGGACCGGCCTAGAGCCGGTCGTACGGCATGTAAGCGATCCCGTCGTCCTTGGTTTCAATCACCTTGGGCGGGTGGACAATGGCGGCGAGGATGAACTTCAACTCCTCAAGCCCTTGTCCGGTTGCACTCGAGATTTCGAGAAACTGCATGCCATGCTCGGACGCAATCTCCTTCACCGCGGCGATGCGGTCCGGGTCCTGCGCCGCGTCCACCTTGCTCGCCACGACGATCATCGGCTTCTTCGGAAGCTCATCGCTGAAGCTGGCTAGCTCGTTCAGAATGATCTCAAAGTCGCTCCGCGGGTCGCGTCCGGTCACGTCGCTGACGTCGACCATGTGCACCAGCACCCGAGTCCGTTCAATGTGCTTCAGGAACTGAATGCCGAGGCCGTGGCCTTCGTGGGCGCCTTCGATCAAGCCCGGGATATCCGCGACGACAAAGCTGCGCTCGTCGGGCATCGGAACCACGCCTAACTGCGGCTCCAGGGTCGTGAACGGGTAGTCGGCAATCTTTGGCCGGGCCGCCGAAACGCGCGAGATCAGGGTCGACTTGCCGGCATTCGGGAAGCCTACCAGGCCGACGTCGGCGAGAATCTTCAACTCCAGACGCAGCGTCTTCTCTTCGCCCGGGGTGCCGGGTTCGTGTTCGGTCGGTGCCTGGTGCGAAGCCGTGGCGAAATGCTGGTTGCCGCGTCCCCCCTTCCCGCCCTTGGCGATCACAAACTTTTCACCCGCCTTGGTGAAGTCGTACAGCAACTCGGCCGTCTTCCAGTCGTACACCATCGTACCGACCGGGACGTCCACCTGACGGTCATCTCCGTGCCGTCCGGAGCAGTTGGAGCCTTCCCCGTGCTTACCGCGTTCGGCTTTGTGCTCCGGATTGTAGCGAAGTTCGAGCAACGTGTTCCGATGCTCACTCGCGACGATGATGACGCTACCGCCGCGTCCTCCATCGCCGCCGCTGGGGCCACCGCGGGGCACAAACTTCTCCCGCCGAAACGCCATACAGCCGTTTCCGCCGTCGCCGGCTTTCACATAGATCTTTACTTCATCAATAAACATAAGACAAACGCCAATCACAAATAACAAAAGCCGCCCAAATGGGCGGCTTTGGGTTCTAACTGAGAGACAACAAACTAGTTTGCGTCAACCTTAACCGGGTTGATGTAGATGAACTTCCCCATCCGCCCTTTGTCACGAAACTCGACGACGCCAGTCACGCACGCAAAAAGCGTATCGTCTTTGCCGCGACCGACATTATCGCCAGCTTTGTAGGGTGTCCCGCGCTGCCGCACAAGAATGGATCCGCCCGGAACCAACTCGCCGCCGAAACGCTTGATACCCAGTCGCTGCGCATTTGAATCGCGACCGTTCTTACTTGAGCCTAGACCTTTTTTTGATGCCATGGTTTACTCTGACTTCCTTACGCCTGAATCGAATCGATCTTGACGGCGGAGTAGTTCTGCCGATGTCCGATCGTTCGCCGATACTGCTTCTTCCGCTTAAACTTGAACACGATCACTTTCGGACCGCGGTCATTTTCCACCAAGGTGCCGGTCACTTTCGCGCCCGCGACATCCTTGCCCGTTTTCACTTCGCCATCGTCGGACACCACGGCCAACACACGACCCAGATCCACCGGTCCGTTCACCTCGCCGGGCATCGTCTCGAATCGGACGGTCTCCCCGAGCGACACACGATACTGCTTGCCACCGTTTTCTACTACTGCGTACATGACTTTCCTCGTTCTTAATAGAATTACTTTGAAAGGCTGCGCGGCCGGATTAAGGGAGACAGGCGCATCCCGCGCAAGCGCACGGATGCGCTGCAACTCCTCAGTCTACCTGCCTTCCGGCTGGATTGCAACTTTTGCTACTTCGTGAACTTCACGCGGATGTTCTTGTACATCACGGTGGACTTCGGATCGTGACCCTGCAAAGCAAACGTACCCGTGCCGATTTTGCGGCCCTTGCCCTGCGGATATTCCCATCCGGCTGGCTGCGTCCACTCCGACGACAGCTTGCCGTCGACGTAGATTTTCACAGAATCGCCCTTGACGACAATGTGTTCGGTAAACCATTTGCCGTCTTCGGCCATCTTCGCTTTCTGGTCGGCAACGCCGTAGAGACCGCCGGTGCGGCGCCAGTCGGTGTGCGAGTTGTTCACCTGGACTTCAAAACCCTTGTCCGGCCAGTTCTTCTCCTGATAAGCGGTGTGGAAGTAGATGCCACCGTTCGAATTCGGCAACGTCATGCAATCCACCTTGAGTTCAAAATCCTTGAAATCGTGGTTGCCGATCTTGCCGACATAGTACAGGTGCGCCCGCGGCCCGTTGGCCACAATCGCCCCGTCCTTAATCGAAAACGTGGCTTCGTTCTCGGTCGCTTTCTTCCAGTCGGTGAAGTCCTTGCCGTTCCAGAGCGACTTGAATCCCTTCTCCGCTTTGTCTTTGGCGGAAACGTTCATCGCCGCCACCAGCATCAGAGTGCAAATAAAAAATCTTCTCATCATCGCCTCGTATTATATGCCTTTGCGCGCCCCCGCAGGGCACGCAAACGCTGTCGCCGCGCTTCGACGCGGGCGATCTCAAACTCATTCAAACCGAAGTAGTGCCCGACTTCGTGCCAAACCGTGTCGGCCACGGTTTGCTCGAGCTCAGCGCGGCTGCGCGCCATCTCTTCGTGGGGCTTCTGGAAAATGCGAATCCGGTCTGGCGGGGCGAAACCGTCACTGACGCTGCGTTCGGTCAACGGTCGGCCCTCGTACAGCCCGAGCAGATCCCGCCCCGGTCCCCACGCCTCCACCGACACCGAGAGATTTTCCATGCGAACGCGGAAGCGGGCGGGGATTCCGGCAATCGCCCGCTCCACGATCTGTTCAAACTCTTCTCGGCTTACCGCAACGCCCACTCCGACAGCTTACGCTACTGGTAGCGGACGGTCACGGCCGAGGTGCTGGTCGCGCCGGTCCGGTCGGTTACGGTGAGGGCCACTTGATAGGTGCCTCGCAACACAAACTGGAACGTCGGCGTCGCCGTGTCGCCCCGCGTGAGGCCGGCCACCGGGTAGCCCTGCGCCGAAGACCACGAGTAGCTCAGGTCTCCGCCGTTGGTGGTGTTCGACAGGCTGCCATCGAGCGTCAGCAAGCCGTTGGAGTCGACTGCGGTGACCGCCGTCGTACTGCCCGGTTGGGTGACAACGGCGCTGGGCCCGGCGGTTGCCGCCGCGGCCGGCATGATCATGAACTCGAACTGGAACAGATTCCGTTCGTTCGGCCGGATGTGGCAAAGCGCCCAATGCACGTCGGCCGAGCCGGGCACTTCGACGCGGGTGAAGTTCAGCACGCGAGCGCCCCGAGCGTCGAGCGCCGCTTCGAACGGCTTACAGGGTCCGGTGGCCGCGGTGCAAGCGGGGTAAAGATCGGTCAAGGGTTTGTCCACGCGCATGTAGTGGCTGTCTCCCGAGACCATTACCACTTCGCCCGCAAACGCCCTCGTTTCCGCGCGCAACACCGACACGAACTCCTCATAGCCGCTGCGGGTGGAGCCGACCACCTCTTCCCAGAACGCCTCGAACACGTTGGCCTGGATGAAAATCATCAAGCCGAGCGACTTGGTATCTTTGGCGGTCTTGAAGGCCTGCCGCAGCCAAACGATGTTGGCCGCGTTCCGCGCCTGGAACTCTTTGTCCTGGTCATAGAAGGCGTTCGGCGCCCCCTGGTTCAGCTTGTATTCCAGATTGTTGTTGCTGCCGGGGACGTGAATCGTGGCAAAAACCACCGGTGCCTTCACGAGCATGGAGTTCTCTACGTAGAGCGCATACTTGGGATCGGCGGACTGCTTGATCAAGGGGATCGGCCGTTGCCCCAGGCTCATGTTGGTCGCAAAGAGCGTCTTGCGGATCATCGCCAACCGGTCCAGCGGGTTGTAGGCACCGTTGTTGGTGCGCATGCAGTCGGTCCATTCGTTGTCGCCGACCGAATACAGCAGCGGCTTTTGAAAGCTGTTGAACCAGTTCAACACGCGCGTGTAGTGCGAGTCGTCGCAGCGGGTGGATCCGCTTTTGGTGTCGCCGATGTGGACGGTGAATTCGACGTTCTGACGGTTGATGTCAGCAATCACCCGTTCAAAGCGGGGTTCCGCCGCCACCCCGTAGGGCGTGTCGCCGATCAGGGCGATGTCAAAGGGCGCTTGGGCCAGCAGGCCGATCGGCAGGCAGAGCGCTGCAAGCGGCAGGGAGAGAGTATTCAGTTTCATAAAGTCCGTCGTAAGCCTATCGCGCTCACGTTGCAACTTCGTGAAGTGGGTGTTTCGCTCTGGTTACAGAGATTTTGTGGCGCCGCCGTCCATGTCAATCAGCGCTCCGTGAAGGAATCGCCCTTCGGGCCCAACCAGAAACGCTACTAACCCGGCGATATCGGCGGGTTCCCCGACCCGCGTCACCCGTTGACTGGCGACGAACCACGCTTCCGCGGCCTCTCGCGTCAGCGCCCTTTCGGCGGCCAATCCGTCAAGCCGCTTCTCGAATCGATCGGTCCGGACCGTGCCCGGGTTGATCGCGTTGACTTGGACGCCATCGCGAACTCCGACATCCGCCAGGGCCTTCGTGAACGAGAGCACGGCCGCATTGACGCTTCCGCCGATCGTGAACTCGGCTCCGGGTGTTTTCCCCCCGACGCCGGCGATGTTGACAACCGACCCTCCGCGCCGGGCGAGTTCCGGCCAGGCGCATCGAGCCATGCGCACGGCCCCGTGCAGCTTCAGTGAGTAGCCGTCGATCCAGTCCTCGTCTGTCAGAGCGAGAAACTCTCCGCGCTTGGTTGCTCCCGCGTTGTTGACGAGGATATCCAGGCCCCCAAACTCCGCCATGCCGAGCGCGCAGACCTGTTGGGCCGCGCTGGTTTCTCGTAGGTCGACGGCGAGAACGCAGGCCTTGTCTCCCACCTCGGCGGCTACCTCGGCCAGCGCGGCACGGTCGCGCGCGCACAGCACCAAATTGGCTCCCTCACGGCCGAGGCGCAGGGCGATTGCTCGTCCGATGCCGCGGCTGGCCCCCGTCACAATCGCTGTCTTTCCTCGCAACATCCGGCGCTCCTAAAGGGAGGTTTTCCCCGTCTTCAGCGTACAATGTTCTAGCGATCGGTCCGACGCATGTGATCCTCTCTTCGGCTTTTGGCTCCCCCGCCTTTGGCAAGGGCAACGCGTTCGGCGCGATGCTCTCTTTCCGGGACCGTCTCCGGGTTGCCGCCTGATTTCAAGATCCTGGCCGAAACTCTGGTTTGATGGCTTCCCGCAATCGACTCGCCACCGCTTGATGTCCGCGGCTCTCCGCCCACGCGAGTGGGGTAGCCCAATCCTCGTCGTCAGGGTGTGCCGCCAAGGCACCGTGCTGGAGGAGAAAATCGACCATATCGAGTCTCCCTTCGCGGGCGGCCCAACCTAATGGCCGGGAGCGCCACTCGTCGTCGCGGGCTTCGAGCTCGGCGCCGTGGCGGAGGTAGAGCGCCGCGTTGAGCAGGTCGCCCCGGCCGGCCTGCTCATGCAGCGGCGTTGTCCCTTGCCAGTCTCGATGGCTTGGGCTCATGCCGGCGTCAAACAGGTATTCGGTTAACTCTCGGGTCGCGGCTCCGGCGCAGTGAACCTGGATCGAGAGCGCCGGCCACCGTGCAATGACCATCCTGACGAACTCGTCGTGCCCGTTCTCGGCCGCGCTGGCCACCGCCTTGGGGTGCGCCGGAATCTCCGGCATCGCCGCAAGCGCGTCGGCATCGCCGTAGTAAGCGATCAGGTGAATCGGTCGTTTCGCGCCGTAACTTCGGAGTAACTCGATCATACGCTCATCCTTGTTTTGGATGGCTCGGCTGAGGCAGTCCGCCGAACTTTCGACGGCCGCGTTCGGGTCGGCCCCGTGCCGCAGCAGCAGGCGAGCGATGTCGTGCCAGCCGGCGGCGGCGGCTTCGTAGAGCGCGGCTCCGCGAGGCGCGATCCCCTCTTCGCGCAGGTTCGGATCGGCCCCGGCCGCGAGCAAAATCTCGACGACCTCTTTGCGCCCCCGCGCGGCTGCATTGCGCAGCGGCGAGCCGGAGCCGAGGTAGTAGGTCACATAGTCCACGGTTCGATTCGCCCGGCCCGGATCTTCGGCCAGCAACTGCTTCACCCGTGCCGCGTCGCCCAGGTAGGAAGCGGTGCAGATGTCCATCTCCGCTCCCCGGACGAGCAGGTGGCGAAGCATCTCTTCCGGTGTCGCCGCCGAATCGGCGTCGACATCGCGCCACCCTCGAAAGTGGTAATCCCCATTCACCAGTTGAAGGGGCCGGGCTCCGTCCGGTCGCTGGGTTTCTAGTCCGGCCCCCAATTCGAGCAACGCATCGACCCAATCGATCCGCCGCAGCAGGACCGCCCAATGAATCGCGCGGTTCCCGCGTTGATCGGCGACGGCCAGCAGACCCGGCACCTGAAGCGCTCGCGCAAAGTCCCCGGCGCGCATCGCGGCGGCCATCTCCGCGCCTTCGGGGCAGATGCCGAATTTGTCCAGCAAATGGGCCTCCAACAGCCGCACCAGCGCGTCATGGTGACGTTCCCGGGCCATTCGTAGGAATCCGTCTCCAACGACCATATTGACCGCGTCGGCACCCTGCCCGAGTAGATACGCGGCCACCTCGAGTCGACCTTCCCGCACGGCGAAATGGAGCGGCGTCCGATAGGCGAAGCTGCAGTTGACAAGGGCCGGCCTGCATTCGACTAACTCACGAACCGTCGCCAAATCGCCGACGTCCGCTCCCCGCAGCATGGCCCAGACCTCCGCTCCGGTTCCGGGCGACCACTCTAGCTCCGCCATCGTCTCTAACGCAGATGGTTGTGTCATAAACTCGTAGAATATACGCAACCTACTCCGTATGGAAGCCCTGCTCACTCTCCACATTTCGCTCGTCGCCCCCCCGCCTGGAGTCGACTTCGGCGTGCAAACAGGTCGCGGAAACCGCTACGAAGCCGTGCAACTCCAGCGCTCCACCGGTGCCGATCTTTGCTTCACCGTCACCCTCCCCGCCAACCTCTCGGGCCCTTTCGTGCAAGGCCCCCCCGGCGCCAGATTTCTTTACCTTGACATCGGCTCTTACGCCGTCCAAATCGATGCTCCTTGGTCCCGCCGCCTGAAAGTTCCCTTGAGCGGAATCACCCCCTTACTCGTCGGACCGCCGCCCCACCAGGTGGCAACCTCCATCGCTGGCACGGCTAAAGACGGGGGGCCCACTTGTGCCACGCCCAAACCCTTTGCCGGTTGGCACAGCCTATAGCGGCTCGGCCTGGATACAATCGGTCGTGTCCTTTTTCCTCCGTTGGCTCTCCGCCCTCGCCCTCGTGGCGGTCACTTATGCCCAGCCGTACTCTACCTGGCGCGATTACGGCGGCTCGGCCGACTCTGCCCAATACTCTTCCCTGACGCAGATCAATCGGACCAATGTCCACAAGCTCCAGCGCGCCTGGACCTTTCCGACGGGTGACAATGCCCGCTATTTCTTCAATCCGCTGGTGATCGACGGGACGATGTATGTGTTGGCCAAGAGCAACTCGCTGGTGGCGCTCGACGCTGCCACGGGGAAGGAACTGTGGAGTTCGGCACCGGATCCGGACATCAAAGTGATCACCAACCGGGGCTTCAACTATTGGGAAAGCAAAGACCGGTCGGACCGGCGGCTGCTGCTGTCGGTGAACCACACCCTGCGCGCTTACGATGCGCGCAACGGCAAGCTCATTTCCTCGTTCGGCACGAGCGGCCGCGTTGATCTGAAGCAAGGCCTGGGCCGCGATCCGCAGGCGCTGGCGCTGGTGCAATCGCTGACCCCGGGGCGGGTCTTCGAGAACCTGCTGATTCTCGGATCGGCCACCAACCAGGGCTACGGTTCGGCGCCGGGCGATCTGCGCGCTTTCGATGTGCTGAGCGGCAAGCTCGTCTGGACGTTCCACACGATCCCCCGGCCGGGGGAGTTCGGCTATGAGACTTGGCCGAAGGACGCCTGGAAGACCGTCGGCGGGGCCAACGTGTGGGGCGAGATGTCGGTCGACGAAAAGCGAGGCATTCTTTATGCGCCTACCGCCTCGGCCAAGTACAACTTTTATGGCGTCGACCGGGCGGGGGCCAATCTGTTTGCGGATAGTCTGCTGGCGCTCGACGCGCGGACCGGGAAACGGCTTTGGCACTTCCAAATGGTCCACCACGATATCTGGGATTACGACGACGCGACCGCGCCGAAGTTGTTGACGCTCCGCCACGAAGGCAAGTCGGTCGATGCGGTCGCCCAGGTTAGCAAGCAGGGCTTTGTGTGGGTCTTCAACCGGGTCACCGGCCACCCGTTGTGGCCGATTGAAGAACGACCGGTTCCGAAGTCCGATATGCCGGGAGAGATCGTCTCGCCGACGCAGCCGTTTCCCGTCAAGCCGCCGCCGTTCGCGCGGCAGAAGTTTACCGTCGAGGACCTGAGCCCTTATCTGAGCCCAGCCGACCGCGCCAAGTTTCGGGATGAGATTTTGTCGGCTCGCAACGAAGGGCTCTTCACGCCGCCCGGCACCCGGCCGACGATCCAAATGCCCGGTAACAACGGCGGAGCGAACTGGGGCGGTGCCGCCATTGACCCGCCGAACGGCTCGCTTTTCGTTGTTTCGAAGGATCTGCCTTGCCTGCTGAAGCTTGAGTCCGAGGAGACCGTGAACTCCCGTACGGCGAATACGCCGGAGCAGAAGGGGCAACTGAGTTATGCCAAGCATTGCCAGACCTGCCATGGGGCCGATCGCACAAGCCAGCCTTCGATCGCCGACGCGCCGATTCGACTGACGCGGCGACAAATTGAGAACGCCATACGGCAGGGCCAAGGCCCGATGCCAGGCTTCCCGAAACTACCCGCCGAGGAGTTGAGCGACCTGATTGCCTATCTTTACAACCCTGCCCGCGCCGCCGCCACCGTGCCGGCCGGGGACCGCAACCCGAACGCGATTGACCGTTACTACACCGGATTCGGTTTCATGATCGCCAGCGACGGACTGGCCCCGATTAAGCCGCCTTGGTCGACCTTGACGAAGTACGATCTGAACAAGGGCACGATTGAATGGCAGATACCGTTGGGCGACGTGCCGGATTTGGCGGCCAAAGGGATTACGAATACGGGATCGCATTATCCGAAGGTGGGGCCCGTGGTGACGGCGGGAGGAATCATCTTTACGGGCACCCGCGACCGCCACATTCGCGCTCTCGACACCGCCACGGGTAAGCCGTTGTGGGAAGCAGAGGTAGACACGGCAGTCGAAGGCATTCCGGCAATATACCAGGTGAATGGCCGCCAGTATGTCGTGTTCTGCGCCGCTGCTCAGGTCGGGCTGACCCCGGGCACGCAGAAGAAGATTCAAGGCTCCTATGTTGCGTTCGCTCTACCGCAGTAAGTGCGTGGATCGGAAAGCGTAATGCTGCTAAAATTTATTAATGTGCCCGCTGGTGTAACGTCAGGGGTTTCTATCCCTATGTCTCATCTGTCGTTGATTTCGTGCGCCGATCTGTTGGGCACGCTCGCCCTTTCTTCTTGTGCGCGCGAAGCGGCTTCTGCTTCGGCCAACGGGGCTGCGCCGCCCGCCCAGGCGGTTCGTGCGGTGCAGGCAACCTCCGCCAATGTCCCGCTCGAGATCGCCGCCATCGGTAATGTCGAAGCCAGCTCCACGGTCGAAGTGAAAGCGCGAGTCACCGCCCCCGTCGTGCGGGTGCATTTCGTCGAAGGTCAGGACGTGCGCCAAGGGCAACTGCTGTTTGAACTCGACGCCGAACCGTTTCAGCGCCAACTGGCCGAGATCGAAGCCAACATCGCTCGCGACATCGCCAACGCGAAGCAGGCCGAGGCCAACATCGCCCGCGACAGCGCCAACTGGAAGAACCTGGACGCCATCGCCAGGCGCAGTCTGCAATTGAAAAAAGAAGGGATCTTTTCGAGCGAACAGGCCGACCAGGCGGCGACCAATGCCGACGCGGCCAAGGCCGCCGTCGATGCGGGTCGGGCCGCGGTGGAGAGCGCCAAGGCCGGCGAGCGGGCCAATCGGGCCCGGCTGCAGGAGACGCGCCTAGTCCTCGACTACACCAAAATCTATGCGCCCATCTCGGGGCGAGCCGGGGTGATTTCGGCCCAATTGGGCAGCCTCGCCAAACAGCACGACAACACGCTGGTCACGCTGCTACAGTCGGCCCCGGTCCACGTTTCGTTCTCGGTTCCGGAGAATCTTCTCCCGCAAGTCCGCCAGTATCAAAGCCAAAAGCCGATGACGATTGTCGCGATCGCCGATGGCAATCGGCCGAGCACCGGCGTCTTAAACTTCATCGATAGCGCCGTCGATGTGACCACCGGTGCCATCAAACTGAAGGCTCTGTTTACGAACGCGGATCGGGTGCTTTGGCCGGGCCAATTCGTTAACGTCCGGGCCCGCCTGAACGTGGAGCAGGACCGGGTTCTGGTCGCCTCGCAGGCGGTGCAAACGGGTCCTAAGGGGAAGTATGTTTGGGTCCTGAACGCTGCCAATAGCAGTGTTTCGATGCGCGACGTTACCGTCCTCCGGCTCTATACTCCGCCCGGAATGGTCGAACAATCGGTGATCGGCTCTGGTCTCAGCGCTGGGGAGAGCGTGATCTCGGAGGGGCAGAAGCGGCTGGGCCCGAACGCGAAAGTCCGTCTTCTGCCGCCCGGCCCTACGGCCGCCAACTAACGCCTATGGCCATCACAGATATCTTCATCACGCGCCCGGTGGCCACGACCTTGCTGATGGCCGGCGTGTTGGGCTTCGGCCTGATCAGCTACTTCTCGCTGCCGGTCAGCGACCTTCCGCCGGTGGAATACCCCACCATCCAAGTGACGGCCAGCCTGCCCGGGGCCAACCCCGATATCATGGCGTCGTCGGTCGCCACGCCCCTCGAAAAGGCGTTTTCGAACATCGCCGGGGTGGACAGCATGTCGTCGGCCAGCACGAACGGTTCGACCACCATTACGCTCCAATTCGACTTCAGTCGTACGATCGATTCCGCCGCCCAGGACGTGCAATCGGCTATATCTCGAGCCACCGGCGAACTCCCTCGCAATATGCTCGCGCCGCCTTCGTTCAAGAAGGTGAACCCGGCTTCTCGACCGGTTCTTTATCTGGCGCTGACCTCGGAGACGATGACCTTGGCGGCCCTCAACGAGTTTGCCGAAAACCTGATCGGTCGACGCGTTTCGATGGTGAACGGGGTCGCGCAGACCTCCGTTTTTGGGGGCCAAAAATACGCCGTCCGCGTGGAGGCCGACCCGGACCGTCTGGCCGCGCGCCAAGTGGGTTTGGAAGATATTCGAAGTGCCCTCGCGCAGCAGAACGTCAATCTGCCGGCCGGTTCCATGCACGGGATCACCAAAGCCTATACGGTGCAGTCGAACAGCCAACTCACGGCCGCCGACCAGTTTCGTCCCATGATCGTGGCCTTTCGCAACGGCAATCCGGTGCGTCTGGAAGACGTCGCCGTCGTCCGTGATAGCGTGAATTTCGAACGGAGTGTCTTCTGGGTGAATGGGAAGCCCGGCATGATTGTCGCGGTGCAAAAGCAGCCCGACGCGAACACGGTGGCGGTCGTGGACGCGGTGAAGGAGTTGCTGCCGAACCTGCGTCAGAACATGCCGGCCGGCATCTCGCTGCTCGTGGAATTCGATGCCTCCCGGAACATCCGCGAATCCATTGAAGACGTGAAGTTCACTCTGCTGCTGACCATCGCGCTCGTGATCCTGGTCATCTTCGTGTTCCTGCGCAACCTCCCGGCCACCCTCATTGCCAGCCTCGCGGTGCCGCTCTCGCTGCTCGGCACCTTCGGCGTCATGAAGCTGCTCAACTTCACGATCGACTCGCTTTCCATGATGGCGATGACGCTATCGGTCGGCTTCGTCGTCGACGACGCGATCGTAATGATGGAGAACATCGTTCGCCACATGGAGATGGGAAAGCCGCGGCTGCAAGCGGCCTATGAAGGGGCTCGCGAAGTTGGATTCACCATTGTCTCGATGACCATTTCGTTGGTCGCCGTGTTCATCCCGGTGCTGTTTCTCGATGGCATCATCGGGCGCCTGCTGCGCGAGTTCGCCGTCACGATCGCCGTGGCCGTGCTGATCTCCGGGCTCATCTCGCTTTCGTTGACGCCGATGCTCTGCAGCCGGTTCCTGAGTCATCACCAAACCCATGGGCGGGTCTTCAATCTGTTCGAACAGTTTTTCGACGGCATGAACCGCCTCTACCAGACGACGCTGCGCTTCACGTTGCGCCACCGTTTTGCCACCTTGCTCCTCACGCTCGTCACCACCGTCATCACCGGCTGGCTCTTCGTCGTGATGCCGAAAAGCTTCGTTCCCGTCGTGGATAGCGGCATGGTGTTCGGCGGCACCGAAGCCGCGCAGGATACGTCCTTCGACGAAACGGTCCGCCTGCAAAAGCAGGTGATGAGCATCGTCCAAAAGAACAAATGGGTGAGCCAGTTCGGCACCGGAGCCAACACCCAGAACAATGGGTTTCTCTTCATCCACTTCACTCACGACCCCGTTCGTCCGCACGCCACCGCTATCGTCGCCGACCTGCAAAAGCAGTTCGCGCAGATCCCCGGCTTCTCGGTCTTCCTGCAGCCACCCCCGATGCTGAGCCTGGGGCAGAACGAGTCTCGCTACCAATACTCGGTGGCGCTGCAGGACGCCGACACGGCCGCGCTCTACCAGTGGGCTCCCAAGCTGGAAGCCAAGCTCCGAACCGTGCCGGCGCTGGCGGACGTCTATAGCGACCTGCAACTGAATAACCCCCGGGTCAATGTCGACATTGATCGCGACCGCGCCCTCGCCCTGGGCGTCACCCCGGAGCAGATTGCGAACACGCTCTACGACGCTTACGGCAACCGCCGCGTCTCTACCATCAGCGCTCCCGCCAATGAGTACGACGTCATTCTGGAAGTGCTGCCGGAGTTCCGCCAGGACCCGGCCGGGCTATCGAAGCTCTTCATCCGATCGACGAACAACAAGCTGGTACCGCTGTCGGCGGTGACCCGCGAACGGCAAGGAGTGGCCCCGCTGAGCGTCAATCACATCGGCCAGCTTCCCGCCGTCAATTTGCAGTTCAACGCCAAGCCCGGCTATTCGCTGAGCCAGGTGACCGAGCAGGTGGATGAGGCGGCTAAAGAGATCGGCTTGCCGGACACCATGTCGTTCTCCTATCAAGGCACGGCTTCGGCGTTTCAAAAGTCCGTCGGTGGTCTGGCGATCTTGCTCGCCATCGCGATTCTGGTCATTTATCTCGTGCTGGGCGTGTTGTACGAGAGCTTCATTCACCCGATCACGATTCTTTCGGGCCTGCCGTCGGCGGGCCTGGGCGCGGTCATCACGTTGCTGCTGTTTAAGGACGATCTCAACCTGTTTTCGTTTGTCGGGATCATCTTGCTGATTGGCATCGTGAAGAAGAACGCGATCATGATGGTGGACTTTGCGATCATGGCGCGGCGCGAGGGAAGCCCGGCCGAAGCCGCGATTTTCGAAGGATGCGTACAGCGTTTTCGACCCATCATGATGACCACGATGTGCGCGCTGCTCGGGACGTTGCCGATTGCGGTTGGCTACGGGGCCGGGGCGGAATCCCGTCGCCCGCTGGGGTTGGCGGTGGTGGGCGGTCTACTGGTTTCGCAGTTGCTGACCCTGTACATCACGCCCGTGATCTACCTCTATTTGGAAAAGCTCACCGGAGCAGGGCCGACGCCGCGGAGCAGAATGGCCGAACCCACCAGACCCGCGGCCAGCGACCCGGCCAAGATCCCCAGCTTCGCCCGGGCGAGCAACTCGGCATCGGAGAACGCGAGTGCGCCGATGAACAGCGACATCGTAAACCCGATCCCGCCCAGCCACCCGGCCCCGTGAACGCTCGTCCACGATACGCCGTCGGGCAGACTCGCCCATCCAGACTTCACCGCTAACCACGAAAGCAGGGTGATGCCGATTGGCTTGCCGAGTAAGAGTCCAATGGCGACGCCGAGGGTGACCGGTTCGGCTGCGCGACTCGCAAGGTCCCCGCCGAGCTCCACGCCCGCGTTCGCGAAGGCAAAGGCCGGCATGATCAGGAAGGTTACCCAAGGGTGCAGCGCTTCGTTGAAGCGGAACAGGGGCGGTTGCGCTTGCTCACAGGCGCCCTCCAAGGCCTCGATGGCCACCTGCTGCTCTTCGTCGTTCAGTGGGCCTTTCTCGCGATCGGCGCAGTGGTCCAGGCGCTGGATAATGGTTCGAATCTGGTGGAGAAACGCGGGGACGTCGAGATAGGTTCGCGACGGAATCGTCAGCGCCAGGATGACTCCGGCGATGGTGGCATGGACGCCCGAGTGCAGCACCGCCAACCAGAGCGCGATGCCAAGCAGCGCATACGGCAGCGGGTGGCGGACGCCCAGGCGGTTCGCCGCCAGAAGCGAAACCACGCAGACGCCGGCCGCGGCAATCCCTAGCCAGGCGATGTTCGCGGTGTAGAAGACCGCGATTACCAACACGGCCGCGATGTCGTCCACAATGGCGAGGGCCGTTAGAAACACCTTGAGCCCCAGCGGCACGCGGTCGCCGAGGAGCGCCATGATGCCGATGACGAAGGCGATATCGGTGGCCATCGGGATGCCCCATCCATCGGCGCCGGGCCTTCCCCAATTGAACGCCGTGTAGAGCAAGGCGGGGACAAGCACGCCCCCCAGCGCCCCGAAGATGGGTAAGGCGGCCTGTCGCGGAGACGCGAGTTCACCGACCAGCAACTCTCGTTTGATCTCGAGCCCGACGACGAGAAAGAAGAGCGCCATCAGCCCATCGTTCACCCAGAAATGAAGGTCGTGATCCATGGCCTGGCCCGCGAAGCTCACGGCGAGTTTGGTGTGCCAAAGGCTCGCGTAGCTAGCAGCCCAGGGCGAGTTCACCCAGATCAAGGCGATCGCGGTACACAGCAGCAGCAGGATACCGCCGGAGGTCTCCCGAGCGGCAAACTCTTGGAACGGGCGGAGCAAGGGGCGGATGGGGGTGTCCGCGACTGTCTTTAGGGTATTGGGTTTGCTCATCCACCTCCCATTATCCCGCCTCGGGATTTACGACGAACTCGTCATTTCTTTGGCGAGAGCCGCGGTGGACTCAGTTCGAGTGCGGGGTAGTAATCGGTGGTCGACTTCTGGAACTTCTCCATCCAACGTTTGCCCGCATCCGACGAAAAGCTCCAATCCTGCCGGTGATAGTTCCAGCTTTCCGGATTGAGCTGTTGGGCGTGTTCAAACCACTTTTGGGCGAGGTCGGGCTGGCCTTTCTGGCGGAGGGCGACGGCGAGTTTGAACGACGCTTCGGCCTCTGTCTCGGCCGGGCTGCGCTCCTTAACGCGACGTTGGTAGTCTTCGTCGGAGACGACGAATTCGCTCTTGGGGCCTTTGGCGACCCAATCGCGGAGCGCGGCTACATAAGCATCGCCCTGGGTCCGGATGACCTTGCCCCCGATCTTGAGTTCCTGGTTCTTCGGGGACGCGGTCTCGGCGGGACGCACGATGCGGCCTTGTTCGTCGATCCAAATCCCGGCGGGGACGTTCGTGAGTTGATAGGCGGAGCTGATCGTATGCGCGGTATCGACGAGCGTGGTGTAGGTGGCTTTGGCGGCGTCGTACCACTTGCCGGCGGCCGCTTCCCCGCCCGTGTCCTGCGCGGCGGCGACGAGTTCAAAGCCTTGGGGCTTCAGTTCCTGATAAATGGTCTGCCAGCCTGGCAGATCGAGGCGGCACCCTCACCAGGAGGCCCAACTGAGCAGGAGGATTTTGCGGCCGCGGAAGTCCGTAAGGCGGACGGGCTGGCCCTTGCGGTCGGCCACGGCGAAGTCTGGAGCGACGCGGGATTGCAGAAAGCTCGAGCGGAGGACGGGCATTTCGCCTAAGCTCCAGAGGCTCCCTTCGTGGACGAAGGCTTGGCGTACCTTGCGGGCGAAGCCGGTGAGATTGAGCCAGTTTCCGTGTTTGAGCTGCTTGGGTAGCGGGATGCAGAGGTCGGCGCGACAGGCCCCTTGGGGCTTGACCTCGAAACCGTTGATGGCCGGGAGCGCGGAGGTGGGGACCCAGAGGTCGCCGTTTTCGAGCCGGCTATTAGGGAGGGCGGTCTCGCGATCGTCGTAGAGGACGGTGGCGGTTGCCGCCGGCGCACCCCAAAGGGTCGTGGTGGCCCAAAACAATGCGCGGCGGGTGATCATGCTGCCATTGTAGTAGCTTCGGGCCGTGGGCTGTGATAGCGTGCAGCCTATGTTGCGGATTCTTATTGTTGGTTCGTTACTGGCCGCGAGCGCATGGGGGCAGGGCGCGCCTCCCCTTTCCGCGGAGGCGAAGGCAGCCTTCTTGCTGAACGCGAGCGTTAAGGAAAAGCACCCGGCCAAGAAAGGCGTAACCGGCACCATGCGCGTGACGATGACCGACGGGAAAATCACTCACGACGCCAGTGTCCAGACGATCGATGAGTTTAAGAATCGATTCGAGACTCCGAACGGGGTCGAGATGAATTTTCAGGACTCCTACAAGCTCAACATCGCGGCCTATCGGCTTGGAAAAATGTTGGGGATGGATTCGATGACTCCGGTATCGGTGGAGCGGATGTATGAAGGCAAAGTGGCTTCGTACACGTGGTGGGTGGAAGACATCCAAATGGACGAAGTCGACCGGATGAAGAAGAAGATTGAAGCGCCGGACAAGGACCGATGGTCGAGGCAGTATCTGATCATGAAGGTGTTCGATCAACTGATCTACAACATGGACCGGAACGCCCAGAACATGATGTACGACAAGGAATGGGGCATGTGGCTGATTGACCATTCCCGGTCGTTCCGTCGCCATGCGAAGCTGCTCGACCCGAAGATTCTCACGAAGTGCGACCGGGTGCTGCTTGAGAATCTGAAGTCGCTGCAGGAAGACGACGTGCGGAAGCAGATGGGCCGATGGGTGGACAACATGCAAATCAAGGGCTTGATGGCTCGTCGCAAACTGCTGGTGGACCACTTTGAAGCCAAGGGCGAAGCCGCGCTATACGATTTCCTGCCGAAGCTATAGCGGGGCTTTTTCGCCTTGCAGGAGGACGTAGGGCGTGCCGCCTTCGATGACGAGGCAGGCCCGGTGACTGCCGTAGTAAGCGGACAGGCCGACGTCAATCACGACGACGCGGCCGTCGAGTCGGGAAACGACGGTGCCCTTGGTCGGGGTGTGGCCGATGACGATGCGCTTGACGCCGTGCTTGTCGAGGAGGCGCTGGGTGAGCGCGAGGGCTTCCGGCCCGTCGTCCTGGGCGAGGCCGCGGTACCACAGCGGGCCGTCGGGGACGGTGACCAGAGCCGAGTCGGAACGGAGTTGGGAGACGTCCTTGATTTCAGCCCGGATGGCGGAGTTGATCTCGGCCACCGAGAGCGAGGCGTATTTTGTGCTGAGGCCGCCATGGAGGAAGATGCTGTCGTTGATTTTGACGATGGCGTTCTTGGCCCGAATCCATTTGCCGTAGGCGCCTTCGGTGCCGAACTGCATGCGGTGTTCCACCCAGCCTAAGGGGTGGGCGGTATCCCATTTCTTCCGGTCTTCCCTAGAGATCGGTTTCGGCATCACCTGGCTCTCCTGCTCCCAAAGTGCTTCGCGAAGACGCTCGGAGTCGGCGGATTGGAAGGCGGCGAACTCGCCGGGAGAGACGTAGCGGAGGTCTCCGTAGAGGTTCATTACTTCGTGGTTGCCAATCAGTGAGTGGACACGGCCTCCGGCTTTGTTCGCCTGCTTTTCGAGGGTAACGAGCAGGTCGAGGACCTTGCGGGATTCGGGTCCGCGGTCGAGCAGGTCCCCGGTTTGCACGAGGTGAGTCTTGCCGCCGATCCAGCGGGACCTTTGGTCGATGATGGCGGCGTCGCGGAGGATCCCGAGGAAAGCTTGGTAGTCGCCGTGGACATCGCCGATGGCGACGATGCGATCGACACCGGAGAAGGTATCCTGCGCGAGGGCGAGCGGCACGGCGAGCAGGAGCGGCAGGAGGTGACGGAGATGCATGACGGAATAGCCTCGCTGTATTCATCATAAAATGAGCGGGATGGACGCAGGCGATTTTCGACGATTGGCATTGAGTTTGGAGGGGGCCGAAGAGGGCGCGCACATGGGTGCGGCGGATTTCCGCGTCGGGGGACGGATCTTTGCGACGTTGGCTTCCGAGAAGGAGGGCTACGGGAACCTGCTGTTGACGCCGGACCAACAGCGCGAGTTCGTCGGGGAAGCGCCGGAACTGTTCAAGCCGGTGTTCGGTGGCTGGGGCCGGATGGGGGCGACGCATATCGCGCTAGCGGCCGCGAGTGAGGACGTTTTGGCGGGGGCGCTGCGGGTGGCTTGGAAGCTGCGGGTAGACCGCAATGCGGCAGCGAAGAAGAAGGTGAAGTAGGATGAACGGGATATGTATCGTCATGCGGTTTTCTCTCTTTTCTTGATGGGCGCGGCGCCCGTATGGGGCCAGGTGGTCGAGCAGGTGCCGCCGATTAAGGCCAACTGTTGCCTGGCGACGGCGGCCCAGACGTTGGCGGACCAGTTGCAGGATTGGAACCAACTGGGCCGGTATGCGGCAGACAATGAGGCGGTGGCGGCGCGGGGAGCGGAGGCCGGCCGGGTTGTCTTCCTGGGCGATTCGATTACCGACGGATGGAAGCTGGCGGGGTCGTTTCCTGGCAAGCCGTACGTGAACCGCGGGATCGGCGGCCAGACTACGCCCCAGATGCTGGTGCGGATGATGCCGGACGTGCTTCGGCACAAAGCGGCGGCCATGGTGTTGCTGGCCGGGACGAACGACATCGCGCGGAACACCGGGCCGGTGACGATGCGGATGATCACCGATAACATTGAGGCGATGACGGAACTGGCGCAGGGGCACGGGATGAAAGTGGTGCTGTGTTCGGTGACGCCGGTGAGCGACTATACGGCTCGGAAGCAGACCGAACGGCGTCCGCCGGCCCAGGTGCTGGCGTTGAACGCGTGGCTGAAGGCTTATGCGGCCAAAGTGGGGGCGGTTTACGCCGATTACTTCACGGCGCTGGCCGACGAGAAGGGCATGCTGCGGGATGGGCTATCCGCCGACGGCCTACACCCGAACGCGAAGGGATACGAGTTGATGGTGCCGGTGGTGGAGGCGGCGATCGGCAAGGCGCTGGGCCGGTAGTGGTGGATGGTACTATAACCAGCGAACAGGACGTAAGCCTTTCCGGTACCAAAGTTTGGCGTAAGGTATGCCGCCTAAGGTGAATTCCCGCGCAGAATAGCTCAAGTGGCCTGTTTCTGGCGACGTGTCTTGTGATAACTTCTAAGCAGTAACTAGGTGCCGAAACACTAAGTTGCTTGGAGTAAAGTGATCTCATGAAATGTATTCGGGATTTAGCCCTTAGAATGCAGATGTTTAAAGATACGAAGGGTCAGGACCTGATCGAATACGCCTTGATGGCTGGCTTTGTGGCCGTCGCGGCGGGATCCATCATGCCTGGCGTATCGACGTCAATTAGCACGATTTTCTCGAAGGTCGCCAGTTCGATGTCTCGCGCAGCCGCGGCGTCTTAAGCGATGTGAAGACCGCCGCCGGGCCTTCGCCGACTTGCTATGGCAACTCGGTGAAGGCTTGGCGCAGCGGGGATAGAGTGGCGCGGACGGAGTGCAGGGCTTCGGGCGACGGGTCGGCGAGGCGGAAGAGGCAGTATTCGTAAAGGCGCAACAGGTTGGTGGCGGTATCCTTGGCCCCGGGGTTGACCATGGTTGCGAGGGCGCAGATGGCCTGCTGGGCTTCTGCCAAGCGTTCGGGGGAGGCTGGTGGTTGGAGGCGGATGAGCGCGGCGTCGCAGAGTTCGACGGCGAGTTCGGCCGGAGTTGCCGTTTCCAGGGGGAGGCGGTAGGCGTTCAGCCAGGAGGCGGTCATGGGGTTATCCGCGTAGCAGCGAGGCGACGAGTGCCGCGGTTTGGTTGGAGTTTCCGAGCACGGAGCTGGTGATTTGCTGGCTGGTTGCGTTCGCCAGTTCGGCGACCGAGGTGGGATCGCGCAAGAGCGTCGTGGGCGGAATCGAGTCCTCCAGCGATCGGAGAGGCGGCGAGACCACGACGACGTCGGCGTCGGGAGGAGAGGGCGGCCTCGGCGCAGGGGGACGAGCGGCGAGGATCGACTGGGTGTTGACCTCGGCGACGCTAGGGGTGATAGAGAGAGCCATGAGCGACCTCGCAGGGCGGACGGTTAAATTGGACTGTAATCGGCTTATCGGCAGGTCGAAGGGAAGTGAGAGGGGTTTTGGGGGGCGGAGTTGGGCTAGGTCGCGGAGGCTGAGGAGGGCTCGCTGCATCTGGTTTTGGTTGGACGCTAGTGCGGCGGGGTCGCCGGCGGCGATGTTAAGCGAATCGAGGGCGAGTCCTTGCACTTGGGCGAGGAGAACGGAGATGGGGCCAACGGTGGCGTTGGTGACGCCGGTGAAGGCTTGGCTTGAACGCAGGATGGAGGATTGGAGGCCGGTGAGGGAGGGCATTTCGTAGTACTTATTGGCTAGAGTTAGAGTTTCTTTAGGAGAATTCTGATGATCTTTGCCTTGCTGCTGTTTTGGGGAGTGAGCGCCGAGCCGGTGCTGCGGGTGGACGTGCCGTCGCCGACGGCGGATAAGCCGCAATCGAAGCTCTGGTTTGCGCAGGGCAGTTGGTGGGCCTGGTTGCCGGTAAAAGGGGGTAGCAGCGTTTGGCGGCGCGGGGCGACGGGCTGGAGTCGGGAAGCGGAGTTGGACGGGGCGCTACGCGGGCTGCCTGGGCAAGCGGATGTGTGGGCGGATGCGGCGTCGGCCTGTGCCGTGCTCGTGGAGGAGCGACGGTTGGCGGTGGCGTGTTTGGAATGGGCGGGGACGGGCTATCGGCCGCGGGGGAAGCCGGTGGAGATCGGGATGACCGGAGAGGGGAAGTTGGAGACGGCGACGATTACGCGGGATGCGAAGGGGGAGTGGTGGATCGGCTACGGCTGGGGGCGGGAGATGTTCGTGCGGCGGTCCGGGGATGGATGGGCGGTGGCGGTGAAGGTGAGCGAGACGTTGGCGTCGGCCGACGACATCTGCGCGGTGGTGGCAGTGAGCGGCGGGGTGGGGATGATCTGGTCGGACCAGGCGGTGGATGTGGTTTGGTTCCGGTGGCACGGCAAGGAGTGGGGGAAGGTGGAGGCGATCGAGCGCGGGGGGAAGACGGCGGACGATCATATCCGGGCGGCGGTGGGGGCGGACGGACGGTTGCACGTGGTGATGAAGAACTCGCGGGATGCGGTGGGGGAGCCGCAGTTGGTGATGCGGGTACGCGACAAGGCGGGGCGCTGGAGGAATCGTCATTTTGCGCCGCGGACGAAGGAGTATGAGCCGAGTCGGCCGCTCGTGTTGCTGGGGGGAAGGCCGGAGCGGGAGTTCGTTGTCCACAGCCGGTATGCGCGGACGGGACCAGCGCCGCGAGGGAGCCAGATTGTCAGCGGCGAAGGGGTGTTACTGGAGGCGGCGCGACCCTTGAACGATGTGACGGGGACGAAGGCGCTGTTGCCGCCGGGGCAGCCTTGGATTGTGCTGGCGTCGGACAAGGACGGCAACGTCTATGAAGGAAGGTTAGATGCCGGCGTACCATGAGTAGGCACCGTCGGCGGCGGAGGAGCCTCTGCCTTTGAGCTTGTCGGTGACGCTGACGGTGGTCAGGAACTTGTGGCTCTTGTAGCCGAGTTGACGGGGGACGCGGAGGCGGAGCGGGCCGCCATGGCCGACGGGGAGATCGCCGCCGTTCATGCCGTAGGTGATGAGGGTTTGGGGATGCATGGCTTCGGCGAGGTCGAGGCTATCCCAGCGGCGGGATTTAAGGGCACTGGAGCTGTAGACGAGGTACTTGGCTTGAGGCAGGATTCCGGCCACGGTGAGGACGTGCGAGAGCGGCACGCCGATCCATTCGGCGATGTAGGACCAGCCTTCCTCGCAGGCCAACTGGGTGATCTGGGTTTTGGCGGGGAGGGCGCGGAGTTCGGCGAGCGAGTAGGTGGCCGGGCGGGCGACCATGCCTTCGACGGAGAGCTTCCAATCGGCGAAGCCGTTGGCTTGGAGGCTTTTGAAGAGTTCGTCGGCGGGTGGCTTGCCGTTGGGGTAGGGCGATTTCGAGATCTTGCTTGTGGGGAACTCGCGCGCCAGGGAGTTGCCAGTGAGCAGGCGCTGGGCGGCGTAAGTGAGGGTTTCGCCGGGGCCGTAGATGCCGCCGCTATCGGGGGGTACGAGGCCGTATTGCTCGGCGAGGCGGGCGGCGGTGGCGGCGGCGGCGGTGGCGGCGACGCCGGTGACGAGGAGGTTTCGGCGGGTCATGGTTGCTCCTTTCCAGTGATCATGGCTTGCACGCGGTTTCGAAAGCCGGCCCGGTAGACCATGACTACGTGGCCGATGACGAAGAGGACGAGCGCGAGGGTGGTGAAGAAGTGAAGGGTGCGGGCGGATTGGAAGCCGCCAAGCCCATCGACGAGGAAGGGGAACGCGCCGGTGAAGGCGGGGGACATGGCGAGGCCGGTCCAGATCATGGAGGGGAAGAGGGCGAAGATCACCAGGAGATAGGTGGCGCGTTGGAGGGGGTTATAGAAGTTCATGCGGAAGTGGCGGGAGCGCCAGCCGTAGCCAACGTAGAGCAGGCCGGTGGCGACCATGATCCAGCCGGTTTGGAAATGAAGATAGCGGCTCCAGCCGTTCTGGTCTTTGAGGAC
Organism: Acidobacteriota bacterium; assembly: GCA_026394015.1. Lineage (GTDB taxonomy): Bacteria > Acidobacteriota > Terriglobia > Bryobacterales > Bryobacteraceae. Next base: position 46,326 of record JAPKZA010000208.1, read on the forward strand.
GTAGTTATAGCCGGTTTGGACGGCGCCGCGGGAGGCCGGGATGGGGAGGCTGAAGAGGGCGGGCATGAGAACGTTGCCGTCCTCGCCCCAGTAGAAACGGGGGTGTGAGATGACGATCTCGCCGCCGCTCAGGAGGAGGGCGAAGAAGCAGAGTGTCGTGATCCAATGGGTCGTCCGAACCAGTCCGGCGTGGCGTGGCATTCGCGTATGGTATCACCGCTGTCCCATGGGGTCGACCGAGCGGACGATGGCTTTGACGACGTCGGCGATGTCGAAGTGGCGGAGGACGCTGGGGAGGACGTGTTCGAAGGCGCGGCGGTGGAGAGGCGCTTCGACGACGGATTGGTACGACTGGAGGAGACCGTCGAGTTCGACGGTGGCGATGCCGGGGTCGAGGGCTGTAGCGAAGAGGCAGGTGGCTAAAGTTGGGGTTTCTTTAGGCGGAGGGGCGATGTTCGATGGGAATCTTTGGGGGGACTCGCGTCGCGGATCACCGCTGTCCCATGGGGTCGACCGAGCGGACGATGGTGACCGGCCGGGGGGCGATGGCTTTGACGACGTCGGCGATGTCGAAGTGGCGGAGGACTCCGGGGAGGACGTGTTCAAAGGCGCGGCGGTGGAGGGGCGTTTCGACGACGGACTGGTAAGACTGGAGGAGGCCGTCGAGTTCGACGGCGGCGATGCGGGGGTCTAGAGCCGTCGCGAAGAGGACGGGCAGGCTGGCATGGCCGATGCCGACGGCGGTGACCTGCGGGGCGGCGAGGAGGTCGAGGCCGGCGGTGAGGTCGCGCATTCGCATGCCAAGCATGGTGCGGCCGAGGAGGAGGGCGGCGGCGATGTTGCGGCTATCGCCGAGCCAGGGGTCGATGCCGCGGGGACCTTTGGGCGCGAGTTCGCCGCAGCCGCGGAGGTCGATGGAGAGAACGCGGGTGCCGGCGCGGGCGAGTTGGTCGAGACGGGCGGCGGAGGCGGACTTGCCGTCGCAGTCGGCGAGGAGGACTGTGGGGCCGCCGGGCTTGAAGGCGTTAGGGACGGCGAGGACGGCGGGGATCTGGATGCCGGGCTCGCTTTCGTAGGTTAGCTTTTCGACGCGGTAAGTGGGGCGGGAGAGGACTCCGTAGGGAGTGACTTTCGGCGGGTTGACGGCGGGGGTGTAGGCAGTGAGTTCGCGCGCTTTGGCGAGGACTTGGGCGGCGGTGAGAGCGGGCCGGGGGATGAGGCGGGCGCGGTTGAGGGAGAAGACGGTTTCGCCGGCCAGGGAGGTTTGGAGCTGGCCCGTGGTGGTGCATTGGAGCTCTTCTTCGGTCGCGAGTTGGATGTCGGGTTCGATGCCGTCGTCTTCGCGCTTCGCGAGCCAGCGGGAGAACCAGGCGTAGGCAGCGAGGCGACGGGGCTTCGTGTATCCGTGGCCGTCGTCAGCTTCGACCATGCTGAGCCTGTTGGCTTGGCCGAGTTGGTCGTAGACGCGGAGGGCTTCGGCGTAAGTGGCGCGGGCTCCGCCGATGGGGAAGAAGTCGCGGATGGCGGAGAGGATGAGATAAGGCTTGCCGTTGAAGGCGTAGAGGAAGTCGGGGAAGTCGAAGCCGGCGCTGAACCAGGGGGGGAGGTTTTGTTCGGCGTCCTGGGGGCCGAGTTGGGTGAGCAGGCTCTTGGCAGAGGTGATGTAGCAGCTAGGGGCGGCGACTTTGAGGCGGTCGTCGACGGCGGCGAGATAGGCGGTGAGGGTGCCGCCGCCGGAGTTGCCGGTGACGCCGATGCGGCTGGGGTCGACTTCGGGGCGGGCGGCGAGATAGTCGAGGGCGCGGATGCCGTCGTGGATCATGTAGCGGGCGATATTGTCGCCGGTGAGGAGGGTTTGGGCACCGAGCATTGAGTGCTCGGTAGTGGAGCGGACGAGCTTGGAGGTCCGGGTGTCGGGGTCGAAGAACTGGGAGCGTTCGCCGTGGCCGACGGGGTCCCAGGCGAGGGCGACGAAGCCTTTGGAAGCGAAGGAGCCGAGGGCGATTTGCCAGGCGTCGTGGGCTTTGCCGCCGGCTTCGTGACCGAGGGGAAAGAGGATGGCGGGCGCGGGGCCGGAGAGCTGGTTTGGGATGTAGAGATTGGCGGTGACGTAGAAGCGGGGCTGGCTTTCGAAGATGATCTTTTCGATGCGGTACTTGCCGCGTTGGAGGGTGGCGACGGTGCGGGCGTTGAGGGGCGTTTTGGCGGGGAGGCCGCCGATGTTCTGGAGGATCTGGCGGCGGACTTGGGCGGCGCGGGCTTGGAGATCGGCGGGGGAGTTGATGACGGGGCGGACGGCGAGGTGGCGGTTGGCGTCGGCGATGAGGAGTTGAGTTAAGGCTTGGGGGAGATCGCGGAGGTCGCCGATGGGGCCCGCGAAATCGAGGTCGGCGGCGGGTTGGGCGGAGAGGAGGAGCGGGAAGAGGAGCACGAGCAGGCGGGGCATGATTAGGGATATGGTATCGAAGAGTAGCTATGGACACGAAGACGACGCGTAGGCAGTTGATGGGGATGATGTTGCTGGCGAGGATGGGCTCGGCGCAGGAGGCTTGCGGTTCGCTGCCGCCGATTCAGACGCCGAAGGCGCGGGCGGGGAGCCCGAACATCGTTTACATCCTGCTGGACGATACGGGGTTTTCGGACCTGCATTGCTATGGGTCCGAGGTGGCGACGCCGCATATGGACGCGCTGGCGGCGGGCGGGTTGCAGTACAACAACTTCCACTGCAAGGCGATCTGCTCGCCGACGCGGGCGGCGCTGTTGACGGGGCGGAATAGCCATGCGGTGGGGATGAAAGAGTTGGCGGGGGAGGACCAGGGCTATGCGCATTCGCGGGGGCGGGTGACCCCGGCGGCGGCGACGGCGGCGCAGATCCTGGGGGCGAATGGCTACAGCACGTACGGGGTAGGGAAGTGGCATCTGGTGCCGGGGGCGGACATGAAGGCTTCCGGGGCGCGGACGCATTGGCCGCTGCAGAAGGGGTTCGACCGGTGGTACGGATTCTTGTCGGGATGGACGGACCAGTATCGGCCGGACTTGTTTGAGGACAATCATGTGGTGGCGCGGCCGAGTAGGTCGGAGTATCACTTCTCCGAGGACATTGTGGATAAGTCAATCGCGATGATGGGGGAGCACTTGGCGGCGGACCGGGCGAAGCCGTTCTTCCTCTATGTGGCGTTTGGGGCGACCCATGCGCCGGTGCAGGTGCCGAGGCGGTATACGGACAAGTACGTGGCTACGTTCGCGAAAGGCTGGGACCAGATCCGGCAGGAGCGGTACGAACGGCAGTTGGCGTTGGGGGTGATTCCGGCCGGGACGAAGCTGCCCGGGCGCAACGCGGGGGACCCGGCGTGGAGCGCGCTGAGCGACGAGGAGCGGGCGGTGAATACCCGATTTATGGCCGCTTATGCCGGCTTTTTGGAGCATACGGACGAGCAGATTGGGCGGGTGGTGAGTTACTTGAAGGAGCAGAAGCTGTTTGAGAACACGGCTATCTTCCTGATGTCGGACAACGGCGGGGCGCCGGAGGCGGGGACGAAGGGGGGCTTTTTGAAGCCTTATGGGGACCAGACGCCGATGAAGGTGATGTATGAGCGGCGGGAGGAGATGGGGACGCCGACGACGCAGCCGCTGTATCCGCGGCCTTGGGCGGCGGTATCGAATACTCCGTTCCAGATGTATAAGCTGTGGCCGTACGCGGGCGGGGTGCAGACTCCGTTTGTATTCTCCTGGCCGGCCGGGGTGAAGAAGCCGGGGCTGCGGCGGCAGTTTGTAGACGTGATCGACATGACGCCGACGGTGCTGGACATTGCGGGGGTGGCGGCGCCGACGGTGTTTGGAGGGGTGTGCCAGATGCCGATGCAGGGGAAGAGCATTCGGGCGACGTTCGACGATGCGGGGGCGAGGGACCCGCGGGATCGGCAGTATTACGAGCTATGGGGGAGCCGGGGGATTTGGCATGACGGATGGAAGGCGGTGGGGATCCATACGCCGGGGACGGACTTTGGGAAGGACCGATGGGAGCTGTATCACGTAGCGGAGGACTTCTCGGAGGCCAAGGACGTGGCGGCAGCGTATCCGGAGAAGTTGGAGGAGCTGAAGAAGCTATGGTGGGCGGAGGCGGAGAAGAACGGGGCGTTGCCGTTGCGGGAGGCTCCGGCGGGGCGGCAGAGGACTTACGACCAGGCGATTCGCTAGGGTTTGGCGAAGGGGTCCCAGACGCGCCGGAGGTTGAGGTGGAAGCCTTCGACGGGGGCCTCCGCCGTGATGGAATCGATGTCGGTACGGAGTTCGGGGGGGAGGCCCGGGCGGTAGATTTCGATGCTACGGGTATCGGGGTCGATGAGCCAGGCGAGTTGGGCTCCGTTGTCGATCCATTCCCGCATCTTGAGGCGGAGTTTACGAAGGCGGTCAGTTTCGGACTTGAGCTCAATGATGAAATCGGGACAGAGGTGCCAGTAGCCGCCAAGTGCGTTCTGATCCAGTGGACCTAACCGGTCGTGTGAGACCCAGGCCGCGTCGGGCGAACGACGGGCACCGTTAGGTAGTACAAAGCCACTGGAAGACTCAGTAGCGGTGCCCCGCCCGTCTGCTTCGGACCAAACGTCTAATTGGCTCAGCACCTTGAGATTCCGGGCACCAGTCAGTGAGTAGGTGGGAGGCGACACGATGATTTCTCCTTCGCTGGTCATTTCGAAGAACAGGTCCGGGTGCTCGGAGCAGAACTCGGCGAACTGTTCATCGGACATGGGAGGGGCGGACAGGGTGGCGGGGAGGAATGCTTCGTCGATGGTGAACGCCATGTTCTGAGTGTAGCTCCAGAGTAGGTTTAGTGCAGATCGAGGGACCATATCTGTTGAGTCTCTCGGCCGGCGGTGAGGGCGATGGTTTTGCCGTCGGGGCTGACAGAGGCTCCGGGTTGGCGGTTGCCGGGGAGGGGGTACTCCTTCGTGCCTTCGGCGTCGAAGCGG
>JAPKZA010000208.1:51314-52935 GCA_026394015.1 Acidobacteriota bacterium
TGGGGGTAGAATTCGTAACCTTTGGGGGGGCCTCCGTACTCGGCGACGGCTCGTTCGGTCCGCTGGGTCGAGAGGTCGAACTCGAAGATTCCGCCGCGGCCTTTGCCGTCGCTGCCGCTGAGATAGAGGGCTTGGCCGTCGGGGCGCCAATGGACCCTTTCGATGTGGGCCATGCGGACGGGTTGTTCGACTTCGGCGTCCGAAGCGAGGTCTCGGATGACGACGGCGCGGGACTCCTGGCCGAAGTTCTCGGTGCCTCGTCTGGATAGGTAAGCGAGGCGTTGGCCATTGGGGGAGAAGCTGGGGGCGAGGTTGCGGTTGGGGTAGAGGAGGGAGACGCGGCGGGCGGTTTTGGTGATGTCGTCGATGTCGGCTATGAAGACGTCGCTGGAGCCGGAGCGGAGGCCGTAGTAGAGCTTGTTTTGCCGGGTGATGCCGAGGGGGAGGGCGCGGCCGATGGCTTTCTGGACGATGCGCGGGGGGCCGTTGAGAGGGCGGTTGACGAGGTCGTCGTCGGAGAGGTAGTAGATGGACTTGCCGTCGGGGGCGTAGAGGGGGAAGAGATGGTTGCCGGGTTCGGGGACGAGGCGGCGTTCGGAGGAGCCGTCGAGGGCGAGGGAGTAGATCGAGCGTTGGGTCGAGCTGCCGGGGGCGAAGGAGTCGTAGATGAGGGTTTGGCCATCGGGGGAGATGTCCATGCGTTTGGGGTAGACCCAGTTGAGGGAGCGGAGGATTTTGGGCTCGTCGCCGTTGATGGGGATGAGGGCAATTTGGCTGACGTTGTCCTTGCGGAAGAGGAGGGTGAGGATGTATTGGTGGTCGGGGGTCCAGGCGGTGGGTTGGACGAAGCCGGCTTCGGGGTTTTTGAAGAGGGTGCGGGGCTGGCCGCCGGCGAGGGGGAGGAGGCGGAGTTCGTAGAAGCCTTCGGCGTTGAACCAGGCGTAGGCGATGGATTTGGAGTCTCGGGAGATGGCGGAGAAGTAGGCGAACTCGGGGCCGGTGGCGTGGGTGAGTTTGGTGGACTGGCCGGTGGCGAGGTCGCGGATGGCGAGGTCGCCTTGCTCGACGAGGCTGAGGTAGCGGCCGTCGAGGGAGGGGGCGCCGAGGAGGGTGACGGCGGGGTCGGTGAAGACGGGCTTCGGGGCGGCCGAGAGGAGCGCCGAGGCTAAGAGGGCGAGACGGATCACGTCTCATTAGTAGACTATACGGCGGCCCGGAGCAAGGCAGGGTAGTCTTTTGAGGCTTGCCAGACGGCCATGGCGAGTGCCATGACGAGATCGTCGTGCTCCTGCTGTTCGCCGGAGGGCTGGAACTGGACTAGCTCGCGTTCCATGTCGACGAAACCCGGCGCAGAGTCGAGTAACTGGATGTTGCCGAGTTCGAAGACCATCTTGAGGCTATTGATGAGATCGGGCCGGGGCAGGCTGAGGTAGCCGTCCTTGAGTTGCCTTTCGACGTGCCCGTTCGTTAGCGTGACGGGTTTGACTTGCGCTTTGGGCTGATTCTTGCGGATCAGTTCGACGATGGTGTGGCCGATGCCGGTGGCATCGACTAAGAGCTTGTCGACGCGGGCCGGTTCGCCATAGGCCGGGGCGTACCGCTGCAAGGTGTCGCGGACTAA
>JAPKZA010000060.1 GCA_026394015.1 Acidobacteriota bacterium
CCGTGAACAATCCAGTTCTGCGGCCACCAGTCGCGGGCAAGATTGGTCTCTGGTCAAAAACGGATAGCACGAGCTACTTCAAAGACTTTGTCGTCATGCCGAAGTAGGCGATTTTCTACCACCTGCTAGAGCCTTTGGTGAACCACTCGTCCAAGAATACAACATTTCTGTCCTTAAATGTTCTAGTCGTTTTGTGACAGGCCCTAACAGCCCGTCGCTTGCCACGGGCGATCAGACACACCGCTGCATCCTATCCGCAATCGCCCCGATCATTGATGGCTGCCAACGCCGTCTGCTCAAGCCTCGGTGAATTGCAGTATGTCCGCAAAGCACTGACGCGGGCCCCTACTACCCTATCCTATTAAAGGACAAACTCCGCATCTCGGCCAACGCGCTCCGTATCTTGCTCCGATCAAAAACGGCCACCAAATCGACGTCAGAATGCGGGCCCGCCTCGCCTCGCACCACTGACCCGTGCAACTGTAAATGTACAATTCCCGACAATCTCAGTTCGAGCTCATGAGCGCCCAATGTAGCTTTGACGGATTCCTTGTCCATGCAGACCACCGATCGACCTTAATGTCCCCAAAGCTGCGAGCGAAACACAATCTCCGTACTTTTTTCCCTCCCCCAAACCCTCCCTCACAAGGTGTTCATATTTATTTTCAACCCGCAACTCGTTCATTCTAATACCTCAACCTCTCTCCCCACCCTAGACCAACAGCAAAAAGCTTGACACCCCTGTGATAGATTTTTATCGAAGGCGCTAGTCTGCGTCGGTCCCAATTAGGGCCGAAGCAAACAGCGCCTTTTTCTATTTCCACAGGAGAAAATCAAGGTGAAAGAACTAACGGATGAACAAAAACTGAGCCGGGCCGAACGCGCCCGTCGCAACGGCCAAAAGAGTAAGGGTCCGGTCACAACTGACGGCAAGTATCGCAGTTCCATGAACGCGATTGCCACCGGGGAGCATGTCGAGCTCCATAAGGAAGACTTACCCCCGTTCTTCACCCTTTTGACCACAGACGATCGGCAGGCCTATGTCCGGTCCCACCACAGTCACATGCGAAAGTTCCGGCCAGACTCCGAACTCGAACTCGGCCTGCTCCGCCGCATGGTCTGCGCCCTTTTCCAATATGATCGGTTCACCAGCCTATACGCGGAGGCGTTACAAAGAGACCTCGATCAGGTCCTGCGCGAATATCCGTCCCTATCGATGGGCGAGCAGTTTCTCCAGGGCAACATCCGGATGGCCAAGCAGAAGGATCTGCTCCGCTACATCGAACGAGGCCAAAAGTTTCAATTCGCCGCCTACAACGGCTTTATCAAGACGTTGCAACTGGTTCGCAAGGGCTTCCCGGTGGACCCACCAGAGCCGGTCGACATCAGCGCCGACTCGAGAGAGATCGAAGACCCGGGTCCAGAGCCTGCCGTCGTGGCCCAAATCCTCGAAATGGCCGACCAGGCGAAAAAGGAACCCACTTTCGTCCTCCCGCTCTATGTCGTTAACATGTTGAGCGATAAGCAGCTTATGTCCAAAATGGCCCCGGATTACGACCTCGGTGATTTGCTCGACCGCCACGGGCGCGTTGACCTTCCCAAGGCGGCCTAACCATGCGGCGTCCAGAGCACAGTCGGTACTCAAAGGTTCGATACATCGAAAGTGCGGCCGAAACAACAATCCTTGATTCACCCGGTACTCCAGTAGTGTGTCTGCCCGCCGACCCGGTCGAATGGGCGCAACAGGCCCTCGGCTTCACCGCGGACCCCAAACAGGCCGAAATCCTGCGTTGCAACGATTCCCGGGTCGTTGTCGTCACCTCTCGCCAGGCCGGAAAGAGCACCATTGCCGCCTTGCGAGCGCTCTATCTCGCATTGCGCCATCCCGGCTCGCTCATCATGATGACCGCCAAGGTGGCCGCCCAAGCGGGTGAACTACTCCTCAAAATCGCTCATTTTGCCAGTGAACTCGGGTTCCGACTGCGCTCGGATGGCGTCAACCCGCTTTCGCTCTTGCTGCCAAACGGCTCCCGTTTCGTCGCCCGACCCGCCGTCCAGGCTTCGTCGCGCGGCTATTCCCAAGCCCGCCTCATCATTATCGATGAAGCCGCCTTTGTCCCCGAAGAGATGTTCAAAGCCCTATCTCCGATCCTCGCCGTCGGAGCAGGAACCCTCTGGGTCATCTCCACCCCCTACGGCACCGGAGGCCGCTTCGCCGACCTCTGGCACGATCCCACCAACGGCTTCACCAAGTTCGCGCTACCGGCCCACGACTGTCCCCGGTTCACCCCCGAGTTTCTCACCTCCGAGCGCCGCCTATTCGGCGACCTCTACTTCGCCCAGGAGTATCTCTGCCAGTTCATCACCGCCGGAATCCAGCTCCTAACCCGGTCCCAAATCACCAAGGCCTCGATAACGAACCCAGACGTAGTCCACTTCCGGCTCCGCGAAAAGACCCGTATCTATGTCGGCCTCGATCTAGGCAAACGACAGGACCACACAGCGCTCGCCATCCTCGAACTCCGCTGGCAATACGGCGAAAAGAACTACGCTACCAACAAGATCGCCGAGCATCCCAAGCTACTCCTGCGCTACTCCGCCCGGTTAGCCATCGATACCGAGACCACGACGATTCCCGGCTTCGTCCGACGCACCTTGCAACGGTTTGCCCCCAATACGGCGGACCCGACGAGGACGGACACCCTGCTCATCGATGCCACCGGCAACGGTCACACGGTCGTCGAACTGATCCGCAAGGACCAAATCCGGGCCCGTATCATCCCCGTATGCCTCACCGGAGGCCACAAAGCCAATTTCCTCAAGGACGGCTACCAAAGCCTGCCCCGCGCCGACATGGTCAATACCCTGAAAATGCTCTTCGAAATCGGCCACATCGAGTTGGATCAGGACGCTCCCGGCTTCCCCGATATGGAGCGCGAGTTAGTCCAGTTCCAGCCCTCCGGCGATCAGCAGGAGCACGACGACTTAGTCATGGCCATCGCCATGGCCGCCTGGCAAGCGGTCAAAGATTGCCCCGATCTCCTCCAGCCAGGGAAGAAGTAACCCGACGACCGCTCCCGCCTGCGGTCCGGCAGGGCATCGAGCCCTGCCGAACCGCCTCGACCAACTCCCGGACGCCAAAGCCCCTACCAAGAAGCCATCCGCCCAGGCCGCCGAAGCCTTCCACGCCCTCCAAGCCGCCCGCTACGAAAAACTCGCCGCCTCCGGCATCGGCTCCCGCGAACAAGCCGACCAAACCGCCTCCGAAGCCCGCGCCCGCCGCACCGCCGTCCGCGCCGTCTCCGCCAACATCGAC
>JAPKZA010000063.1 GCA_026394015.1 Acidobacteriota bacterium
ATAGGTGAGGACTTGGCGCACTTGCGCGCGCCGGAACAGATGTTGTTCGGAAGAGGAGAGAAACGAGACCAGCGATTGATCGTTACGAACGTACGATCGCGCGAAGCAGTAGTCGAAGAAACTCTCATGACCGAACGCGTAACGACGGCCATCAACCGACACGACCCCTTCGGACTCCATCTGGTAGATATAGCCGACAGGAACGTGATCTAGCATTTCGCGCGGGACGGAGAGCTGTTGTGTCGCCGCCATTCTCTCCACGAGCACACGAATCACCTCTGCCCAGGAGTCACTTGCCGGCGCGGCGCGTTGAGCGACAGCTCGCTGTTTTTGGTCCCAATACCGATCAAACAATTCGATGGCGGTGTTGAATACCGGTGGCCGAGTCGGATCGAAATCGGATTCGAGAAACAACGAAAGATTCTGTGGCAATCGAAGCAATTCAAGCTGGGAACTCCGAAATTCCTTTGTGTCGAAACCTGCGGCGACGAGAGTTTCTGTAACTTCAGCGAGCGTGAACTCTACAACTGCCACCTCCGTGTGATCTTTTGGCAGAATCGCTCGCAAACGATGGTCGTTCTTCCAATCGAACTCTCGGCAAACCACAACCACGTGAAGGCGAAGACGCTCCCGCAATCCGCGCGCTTCGATCAATGAAGCTTCAACCGCCTCCAGAAAACCCGTTGCTCGGCCGGATGTCGTGCTCACCGCATCCAATTGGTCAATGACAAGGACAGCTTCGCGCCCCTGCGCTGCCGCGGCAAGGATCAATGCGGGCGATTCCTCAAATCCAAGCCTCTTGCCCAAATCGAGAGCCGTCGAAACGGGTTCAATCCGGTCAAGCCGCAACGCAAGGACTGGAATGCCGCGTGTTCGCAACTGGTCAACGAAATCTACGATGCAGCCCGTCTTTCCGGTGCCAGCCTTGCCTGTGACTACCGAATCACCTGCATCAGTACCAAGTTTCGAGATAAGTGAGTACGTTGCGGCTCGGCGAAGCAGCACGTGACGGATCAACCGGCGGCGTGTGCCTTCAAGGTATTCAGTTGTGGCTGCTGTAACGACTGCAGTTGCAGACGCACCATCAACGAGCCGACGCAAAGTGAATCCGCGCTCCTTAAGTTGTTCAATGAGCCCGTCTCGGGTGACCGTATTGTGCACCGAATCCAGTGCAATGGTCCGCAGCGCCGCGCAGACATCATTGGGATCGGCAAGAAACAGCGCTTGCGCACCGATGCGCGCCCGTTCCGAGAGATTCCTTTCGTCTATGCTGCCGACTTCGACGCGGCGCAGAATTCTCCAAGCAGTTTCGGTGTCGCACGACTTCCAGTTTGCCCGGAGGGTTTCGAAGTTCTTCTTAACTGCTTTTGCCTGAATAAAGGCTGCCTCGAACTCCGGTGCCGTTTGGGCGCTGTCCGCGCGGTGCGCCAACTCCTCTAGCTCGGCGGCGTGACTCGCTGACAAAAATACGAACTTGTCATTGTTGCCGTGCAGCTGTTCGTAGATCGCCTGCAGTATTTTGGTATCGGCCGCGGCAAGAGACGCCAGACTCCATTTCCCGGAAAGATGACTCCGTTTCGACTGGTGCAGTTCTCGATGCCCGGCAAATTGCACCACAAACTCAGCCTTGTCGCTGCCCGGATCTTCAATTCGAATCGAGCCAATTTCCCCGTGCAGCATTCGCTGAAGTTGGACGACAGTCCACCACAATTCGTAGCGATTTCCAAGTTTGTCTGACGACCCGCCAGGGAGAGGCATGAAGTAAGGATACGAGATGAACAGGTTAAGTAGCACACGGGACCGAAAGAAAGAGTCACTCCGGCACTTCGAGATACGGACTCCGCTCATTCTGCGCGCTCCCACGAACCGCCTCGCTGATCGCAAGCGTCTAGTACCAGCAGCACTTCTTTCGCTCACTTCCATAGAGCCTGGTCAGGTGATTCGACTCGATAAAGCCTTTCCTTAAGCGTCACTGTCGACAAACCGTCAAGCAGGAGTCGGCTTGCGCAGGGCCAGCCAAAGCCCGCTCGTGGATGGAGTAGACCATGCCGCGAGTGGATCAAGGATAGGAATTCCGGCCAGGCAATGCGGCAAGACGTTCCCTTTGACTGGTCGGCATTTCCAGGGAATGGAAAAGGTCCGCGACCGCGTTGCACGGAAGCAATCGCCTTGACTGCTATCCGCCACTGGCGGATCATGAGAGCCGAGTGGAGCGGATAGAGACCGCCACGTTCACGAGGCAGATTGCCACCTTGCTGTTCCAATCCCGACTTGCCGCGAACCCGCAACTCGGCACCCTCATCAAGGGCGGGGGTGGGATACGCACAATCCGCGTCGCCCTTGGATCACGAGGCAAGAGCGGAGGCGCACGCTTCATATATTACCGGGTTGTACGAAGGCAATTGATCGTGCTTCTTTTTGCGTATCCCAAGAACGTAACGGCTGATCTGACTCCGAAACAGGTCTCGCAGCTTTAGAGAATTGTCAAAGCGGAGTTCGGCGATGAAAAAGCAAATGTTTGAAGAACTGATTGGCAGCGTCCGCGAATGCGGAGCCATTCTCCGAGGCCGGAGCGTGTCAACAACCTTGAGACACAAGTTAGGTTAATTTAGTGAGTATTTTCGTCCGAGTTTTTTGGCTTGTTGATCCAGACTTCGGTCGGCAGTTCAAGGGTTTTCGGGGCACTGTGGACGAACCGTTCCGGATGAACGATATACGCTTGGTCGAGCACCGATTGGCGCAGATCGCGAACCCTTTCAGCCGTCCCATAGTGCACCATCTGCGGCGTCATCATCCCGATCCCAGAGTGCCGGTGCACCCCGTTGTACCAACTGAAAAACGGATGGCAAAATACCCTGCTGTCCTGGATGCAACCGAACCGGTCCGGGAACTCCTGCCGATACTTCATCGTCTTAAACTGGCTCTCCGAATACGGATTGTCGTTGGAGGTGTATGGCCGGCTGTGCGTCTTGGTCACACCCAGATCGGCGAGCAGGAACGCTACCGGTTTGGAACGCATCGCCGCGCCGCGATCAGCATGGAGACCAACCTGGCCGGGCTCGATCTTCTGCTTCTTACACGTGCTGGCGATGAGTCGAACGGCCAGTTCCGCACTCTCGCGCGGGGCCACCATCCAGCCGACAACGTAGCGGCTGAAGATATCGAGGATGACGTAAAGATAGAAGTAAGTCCACTTAACCGGGCCGCGGAGTTTGGTGATGTCCCAGCTCCACAGTTGATTAGGGGCGGTGGCCAAGAGCTCCGGTTTTTGATAGGGCGGATGGATGCATTGATCGCGCCGCTCGCGGGCTCCGCCGTCGGCGTCGAGGATTCGATACATGGTGCGCGTGGAGCATAAATACTGGCCTTCATCGAGCAAAGTGGCTTGGATGGCGGCGGGTGAGGTGTCTTGGAAGCGGGTGGAGTAAAGGACGTCACGGACGGCCTGGCGTTCGTCGGGGCGGAGCGCTCGGGCGGGGAGGGGCGGAGCGACGATCAGCGGCGGGGAGAGCGGCTGCGGCGCTGGCCCGAGTAAGGGGTGCTGGCGATAGTAAGAGGCGCGGGGCACAGCGAGAAAGTCACAGGCGGAAGCGATGCCGACGGTTGGGGCGAGCATGGCGACGGCGTTCATTAGCGTCTCCCTTCCGGGCTGGGGGACGGATTGATCTGCTCCAAGAGTGCGGCCACTTTTTTTTGAATATCGATGACGATTTCGGCTTTGCGGAGCTCTTCGGCGAGGCGCTGGTTTTCGCGGCGCAGCTGTTCGAGTTCCGCGGCGAGGGGGCTGTGCTGGGATTTGGGGCCGCGTTTTTGAGGGGCGAGGGCTTGGAGGTTGGCGGCGTTGCGTTCGCGGCGCCAGGCGGTTAGGAGCGAGGAGTAGAGTCCTTCGCGGCGGAGGAGAGCGCCGACCGCGCCGGTGCCTTTGGCCTGATCGGCTTCGGTGAGGATGCGGAGTTTGTATTCGGCGGTGAAGCGCCGGCGTTGGGCTTGGGCGACGACTTCGGGGTTGGGCGGCGCGGCGATTTTGCCGTCCGCGTGCCTTCGGTCGCCGTCGCTGCGCTCGGGCTCCCTCGGTCCCGCGGACGGCAAAATCGCGGGGATCGAGTCGAGGCCGTTCTGATTGTTCATGGAGATATTCCTTCCCGCCCTGCTGTCTAATTAGGGAACGAAAAGTGTCTCAGTTATGTTGGCACGGAGGGGGCGAGCAAGAACCATCCAGTCGGATTTCAATTAGCGCATCGGGTGTGCGGGCGATTCGAGAGCGGACCAGCCTTTCGCAGTCGGAGTTTGCACGTCTGATCGGTGTCAGTATTAAAACACTCCAGAACTGGGAACAAGACCGCCGCCGCCCCACCGGACCAGCCGCAGCACTATTGAGCATCATCGCGTAGGAACCGCAGTTGGCCGTCAAGCCGATTCATCGGGTCTGATTTCCCGACGGTGGTCCGGCTGTTCGGAGAGCTGTGAGTGCCGGAAATCGATTGATCTTGTCGGACGAGCATATCGCCCACAGTCATGCCACCGGCGAACAACGTCAACTCTTGGGCTCCTTGCTTAACGATGACTACTATGCGGCCGCCTGACGAGGCAAAACTGCAATTGCGCAACAAAGTGGAATCAGGCACGGGGGAGAGATGTCCCAGCGGTACACGCCAAGCTAAACTTTCCGGAGTCGCCATGGTATCTAACGTAAGCGTACGAGCTGAACCACATACAGAGATAAGGGCTGTTCGCCGTAGCGCGTCGGCCAGAGACAGGTTAGACATCAGTGGATGCCGCGGCGCGTTCCGATTGTTGGATTTCCGGCTTCGGCAGCGCCATACGCAGGCTTTCCCGATATTGCTCAGCTGCTGCTTCATGAGTAACTTCAACGACCGCGTCATAGTTCGCCCGAATTACGGATTCAATGTCGGCGATATCGGCGCGGAAAAACTCTTTCCGCCCATTGACTTTGTTCAAACGACCGGCGGCAAAACGCAAGTGAAGCTTGGCTTCCAGTGAGGGAGCATTGTCTGAAAACACCATCGCATGAACATCGAACCAGAAAGGAACCGACGCGTCGCCAAGCTCATCGATGCGTTCCATCGGATCGAGGCGGCGGGTCATGCCGATCTTGTAGATGCCTTCACCAAAAGCGCCCACGTTGGAGATTACGTACACGTAACCGGCCTTGGCATTCTGCTCGCGATAGTCAATTATCTTTTCTTCGCTATCCAGGCCTGCCACGCTCGCTGAAACCTTTTCAATATTGATCGAAAGCAGTGCGCGCTCCTCCTCGGTCGCTGCTTTCTCTAGCCGCGCATTTAGGTCCCTTAAGGCTGCCGTAAAATGCTTGCGCTCTTTGGCGATCTTCTCCCGCGCAGCACGTATCTCCTGCTCAAGCTTCTGTTGCTCTCGCAACTCTTCGCGTAAACGCTTTGCTTGTTCCTTCTCGTCCTGCTTTTTTACTTGAAACTCGTGCGCGAGGTGAAGTTCGTCGAGCTTGAGGTTTAAATAGCGCTCCGACAACCGCACTGTCATGACCCGACCGAGACGATTACAAGCGTCGAAGGACTGGCGAATGCGCTTATCGCCTAATTCGATATTGTCGAACTTTACATTATCGACGCAGTAGTCGCACTCGTTGTTGAACGAGCGAATGACCAGTTTCAACATGTCATTGACCAGCTTGCGTCCTTCGGCCTTGCTTCCGTTGACCTGCCAATCCATATTTCCAGTAGCGGCTTCTCCGCTCTTTATCATTGCCTTCTGGTGACCACGTGCTCCATCGAGCTTAGTCTTGTATTCCTGACTCGCGTTGAGTTTAAATTTCGGCACATACAGTGCAAAACTCTCAAGCAGCAGGGCTTCTTCAAAAACCAAGATCTGCCCCTTTAGCTCGGAACTCCTTTGCGTCAGAGCGGAGAGGTCTTGCTCTGCACGTCGGATCGTCGCTCGGAACGCCTCAAGCTGGGCGTGCTCCCGCTCGATCAACTTCTGAACTTCAAGCACCTCCATGGCGCCATACTTTTGTAGAAGGGATTGCATTTCAGCGTAGCGCCCTTGCAATTCCGCCACCTGCCTCTCCGAATCCTGTAGTTGCAGCCGGTACTTCGGACCGTTCAGATAGTCACTAAGTGCCATCAGCGTCCTCCTCGTTGTTGTTTCTATAGTTCCTGCGCGCGTATCACTGTTATGGCCGGATGCGTGGGTTATCGGCTTTATTCTGATGCACTGCTGTCCGAAACAACTCGAGAACGGGCGACACGTGTTGTAAACATGGGTCTTAAGCCGTTGGAATTGAGTTCGGAAAGTTGAGGTCTAGTTTTTCGGGTTACTGTCTCCTGTCCAAGAAGATTGCCCGTGGGCATC
>JAPKZA010000384.1 GCA_026394015.1 Acidobacteriota bacterium
CGATCCCCCCCTTCCGTCCAAACGCAATCGTCCCCGTCCCCGCGCCCACCGCCCCCTCGGCCACTGGCCCACCCTTGGCCCCTCGGATCGCCGCCAGAACCTCCGCCCGTCCCACATGCCGCCCCCGTATGTCGTTCAGCCCGCCATCATTCGTCTCCCCCACCACGACATTCACACTTCGCACCCGCTCATTCCCCGCCTGTCCCAGCACGTAATCGAGCACCGCGTCCGCCACCCGCGGCACGTTCAGCGTCCCCGTCAACAGAATCGGCGTCTCGATCTCCCCCAACTCGTTCACCTGCGTCGAACCCATCAACTTCCCAAACCCGTTCCCAACATACACCGCCCCAGCGACCTTATCCTGAAACAGGTTCCCCCCGTGCGGCAGAATCGCCGTCACCCCCGTCCGCACATCCTCCCCTCGAATCAGGGTCGTCTGCCCAACTTTCACCCCTGCCACATCGGTGATCGCGTTCAGCGGTCCCGGTGGCAAGGTCCCCACCACCACCCCGATCTCCCGCGCCCGAGGCCGCTCCTCCGCCCAAATCGCTACTCCCAGAAAGAACACCAGCAATCGCATACCGATTAGCGTACCCCACCAAAAACAACGCTAAGAAACCGCTTGAAGAGTCATAGAAACGGGACTACACTCAAGCTGGATGACAAAGTTCTTCCAACTCGTTGCGATAAGTTTGGTTGCCACCGTCTTGAGTGGCACCCAATGCATCGAGTTCTGTTCACGGCTCTCCGCCGACCGCTCAGTCCAAGCCACTCCGGCTCCAGTGGACGAGATGCCCTGCCATCGGGAAGACGAATCTCGAAACTCTTCCCCGCCCGCTAGTGGTCAGTCTTGTTCCCATCCAGAATGGATTGCCGAAGAGCGCACCGAAGCCTCTCCTGCTTTTGACTTCCACACCGTTTCGTTGGCAACCTTGGCCATCGAAGCCCAGCTCGTCCCGGTGCTCTCAGCAACTCCGTTTTCGGTGACCTCCCAGAAAGTCCCCGGCCAGAGCCCCCTCGTCCTTTCCTCGGTCCTCCGGGTCTAAAGTTTACCCGGCCCGCCTTCAGCCCCCCAGAGCGAAACCGAAAAGGTTTGCCGCGAAAGCTGCGCCTTCTCGGCAACGCGGAAAGCCTGAGTCTTCTGCGCCTTCATGACCCCGTCTCGTTGGGCGAACACGCCCAGAGAATGCTCTTCCATCAAAAGCCAAAGGCAGAATAATCGATGAAAACCACCCTCCTCCTGCTTCTCGCGGGAGCCTCTCTCGCCATCGCCCAACACAGCCATGGCGACCAAGGCAAAAAGATCACGATGACCAGTCTCGTCGTCGACACAGGCTGCTACATGTCTCACAGCAGCAAGGGCGAAAAGCACGAACAATGCGCGACCAGTTGCGCCAAAGCGGGCGTTCCCCTCGCCCTGCTCGACGAAGCCTCCGGGACGCTCTACCTCCCCGTCGCCACTGACCACAAGAATCAGAACGACAAGCTAATGCCGTTTATCGAAAAGAAGGTCAAGCTGCAGAACTCGATCCGCGAAGCGAACCAAACAGGATTACCGGAAATCAACCAACTCTGTGACGGACTGCTTCGCGACGAAAAAGCCGTCACCGCCGCCGTCGTCCTGCCGTGGAGCAACGGCCAAGTGGAAGGCCAGATACATCGTCCAGAAGTGTTGCTCTACCCAGTTGTGCTTCCGCTCTAGGTAGAGAATCGCGCTCATCCCTTTTGGGGTGCCCCACAACCTGCGATACCGAATACATCGGCTGTATTGCGATCATCATGTGCACGCGGTCAATCATCAAGAGCCCTTCGGCGATCCGGCATTCTCGCTGCGCGGCTTTTTCTAACGGGTTGCCGTTAGCGGGCTGCGCTGGCGCTTTCTCCGGTCGGCTCTACGACCAGTTCTCCGCTGCCGCTGAAGCTGTAGCCGAAACCTCGCACGCTGCGTATGAACAAGGGATTCGTCGGGTCCGTCTCCACCTTCTGACGCAGGCGGAGGACGTACACATCCACCGTGCGGTCCGTGACGGCGCGGTCGTGGCCCCAGACCGAATTGAGCAGTTGCTCGCGGCTGAAGACGACGCCCGGGCGAGTCATCAAGAACTCCAGGAGGCGGAACTCGGTGGCGGTGAGCGTCAAGTCCCCGCCCCTCAAGAAGACGCGGCAGGCATTGCGGTCCAGTTCCAGGCCGCCAGCCTTCAACGTGCGGACAGGCTGGACCTGGCCACGGAATTGGATTTTGATGCGGGCGATGAGTTCGCGGACGAAGAAGGGCTTGACGATGTAGTCGTTCGCGCCGAGTTCGAGGCCGACAATGCGGTCCGTCTCCGTGGCGCGCGCCGTGAGAAAGATCACCGGGGTGTTCGCCAAATCGGGATGGTTCCGAATCGCCTTGCAGATCTCTAACCCGTCCGAATCGGGGAGCATGATGTCGAGAATCACGAGGTCCGGCCGCTCCCGCTTGCACAATTCGAGAGCTCCTTTCCCGGTTTGAGAACCGGCAAAAGAGTAACCTTCCTTCTCGAGGTTGTACTTGAGCAACGCGAACAGGTCGCTATCGTCCTCGATCAAAACAATCTTTTTCATTACTCTTCCAAGCTACTGCGAGTGCTGTTTCAATTGCGTTACGAAACGGTTAATTGTGAGCGAATATCGCTGTGTTCACTCATTCCAAGGTCGTCGTGGGGGAGGGTGAAGGAAAATTCGGACCCGCGGCCCACTTCGCTTTGTACGCGGACTTCCCCGCCCTGCGCCTTTACGAGGTGTTTGACGATCGCCAGGCCGAGTCCAGTGCCGCCGAGTTCCCGCGAACGGGCCTTGTCGACGCGATAGAAACGCTCAAACAAACGGGAGAGATCTTCCGGGGGGATGCCGATGCCGGAATCCTGGACGAAGATTTCGGTGAACGGAAGGGGGGCGAGATCGCGCACGCCGACGACGATGGAGCCATTTTCGGGGGAGTATTTCAGGGCGTTATCGATCAAATTCGTGAGAACCTGATTGACGGCTTCGGAGTCGCAAAACGCTTCCGGC